>NZ_CP024201.1:1915909-2235227 GCF_002749615.1 Caulobacter mirabilis
TTTTCCAGTATGGAAAGTGATGGCGAAATGACCGATCCCAGCGAACAGAATTCATCCCCGGCCGAGGCGCTCGAGGCCCTGCGCGGCGCGCGCGAGGCGATCGCCGACCGCGTGGCGGAAGGCTCCTGGGCCTACGACCTGACCTACGCGGTCCTGGTCGGGGTGATGGTGGCCAGCCAGGCCGCGCCACGGCCGTTCGACGCCGTGCTGCTGATCGGCTCGGCGGTCGTGCTGGGCCTGATGCTGCGGCGCTGGCAGGCGCGCAAAGGCATGATGCTGACCGGCCTGGGCTCGCGCCGGGCCCGCTGGGTGGCGATCGGCGTGGGCGTGATCTCCGCGGGGGCCATCGTGGCCGGCCTGGTCGCGCGCCGGACCTTCGACATGCCGGAGGTCGCCCTGTACCTGGCCCCGATCGCGGCGGTCGCGGCCCTGGCCGCCTCGCGCCTGTGGCTCAAGGTCTACCGCGCGGAGATGAGGGCCGGGGCGTGAGCGGCGAGGCGGCGCTCGATCCGGTGATCCATGCGCCGGCGCGGCTGCAGATCTGCGGCGTCCTGGCCGCGACCCTGGAGGCGGAGTTCGCCGTGGTCCGCGACGCGGTCGGGGTGTCCGACTCGGTGCTGTCGAAACATGTGAAGCAGCTGGAAGAGGCCGGCTACCTGACCGTCCGCAAGGCGACGGCCGGCGGACGCCAGCGGACCTGGCTGGCCCTGACGGTGAAGGGCCTGAACGCCTTCACCGCCCATGTCGCCGAGCTGCAGCGGCTGGCCGGGCTGGCGAACGCGCCGCGGTGAGGCGCAACCCGCTGCTTACGCAGGGAAAACCTGCCGCTAGGTGAGGCGCGATCAGCCGTCGCGGCGGCGTTCTTTTCCTTGTCACGCCCCCGTCACGGCATTAACCCGTGCCCAGCTTTATGAAGGGGACCCCGGCGTGCAGCATATCCTGGAAGAGCTCGAGAAGCGGCGTGAGGCGGCGCGGACCGGCGGCGGCGAGAAGCGCATCGCCAGCCAGCACGCCAAGGGCAAGCTGACGGCGCGCGAGCGCATCGACCTGCTTCTCGACGAAGGCTCCTTCGAGGAGTTCGACATGTTCGTCGAGCACCGCAGCCACGACTTCGGCATGCAGGACCAGCGCGTCCCCGGCGACGGCGTCGTCACCGGCTGGGGCACGATCAACGGCAAGGTGGTCTATGTCTTCTCCAAGGACTTCACCGTCTTCGGCGGCTCGCTGAGCAACGCCCACGCCCAGAAGATCGTGAAGATCCAGCGCCAGGCCATGAAGGTCGGCGCGCCGATCATCGGCCTGTTCGACGCGGGCGGGGCCCGCATCCAGGAGGGCGTCGACAGCCTGGCCGGCTACGCCGACATCTTCCTCGAGAACGTCCTGGCCTCGGGCGTGGTGCCGCAGATCAGCGTGATCATGGGCCCCTGCGCTGGCGGCGACGTCTATTCGCCGGCCATGACCGACTTCATCTTCATGGTGAAGGACACGAGCTACATGTTCGTGACCGGCCCGGACGTGGTGAAGACCGTCACCAACGAGATCGTCACCGCCGAGGAGCTGGGCGGGGCCAAGGTCCACGCCGCCAAGTCGGGCGTGGCCGAGGGCGCGTTCGAGAACGACCTGGAGGCGATGACCCAGGTCCGCCGCCTGGTCGACTTCCTGCCGTCCTCGAACCGCGAGCGTTCGCCGATCCGCGAAAGCTTCGACGACGCCTCGCGCGACGAGCGCAGCCTGGACACCCTGGTCCCGGCCAACCCGAACAAGCCCTACGACATGAAGGAATTGATCCTGAAGGTCGTGGACGAGGCCGACTTCTTCGAGATCTCCTCGGAGTGGGCCAAGAACATCATCTGCGGTTTCGGCCGGATCGACGGCGAGACCGTCGGGGTGGTGGCCAACCAGCCGCAGGTGCTGGCCGGCGTGCTGGACATCGACTCCAGCCGCAAGGCCGCGCGCTTCGTGCGCTTCTGCGACGCCTTCAACATCCCGCTGGTGACCTTCGTCGACGTCCCGGGCTTCATGCCGGGGACGAAACAGGAGTACGGCGGCCTGATCAAGCACGGCGCCAAGCTGCTGTTCGCCTATGCCGAGGCCACCGTGCCCAAGATCACCGTCATCACCCGCAAGGCCTATGGCGGCGCCTATGACGTCATGAGCTCCAAACACCTGCGCGGCGACGTCAACTACGCCTGGCCGACCGCCGAGATCGCGGTCATGGGCGCCAAGGGGGCGGTGGAGATCATCTTCCGCGCCGAGGCCAAGGACCCCGAGGCCCTGGCCGCCCGCGAGGCCGAGTACAAGGAGCGTTTCGCCAACCCGTTCGTGGCCGCCAGCCGCGGCTACATCGACGACGTGATCATGCCCCACGGCACCCGCCGCCGCATCGCCCGCGCGCTGAAGAGCCTGCGCGGCAAGGAGTTGGAAAACCCCTGGAAGAAGCACGACAACATCCCGCTCTAGCGGCGGGGCCTGGGTCGAGGATCAGGGCGTTCGTCGAAAGGCGGGCGCCCTTTTCGTTTGGGGACATGCTCCGCGAAACGGTGCGTGCCCCCGAGGCCGACGCGCGCGGGGACACGCACCCTGCGGGAGCATGTCCCCGGGGATATCCGCGGAGCCCTCCGCTGATTTTGTTGGGCTTTCCGGGTGAAAATGCGGGGATAGATGGGACCTTATCCCCGGCCTCGAAACCCGTTCCATACTCATCTCATCCCGTCGCACGGGGAGGGCGCATGCGCAGGTGCTCTTGCGGCGACGGGCCGGGGTCCGAGCGGGGCCAGGCGCGAGGGGGTTACTCGCGCATCCGGGACGACGCGCCAGTACCCGCGTCGCCCGCCCGCCGGGGGCAGAACGGCTAAGCCCGAACAGGGCTGCCTACCGTCGCTCCCGATCAGACGGACCTCGCGGAGCGCAAGGCCTGATCATTCTGACAAAGCGTACCCAACAGACATCCGGGTCAGACCGGAGCGCTCCGCACCACCTCCCCAGCCGGTTCCGACCGGGGACATGTTCCGCGACGCGGCGCGTGTCCCCTATCTGCGCGCGCCCAAGCGGGGACACGCACCCTTCGGGTGCATGTCCCCCTGGAGGAGATCGCCATGACCCGACCCCGTCTCAGCCGCGCCGCCCGGGCGCGGGCCGTCGCCCAGGAACGCGCCGAGGAGACCGAACGCCTGACCGCCGGCGTCGAGCGCCGTCTGCTCGGCATGGAGCGGCTCCTGAACCGGGTTCTGCTGGTGAAGACCGCCTACAGGAACGGCAAGCTGTCGGATGCGCGCTATGGAGAGCTCAGCCGGCGGCTTCATGGTGAGTGGCTGGCGCTCAAGGCCGAATACGCTGAGCAGACCCGCGAGCCCGGATCGAGGCGGCCATGAAAAAGGGGCGGCGCCTCGCGGCGCGCGCCCCCTGATCCCGTCCGGCCTGGGCGGCGCGTTACTCGGCGGCGGCGGCCTTCAGCTTGACCTTCGACTTGACGAAGCGGGCCTCGTCGGCCGGCACCAGGCGGAAGCCGCCGGTGACCAGCCCCATCCGCACGGTCTGTTCGACGTAGTAGGTCTGGCCAGGCTCCACCTCCAGCCGCAGGCGGTCCTCGGCCAGGTTGACCGCCATCGGTCCGGTGATGTTGTAGCTGTGGATGCCCGGCTCGACCTCCAGGACGAAGGCCCCGCCGTTCGGCAGGCTGCCCAGGCGATCGGCGCCCTTGGCCGGCTTGCCGTCGTCGCCGGTCTCGACCACGTGGTAGGTGTAGATGGCGCCGGGCAGGCGGCCCGGGCGGAAGAAGTAGATCTTGCCCTTGGCCACGACGGCGCCGGCCGCGGGCGTGTCCGGGGCGGCGGGCGCAGCTTCCGGCGTCGGCTGTTCGACCGCCGGCGCGGCCGTCTCGGCGGCGGGGGCAGGGGCGTCCGGAGTCGGCGCGGGCGGCGTCTCCTGGGCGAAGGCGGCGGCGCCGAGCGCCAGCGACAGGACCAGGCCGGCGGCCGTGCTGATGAGCTTGTTCATTTCGGTGTCTCCCCCGACACGGCAGCGGCGCTGCGTTGGAATTCCAGGTCCTCGGCCAGCCGGACCATCGCCCGCGTCCCGGCCGGGATCTCGATCTGGCCGCCCCGGATGGCGTAGGCGGCCACGCCGACGTAGGGCGTTAGCCAGACGCCGGTCGCCAGGTCGACGCGGCTCTTGCCGGCGGCCATCAGCGACATGCCGCGCACGCGCGCCTGGCGGCCGTTCAGCTCCAGGTATCGCGCCGAGATGATCAGCTTGCCCTGCTTGCCGCCGAAGCCGGCCTTGGCCACGTCGACGACCTCGCCCTGGCCGACCGCGCCGGCGGGCGCGACCTCGATCCCGTCGATGACGACGGCCTCGGCCAGGCGGATGGCGAAGCGATCCCCCAGCTTGCTGGTCGCGGAGCTGACAGGGTCGATCAGCTCCACCTGGAGCTCTGTCCCGGCGGGCGCCTTCAGGGCGGCCGGCGAAGCGGCCGGAGCGGGCGTCGGCGCGGCGATCGCGGCCGCTTCATCCTGCAATGCGCCGGCGTGCAGCAGCAGGCTCAGCGCCAGCGTGGCGGATAGCACGGTCATCGGTAGTCCCCCCGCGCCGCTGCTAGCACGGCGTCCGAGACCCGCCAAGGCGGTCACGCGGAGGGGAGAGGCGGCTAGCTGGTTCCGCCGGCCATGAAGTCGTAGACGTCGGCCGCCCGGGTCACGGCGATGCTGATCTTGTCGTCGTTGATCTGGATCTCGCCGCGGGCGACGGGATGGTTGTTGGCGAGGATCCACACCTCGTCGCTGGCCTTGGCGTCGAGCGGGATCACCGCCCCCCGGCCCATGCGCAGCAGCTGTTGCATCGGAAGCGTCGAGCGCCCGAGGACAACGGAAATCTCGACGTTGACGGCCTTGACCTGACTCACGGAAGCGCCCCGGCCCCTCGCATAATCCAACTCCAGGGGCCACATTGGGGGCGCCATGCTTGCTCAGCCGTTAAGTTCCGATTCAGCACACGCCAACGGGCCGATTTTCGGCCGCGCCGACGCCGTCCCGGCCGGCTGGGCGGTGTCGACCGCGCCCGTGCCCTATCCCGAGGCCGTCGCCGCCATGGAGGCGCGCGCCGCCGCCATCGCCGAGGGGCGGGCGGGGGAGCTGGTCTGGCTGCTGGAGCATCCGCCGCTCTACACGGCCGGGGTCTCGGCCAAACCGGCGGACCTGGTCGATCCGGACCGGTTCCCGGTGTTCGAGAGCGGCCGCGGGGGCCAGTTCACCTATCACGGCCCCGGCCAGCGGGTGGCCTATGTCATGCTGGACCTGACCCGGCGGGCCCGGGACGTCCGCGCCTTCGTCGCGGCGCTGGAGGGGTGGGTGATCGAGGCCCTGGCGACCTTCAACGTCGTCGGCGAGCTGCGCGACGGCCGCGTGGGCGTCTGGGTCGAGCGCAAGGGCCCCGGCTGGTCGCGCGAGGACAAGATCGCCGCCGTGGGCGTAAAGCTGCGCCGCTGGGTCAGCTTCCACGGAATCAGCTTCAACGTGGAGCCGGACCTCGACCACTTCGGCGGCATCGTGCCCTGCGGCGTGACCGAGCATGGGGTGACCAGCCTGGTCGACCTGGGCCTGCCGGTGACCATGGACGAGGCCGATGCGGCGCTGAAGGCCAGCTTCCGCCGGGTGTTCGGCGAGGTCGCCGAGACCGCGCCGCCGATCTGACAGGGAAGGGGGCGCGCCCGCTGCGCGACCATGCCCCCGGTCGCGATCAGCCCTTCGAGCAGGCCTTCCAGGCCTGGTAGTCGGCGCGGTCGTCGCTGCGGCGGACCGACGGGTCGCCGTAGTTGAACGCGGAGCGGGGTTCCTGCGGCCCCTCGGCCACCCAGATCACGCCGGTGGCCTTGTTGAGCATGAACTCGATGTCGCGGTCGCCGCCCTGGCTGTAGACGCCGCAGACGTCGCCGGCGGCGTTGATCTTCACCTTCCGGAACTTCACGCCCTTCTCGGCGCGCATATGGGCGCGGACGGGCTCCAGGGCGGCCTCGGTCTCGGGCGAGTCGGCGGCGGCTGCGGCGAGGCCGGGCGCCAGGACGGCGGCGGCGAGGACGGCGGCGAGCAAAGTGCGCATGGTCTGGGTCTCTCCCTCGGTCAGACTAGCCCAGGCTATGCCTGGACGGCGCGGCCCGGCGGCGGGCCGAAGCGGTTGGCGCCCTGTTCGCCGGCGATGGCGCCCAGCTCGACGGCGGCCCACAGGATCACCAGGCTGAAGGCGAAGTCGACGAAGCCGCTCGGCGCCGGCCAGGCGACGATCAGGGCCAGGACGATGATCGCCGCCAGCCAGCCCGACCGGCCGCGGTCGTGCAGCCGCTTGCTGAGCACGCAGCAACCCGAGAACAGCAGGCCGGGATAGACGATCCAGCCGGTGAACCAGCGCAGCGTCGGGCCGGTCGCGGCCTCGTACAGCACGGCGATGGCGATCAGCACGGCCGTCGCCAGCAGAAAGGGTCCGCGGGCCGTTCGGCCGGTGGACGAGAAGAACAGTTCCGCCCAGTCGATCTGGCCGTTCATGCCGATGGTCGCTCCCGAGTCCCCTGGGGACAGTCGGTTCTATTTAGGCGAGCGCGCGGTTCTGCGAAAGTCATGAGGGATCAACGAAAAATCCCTCCGAGAGGACCTCGGAGGGATTCTCGAACCGGCGGAGGGGCCGCCCTCTAGGCGAACTCGACCAGCACCTCGTCGGCGGCGACGCTGTCGCCGGCCTTGGCCGAGACGGTCTTCACGACGGCCTCCTTCTCGGCGCGGATGATGTTCTGCATCTTCATCGCCTCGATGACGCAGACGATCTCGCCCTCGCGCACCGTCTGGCCGACTTCGACGTCCATCGAGACGATCAGGCCCGGCATCGGCGAGATGATCATCTTCGAGGTGTCGGCCGCCGCCTTCTCGGGCAGCTTGCCGTGCAGCTCGGCCGAGCGGGCGGTCAGGACCAGCACCTTGCGCTTGGCGGCGCGGTGGCGGATCACGAAGCCCTCGGCGGCCGGGGCCACGTCGACGGTGAAGGGAACGCCGTTCAGCGCGCCCTTGAACTGCGGCCGGCCCGGCAGCCAGACCACGTCGTCCAGCGTCAGGGTGCGGTCTTCGCCCGCGAGGTAGAGGCTCAGCACGCCGTCGGTCTCGTCGACCGCGACCACGCGGCTGTCATGGCCCACCAGCACCGTCCATTCGCGGCGCGGGGCGCCGCCGGCGCGGGCGGCGAGCAGGCGGTGCATGGCCACGCCCGCGGCGGTCATGATGTCGGTCTGCAGGGCGGTCGGCGCCGTCCCGGCGAAGCCCTCGGGGAACTCGTCGGCGATGTAGCTGGTGGCCAGCGCGCCGGAGCGGAAGCGCTCCTGGTCCATGACCGCGGCCAGGAATGGCACGTTCTGGCCCAGGCCCTCGATGTAGAAGTCCTCCAGCGCGCGGGCCATGCCGTCGATCGCCTCGATCCGGGTCGGCGCCCAGGTGCAGAGCTTGGAGATCATCGGGTCGTAGTACATCGAGATCTCGTCGCCCTCGCGGACGCCGGCGTCGTTGCGGACCCTGTAGGTCTCCCGCTCGCCTTCGGCGGGCGGGTCGTACCTGACCAGGCGGCCGATCGACGGCAGGAACTTGCGGTAGGGATCCTCGGCGTAGATCCGGCTCTCGATGGCCCAGCCGTTGATCTTCAGGTCGTCCTGCTTGAACGCGAGCGGCTCGCCGTAGGCCGAACGGATCATCTGCTCGACCAGGTCCAGACCGGTGATCAGCTCGGTGACCGGATGCTCGACCTGCAGGCGGGTGTTCATCTCCAGGAAGTAGAAGCTCTTGTCCTGGCCGGCGACGAACTCGACGGTGCCGGCGCTGTCGTAGCCGACGGCCTGGGCCAGGGCGACGGCCTGGGCGCCCATCTCGGCGCGGGTCTTCTCGTCGAGCAGCGGGGACGGCGCTTCCTCGATGACCTTCTGGTTCCGGCGCTGGATCGAGCATTCGCGCTCGAACAGGTGCACGACGTGGCCGTGCTTGTCGCCCAGCACCTGGATCTCGATGTGGCGCGGGCTGGTGATGAACTTCTCGATGAAGATCCGATCGTCGCCGAAGCTGGCCTTGGCCTCGGCGCGGACGGCCGGGAAGCCTTCCTCGACGTCCTGACGATTGTGGGCGACGCGGATGCCCTTGCCGCCGCCGCCGGCCGACGCCTTGATCATCACCGGATAGCCGATCTCCTCGGAGATGCGGACGGCGTGGGCGGTGTCGTCGATCTCGCCGATATGACCGGGGACGCAGCTCACGCCGGCCTTCTCGGCGAACTTCTTGGACTCGATCTTGTCGCCCATGGCCTGGATGGCGCCCGGGTTCGGCCCGATGAAGACGACGCCCTCGTCGGCGCAGCGCTGGGCGAAGCCGGCGTTCTCGGACAGGAAGCCGAAACCCGGGTGCACCGCCTGGGCGCCGGTCTGTTTGCAGGCCTCGATGATCTTGTCGGCGACCAGGTAGGACTGGGCCGCGGGGGCGGGGCCGATGAACACCGACTCGTCGGCCATCTCGACGGCCAGACTGTCGGCGTCGGCCTCGGAGTAGACCACCACCGTCTTGATCCCCAGCCGGCGGCAGGTCTTGATGACCCGCACCGCGATTTCACCCCGGTTGGCGATCAGAATTTTCGAGAACATAGGCCGCCCGACGTCCCTTGCGCATAAGTCTTTCCGCGCGGGTTAAACGCCCTGGCCGGTCTTGGCAACGTCCCGGAAGACGCGTCGTGGCGTCATTCCGCTGCGGAACCGGCGCCCCGTCTCCGGAACGCCGGACCGTCCGGGATCAGCCCAGTTTCACCGCCGTGCCGGTGGCGGCGACCATCAGCATGCCGTTGTCGGCGCCCAGGGTCTCGTAGTCGAAGTCGACGCCGACCACCGCGTCGGCGCCCAGGGCCTGGGCGGCTTCGATCATCTCGCGCTGGGCCGTGTCGCGCGCCTCGCGCAGGGTGTTCTCATAGCTGCCGGCCCGGCCGCCGACGATGTCGCGGATGCCGGCGAACAGATCCTTGAAGATGTGCGCGCCGATGATCGCCTCGCCGGCGACGACGCCCAGGGTCTGGACGGTCGGGCGCTCGGCGACGGTCGGGGTCGTGGTGATGATCATGTCGGTTCCTCTCTAGGGACGGGGAAAGGCTAGCGCTGCCAGACGACAGCGTCGCGATAGTCGACGGCGAAGCTCGCATCCTTCAGCCAGTCGATGCCGATGACCGCGAGGGGCTGGGTCGGGTCGCCCAGCCGGGCGAACACCGGCAGGTCGCCGGTCCGCAGCGTCCTGGCGTCCCAACGCCAGGCGCCGACGGATACGGCGGACACCTCGGCCGCGGACAGCGGCATGGGGCGGCCGTCGACGCCGCTGATCTCGCCGGCCGGCCTCAGGCGCGGCGAACCGGCCTGCAGGCCCAGCCGGGCGGCGAAGGCCGGGTTGAGCACGGTCCATTGCGCGCCGGTGTCGAGCAGGCCCCAGCCCTCGACCTCGCCGACACGGATGGGCAGCATGACCTTCCAGGGCCGGATCCAGTTGGCCTCGACCCGGCGCCAGCCGTCGCCGGGCGCGGCGCCCGCGGCGCGCAGGTCGACGCAGGCCGCGTTTGGGGTCCAGACCGCCAGCGACTGTCCGAACAGGTCGATTCCGGCCAGCCCGCGAACCGGGTGGCTCTCGAAGGCGGGGGCGGGAATCGCCGGGGCGGTGAAATCGCGGATCGCGGCCGGCCCGGCCTGGAAACTGGCGATGCGGTGCAGGCGCACGTCCATCGGGCCGCCCAGGCCTTCGGCCGTCTCGGTCGCCGCGTCGCGCGGCGCCTTCAGCTGTTCGGCCAGGGCCGGGTCGACCGTGCTGCCGCTGGCGGCGGTGTCGAGGACGAAGGCGAACGGGCCCTGGCCGTCGACCTTGGCCAGGACGATCGGCGTGTCGCCGTCGCCGCGTTCGATGGGCAGGCAGGCCGCCTGGGCCTGGACGGCGATCAGCAGCGCGGCGGCGGCGATCAGGGGGTGGAGCGTACGGTTCAAGGGAACTCCCGGTCGACGCCACTGGGCGGCAGGCGAGCGGGGAAAGCAACTTAAGCCTTCGTCATGTCGGTCTGGGTCTTGTTGGTCGCCGCCGGCTTTCGCCGGACGCCTGCGGAGCCTAGATTATGTCCATGACCCGATCGCCCTCCGGTTTCGACCTCACCCCGCCCACCGAACCCGAGCGCCAGCGGCTGGAGGCCGACCTGACGCCGGAAGAGGCGGACGTCCTGCTGCACCATGGCACCGAGGCCCCGTTCTGCGGCGGCCTGCTCGGCGAGAAACGGCCGGGCGCCTACTGCTGCCGGCTGTGCGGCCTGCCGCTGTTCCGCTTCGAGACCAAGTTCGAGAGCGGCACCGGCTGGCCCAGCTTCTACGCCCCCTTCGACGAAACCCATGTCGGGGCGATCCGCGACACCAGCTACGGCATGGTCCGCATCGAGACGGTCTGCGCGCGCTGCGGCAGTCACCAGGGCCACGTCTTCCCCGACGGCCCGCCGCCGACGGGGCTGCGCTACTGCATCAACTCGGTGAGCCTGCGGTTCGTCGGCGCCGACGAGCCGCTGCCGGACCCGCTGGGACGAGGGGACCGGCTGTAGCCGAGGGGACATGCTCCGCGAAGCGGTGCGTGTCCCCGACCTACACGTTCGGGGGACACGTACGCTGCGCGAACATGTCCCTGGCTCCTGGTTCGCCATGACGCCGAATTCACGGGACATCTTCTAGGGCGAGGCACAGGCTCCCCGCGCCGTCGCCTCTGACGGCGGAGGCCCGCGCATGTTCTCCGTCGCCCTGTCGTCCTTGTTCCTGCTCGCCGCGGCTCCGGCCGAGGCCGTGAAGATCCCGGAAGGGGCGGTGCTCGAGAAGGTCATCGCCGAGCGGGATGCGGCCCTGTTCGGGACGATGTTCGACCGCTGCGAGCCCCAGACCCTGGCGGACCTCGTCACGCCGGACATGGAATTTTACCATGACAAGGGCGGCCGGATGGCCTCGCGGGCGGTCTTCGTCGAGGACTACCGCCGCAGCTGCCAGGCCAAGCTCGCCCCGGACGCCTGGCGCTCGCGGCGCGAACTGGTTCCCGGGTCGATGAAGGTCTACCCGATCCCCGGCTTCGGGGCGGTGGAGGAGGGGACGCACCTCTTCTACGAACGCAAGGGCGCCGGCGCCGAGTCGCTGGTCGGCCGCGCCCGATTCTCGCTGCTCTGGAAGCTCGACCCCGACGGCCAGTGGCGGATGTCGCGGGCCTTCAGCATCGACCATGCGGCGGTGTCCAAGGGCGGCGCGGGGCGTTGAGCCTGGTCGCGGGGATGGTCTGTTCTTCCACAGGGGAAGCGGGGCAGGGCAAAACTGCCTCTTCCCTTCGCGCACGGCTTTTGCTAACCCCCGCGCCTCACCACGAGCGGTCGTGGCGGAATTGGTAGACGCGCAGCGTTGAGGTCGCTGTTCCCTAACCGGAGTGGAAGTTCGAGTCTTCTCGACCGCACCAGTGAATCAGGGCTCTAACGGGCTCTAAGGAAACTCTTCTCGTTCAGGAGGCCCCGAAATGACCCGGGAACACGCCGACCTGAACGAGGAGCCTTCCCGCGCTTCCAAGCATTTCGTGGACCACGACGAGACCCCCGAGGATCTCGAGGATCTCGCGCTTGGCGACGACTACGCCCTGAACCCCGAATATGTGCGCAAGGTGATCGACGCGGCCGATCGCGGCGACGCCGAACGGCTGCGCGAGCTGGTCGGGGCGCTGCGATCGGAAGACGTCGCCGACCTGATGGGCTTCCTCACGGCGGACTACCGCGAAGAAGTCGTGCCCTGCCTGGATTCGGAGACCCTGGCCGAGGTCATCTCGGAACTGGACGACAACCTCCGCGAGGAGGTGCTGGAGACCGTCCATCCGACCGCTCTGGCCAAGGCCCTGGAAGAGCTCGATTCGGACGACGCCGCCGACGTCGTCGACGACCTGGAGGGCGAGAAGCGGGCCCAGGTGCTGGCGGCCATGGACGCCGACGACCGCGCCGCCGTCGAAGCCTCGCTGTCCTATGAAGACGAGACCGCCGGCCGCCTGATGCAGCGCGAGGTGCTGGCCGCGCCGCAGTTCTGGACCGTCGGCCAGACCATCGACCATGTCCGCAACGCCGGCGACGACCTGCCGGAGCTGTTCTTCGACGTCTATATCGTCGACCCCGCCTATCGCCCGATCGGCGCGGCGCCGGTCAGCACCCTGCTGCGGGCCAAGCGCGAGACCAGCCTGGCCGAGATCATGGAGCCGGTGACCGAGATCACCGTCGACATGGACCAGGAAGAGGTCGGCTACACCTTCAACAAGTACCACCTGATCAGCGCGCCCGTGGTCGACGCCGGCGGCCGGCTGGTCGGCCAGATCACCGTCGACGACATCGTCGGGGTCATCCAGGAGGAGGGCGAGGAGGACATCCTGGCCCTGGCCGGCGTGAGCGACGCGGGCCGCGACGCCGGCGTCTGGGACGTGGCCAGGTCGCGCTTGCCGTGGCTGGTGGTCAACACCTTGACCGCGGCGACCGCCGCCAGCGTCATCGGCGCCTTCCAGGAGGAGATCGCCCAGCTGGTCACCCTGGCCATCCTGATGCCGGTGGTCGCCTCGCTGGGCGGCAACGCCGGCACCCAGACCCTGGCCGTGGCGGTCCGCGCCTTGGCCAGCCGCGAGCTGAACGCCGCCAACGCCGTCCGTATCGTGCTGCGCGAGATGGCCGTGGGCCTGGTCAACGGCGGCGTGCTGGCCGTGATCATGGGCGTGGCGACCTTCGCGGTGTTCCAGGACTGGAAGCTGTGCCTGACCATCGGCCTGGCCCTGATCATCAACCTGTTCGTCGCCGCCCTGGCCGGCATCCTGGTGCCCCTGACCCTGGACAAGCTGGATCGCGATCCGGCGGTGTCCTCGTCGGTGTTCGTGACCTTCACCACCGACTTCATGGGCTTCCTGTCATTCCTCGGTCTCGCCGGGGTGCTTCTGCTCTGAATTGAAAGCGGCGCCCGTCTTGCGGGAGTGGGGTGAACCAACGCCCTAGCTGTCTCAATTCGGATCACCAAGGCCGATGAAACCCCGCCAACAGGTCTCCCGCGCCGCCATCGAACTGATCAAGACGTTCGAGGGGTATCGTCGCAAGGCCGCCCAGCTTCCCGATGGACGCTGGACGATCGGCTACGGCCATACCCTGACCGCGCGCGAGGGCGCCGAGGTGTCGGAGCCCGACGCCGAGGCCCTGCTGATGTACGACCTGATCAACGTCGCCCATGCGGTGAACGAGCAGGTCTTCACCCCGCTGACCCAGAATCAGTTCGACGCCCTCTGCGCCTTCACCTTCAACGTCGGGGTGGAGAATTTCCGTCGTTCCTCCGTGCTGCGCCGGGTCAACGAAGGACAGCTGCTGCAGGCCGCCTGCGCCATGGAGATGTGGCGCAAGGCCGACTTCGAGGGCGAGCGGATCGTCATCGACGCCCTGGTCCGCCGCCGATCGGCGGAGAAGACCCTGTTCCTGACCCCGGCCAACGGCTGGGTGCCGGCGCCGTCGCCGATCCTGCGGCCCAAGGTCGACTACGACGCGGTCAACGCCGTGCCGCGCGAAACCCCGACGCCGGTGGTGACCACGACCGTGGGAAACAAGGTCGTCGCCGAGCGCGACGCCGCCGTCCAGCCGCGGCCGATCGCGCCGCCCGTTCCGGTTCCCGGTCCGCTGGCCACCGAGACGGCGGCGGCCAATCTGAACCTGCAGCTGGCGCAGATCTTCCCGGACGAGCCGCAGGAGGTCTCCGCTCCGGCGCCGGCCGCGGAGCCGGAGCATCCGCCGATCACCGTCCCCGACGGCCCGGCCTTCGCCGCCGCGCCGCCGCCGCCGCCGCCGGCCTTCGTGGTCCATGAGGGCGGGGCGCAGGACTTCGTCCTGACCCCGGCGCCGGAGGCGAGCATCGAGACCGCGCCGCGCGACGCGTTCCGGATCGACGCGCCCGAGCCGATCGCCGACGACACGCCCGGCCTGTTCGACGTCGCCGTCGGGGACGTCGCCGCCGGCGGCCCGACCCAGGCCCTGGTCAGCGAGGATTATGTCCGCCGCCTGGTGCGCGAGGACGAGTACGCCAGCCTGGCCCGCGACCTCGACCCGGCTCTGGCGGTCACGCCGACCGAGCCGGCGCGCATCCGCGGCCTGCCGCTGTTCGCCCTGGCGGCGGCGGGCCTCGGCCTGTTCGCCGGCGGCGTCTACTGGACGATCGGCGCGCGGGCGGGCGACGGCCTGTCCGGACCGCCCGTTATTGGCATGGCGATATCGCTGATCGGTATGGCGCTGGTCGGACTTACGATTTACTTTTTCCTTAAGACCCTTGCCGACGCCCCCATAGAAGACGACGAAGAGCATCAGGACGAGAGAGAACCGCGGGCCTGATTCAGGCCCGACGGCGACCGGCCCCGCCCGGTCGGACGCCCCGCGGCCGCGAAGCCCGCGGGGCGTTCTCGTTTCCGGAAGGATGATCGTGCGTGGCGCCGCGAAGCCTCCGTGCTAATCCACCGCGCATGACCGGACCTGCCATGGAATTCGGCCTCGGCGAGACCGCCGACGCCATTCGCGAAACCACCGCCCGATTCGCCGCCGACCGCATCGCGCCGATGGCGGCCCAGATCGACCGCGACAACCATTTCCCCCGCGAGCTGTGGCCCGAGATGGGCGACCTCGGCCTGCACGGCATCACCGTCGAGGAAGAGTTCGGCGGCCTGGGCCTGGGCTATCTCGAACACGTCGTGGCCATGGAGGAGGTCAGCCGGGCCTCGGCCTCGATCGGCCTCAGCTACGGCGCCCACTCCAACCTCTGCATCAACCAGATCCGCCGCTGGGCCTCGCCCGAACAGAAGCAGCGCTACCTGCCCAAGCTGATCAGCGGCGAGCATGTCGGCTCGCTGGCGATGAGCGAGGCCGGCTCCGGCTCGGACGTGGTCTCGATGAAGCTGCGCGCCGACAAGCGCGGCGACGTCTACGTCCTGAACGGCACCAAGTTCTGGATCACCAACGCCCCCCACGCCGACACCCTGGTGGTCTACGCCAAGACCTGCCCGGACGAGGGCAGCCGCGGCATCACCGCCTTCCTGATCGAGAAGGGGATGAAGGGCTTCAGCGTCTCCAAGAAGCTCGACAAGATGGGCATGCGCGGCTCGGACACCGCCGAGCTGGTGTTCGAGGACTGCGAGGTCCCCGAAGAGAACATCATGGGGCCGTTCAATGGCGGCGTCGGGGTGCTGATGAGCGGGCTCGACTACGAGCGCGCCGTGCTCTCGGCCGGGCCGCTGGGCATCATGCAGGCCTGCCTGGACGTGGTGTTGCCCTACGTCCGCGACCGCAAGCAGTTCGGCAAGCCGATCGGCTCCTTCCAGCTGATGCAGGGCAAGGTGGCCGACATGTACGTCGCGCTGAACTCGGCCCGGGCCTATGTCTACGCCGTGGCCAAGGCCTGCGACGCCGGCCTGACCACCCGTTTCGACGCCGCCGGCGCCATCCTGCTGGCCAGCGAGAACGCCATGAAGGTCGCCGCGGAGGCCATCCAGGCCCTGGGCGGCGCGGGCTACACCCGCGAATGGCCGGTCGAGCGCTACCTGCGCGACGCCAAGCTCTACGACATCGGCGCCGGCACCAACGAGATCCGCCGCTTCCTGATCGGCCGCGAGCTGGTCGGGGGATAATCTTGCATATGATGCAAGATTGGCTATCTTTCTTGCATGAACGCGCTCGGTAAACTTGCCCGAGACAGGCGCGGCGCGCTGGCGGAGATCGCGCGCCGCGTCGGCGCGTCCCACGCCCAGGTTTCACGCGTCGCGCAGGGAAAGTCGCGTCCTTCGCCGGAGCTGGCCCGAAAGATCGAGGCGGCGACCGGTGGGGCGGTGACCGCGGCAGGCCTGCTGGGCGTCGACGCCGCCGCTTCCACGGCGCGACCCTTGGACGATGGCCGCTGGTTCGCCGACGTCCAGGCCGACAACGGCGTTCAGCTTCCGGTGGAGATGCTCCGGGCCTTCGGGTTCGAGGAGGGGGACGCGGTGGTCTTCCGACATACCGAGGACGGCGTCGTCATCACGTCGCAGCAGCGGGCCTTGCGCCGCGTGCAGGACCAACTCTCGAAGCTGGCGCCGAACGAGGAAGACGTGGTCGACGAACTGATCGCCGAGCGCCGCGCGGAAGCGGCGCGTGAGTGACGTGCTCGATTCCTCGGCGCTGCTGGCGTTTCTGTTCCGCGAACCAGGCGGCGAGGCGGTCGGGCCCCGTATCGCCGGGAGCCATATGTCGGCCGTCAATGCCGCCGAGGTGACGGCCAAGCTCGTGCAGCGGGGTTACGACGAGCGCGACGCGCTCGCGCTGTGGTCGACCCTGGCCATCAATGTGGTGAACTACGATCTCGATCAGGCGCAACGAACGGGCCTGCTCCACAGGCGCACCGCTCCTGCGGGACTGTCTCTGGCGGATCGCGCCTGCCTGGTGCTCGCCGAGCAGCGCGGCGCGACGGCCGTCACCGCTGATCGGGCCTGGACGGTTGTCGATCTCGGCATCGCCATCGAGATGGTGCGCTGATGCGCTTTGCCTGTGTCTTGCCAGCGCTGCTCCTCCTCGGCGCCTGCGCGACGACGGGGCAGGGCGGTTCAGCCTGTCCCGCCGGCCTGCAATCGCGTCAGACGGCCGAGCTCTACTTCGGCCGCAATATCGGCGCGGATCTGGGCGTCTCCGAGGGCGACTGGCGGCGGTTCCTCGACGAGGAGGTCACGCCGCGCTTTCCCGACGGCCTGACGGTGCTCGACGCCGCCGGCCAGTGGCGCGGCGAGGGCGGGACGGTCGTCCACGAGCCCAGCAAGGCCTTGATGCTGGTGCTGTCCGGCGCGTCGGACGAGCCCGCCCGGCTCGACGCCGTCCGCGCCGCCTACAAGACCCGCTTCCGCCAGGAGGCGGTGATGCTGGTCCGGCGGCAGGCCTGCGTCGGGTTTTGAGCGGGAACGGGCCGGGCGCGCCCGCCGTTACCTTGCCTTGGGCTGTCCCCACGGGAAGGAGAGCCCCATGCCCGCCAAGTCCGCCGCCCAGCAGAAGGCCGCAGGCGCGGCCCTGTCCGCCAAGCGCGGCGACACGCCCAAGTCGAAGCTGAAGGGCGCATCGAAGTCTATGCTCGAGTCGATGACCGAGAAGGAGCTGGAGGCGCTCGCCCACACGCCGCGCAAGGGCAAGCCCGAGCATGTGACGAAACACTAGCGGGGCCGGGCTCAGCCTGCCGACGTCTCGAAAATCCTGCGCATGCGGGGCCGGTCGTAGTCCAGAAGCCAGCCGTCGAAGCGACCGTAGGCGTCCCTGACCGTGTCCGGTGTCAGGCCGATGAGGTCCATGCCACGATCGTCGTAGACGTGGAGGGCCAAGTTCGCGTCGGGATCCACGATGTAGCTGGTGACCGCCGCGTCGGGACCGATCGACATCTCGTCGCTGATCGCGCACCAGAGGAGGACGTCCCGCTGGTCACGGCGGGACAGGTCATACGCGGCCCAGTGGCCGGCGACATCCTCGTCCTCCACATCCCTCAGCCACGGCGGGACCTCGTCCCAGGTCGCGATGGGAGCGCCGGTCTCGAAACCGGCGGCGCGCAGGGAAACGAGCCCCGGAGGGCGCGGCTGTCCCGCCAGTCCTGCATCGTCGTCGAACCATAGCACCACGCCGACGAGGCGCGACGACGAGGCGAAGACGTGGTCGGCGACGGCGCGCGCCCGGTCGTAGGCCTGAGAGAAGCGGGCCACCGGCTGGGTCTGGTTCGGGAACAGCTCCCCGCCGAGCTCGAAGCGCAGGGAGGAGGGCGAGCGCTCGAAGGGGTCTAGCCAGCCGGGACCGAATTTCATGCGGCGAACCTATCGTCCTCCCCAGACATGCGAAAGGCCGCCGGGCGCCCGGCGGCCTTTCCATCGTCGTGCCGCGGTCGCGGCTATAACGCTACGCGCTGATCAGGCGCAGACCCCCGCGTTGGCGGAAGACCAGGTCATGCGTTGCGACCGAGGGCTCATACGATGAGACACGTGGTCACCTCCTTTCAGCTGTTGAACAGGACCTCCAATATGGGTCCGTTCCGCAAGGACGCAAACCCCCTACTTCAGTTTCTGCACCTTGGCCGGGCAGCTGTCTCCGAGCCGCTTGGCCGAAGTGCTGGCGGTGGCCGAGATCGGGATGCCGCCGTAGCGGCCCGACAGCTTGGCGTCGAGGTTGAAGGCGGTCGGCGAATAGGCGCCGGTGGCGGTGACGTTCACCTGGCGGCCGCGCTTATCCACGCAGGTCCCCTTGAAGTACATCTTGCCGTCGGCGACCCGCTTCTCCGGATAGGTGCAGGTGTAGTGGCGGTTGATCCGGCCGTTGAGGATCTTGTCGACGTCCTCGGGCGTGATGCAGCGGCGCTCACGCTCGGTCTTGCTGATGACCATCGAGGCGGTGTTGGTGCTTTCCCACCAGCCGGGCTCGATCGTCGCCGTCGGCGTCTGGGCCACGGCGGGCGCGGCGAGCAGGCCGGCCGCGATCAGCGGGGCGAGGGCGCGGAGGCTCTGGAAGGTCAAGTTGGTCATGGTGGTCCTATGCACGTCCGTGCATGAATGCACGATGAGCGTGGGATTCAAGACGGAGGTAGGAAAGCGCGTCATGCCGAGTTGGGATCCCGTCGTCTACGAGCGCTACAAGACCTATCGCGACCGGCCGGCCCTGGACCTGATGGTCCAGTTGCCCCAGCGCGAGTACCGCGAGATCTGGGACCTCGGCTGCGGCACCGGCGAGCACGCCGCCCTGCTGGCCGCCCGTCATCCGCAGGCCAACGTCCACGGCCTCGACTCCAGCCCCGAGATGCTGGCCAAGGCGAAGAAGCGCGACGCCCGGGTCGACTGGGTCCTGTCGGGGGTCGAGGACTGGGCCCCGGCCGTCGCGCCGGACCTGGTCTTCACCAACGCCACGCTGCAATGGCTGCCGGACCACCAGGACCTGATCCCCGCGCTGGTCGGGAAGATGGCCCCCGGCGGCGTCTTCGCCTGCCAGATGCCGATGGCCTGGGAGACCGAGCACCACCGCATTCTGCGCGAGACCGCCGTGGAGGGCGCCTGGGCCAGCCATACGGCCGAGGCGCGGCTGATCCGGCCGACCCCGCCGCTGGCCGACTACTATGGCTGGCTGGCCGGCCAGTGCGGCGACATCGACATCTGGACCACCACCTATCTCCACGTCCTGGAGGGCGAGGACCCGGTGGTCGACTGGATGTACGGCACCGCCCTGCGGCCCTACCTCGACGTCCTGACCGAGCAGCCGCTGTGCGACGCATTCCTGGCCGAGTTCCGCGCCCGGATCGCCAAGGCCTTCCCGCCGCGCGCCGACGGGGTGACCCTGTTCCCGTTCCCGCGCCTGTTCATGGTGGCGGTCAAGCGGTGACGGAGCGGCCTTCGGAGCGCGCCGGGCTCGGAGACTTCGCCGGCTGGACGCTTCGGAACGATCCCGCCCGCGTCGACCGCAGGGCGTTCCACATCTGGGCGGCTGTGCTGGGCCTGGTCGGCCTCGGTATCCTGGCGATGCTGGTCTGGATGATCCTGGCGCCCGAAGCGGCCAGGCCCGTTGCTCAGACGATCGCCTTCTGGACGATCAAGAGCGCGCGCTGGGGAGACTACAGTCACGGCCACTATCTTTGGGTCCTGTTCTTCCTGGGGTTCTGGACCCTGGTCCTGCTGTCCGCGGCCGCCTGGCTGGCGACCGGCGCGGCCGACCTCAAACAGCGCCGGCTCGACGCCGGCCTGGGGCGGATCCTCAAGGAGATCGCCGAACGCGACGAGCCGCCTAGAGCCTAAGGCGTCCGTCGCTCCGCTTGGGGGGCGCGCACCCTGCGGGAACCTGTCCCTCAATCCGTCATCCTCGCGCTCGTCGCGAGGACCTATGCCGGGTGAAGCGGACGGGAAGGCGGGACGTTGCCGCCCGCCGTGTTCATGGGGCCTCGCGACGAGCGCGAGGATGACGGGGTAAAGTGGGAGTGCGTGTGGCGCCTACCCCTTCCGTCGTCGGAGTTCCGTCACCGGATGGTCCAGCCGGTCCAGGGCCTCGAGAGTGGCCCGGTAGCCGGCCTCGACGGCGGGGCCGTAGGCCTTCCAGTCGCGCATGTCGATGGCCTCGACCTTGGGCAGGATCAGCAGGTCGGTGGCCTCGCGGGCGGCGATCAGGTCGCGGCCGATGGTCACCGTGGCGGCGCGCATCAGCAGGCCGACGATCGGCGGACCCTTGCGCCACTCGCCGGACAGCAGCCAGCGCCAGACGCTGGCCGGGCGGGCGACGTCGTCGGCGGTGATGCTGCGGCCCCGGGTGACGTCGACGCCGACGATCGGTCCGCGCTGCAGGCTGCGCATGATGTCGGCCGGGAAGTTCTTCATCACCGCCCCGTCGACCAGGACGTCGTCGCCGTCGACGGCCGGCGGCATGACGCCGGGCAGGGCGATGGTCGCCCGCAACGCCTTGCGCGCCTTGCCCCGGCGATGGAGCTGGTAGCCGCCCGTGGTCAGGTTCGAGGACACGCAGAAGAACGGCAGCCACAGATCCTCGATCCGGGTCTCGCCGAAATGCTCGTGCAGCCGCGCCTGGACCTTCAGGCCCAGGGTCATGGCGATCAGGGGGATGGCGATGTCGTCCAGCGGGCTGCTCTCGACGAAGGCCTGGCCGATGCGGCGCTCCATCTCCGCCTGGTCCCAGCCCATGGCCAGGGCGGCGGCGACGATGGCGCCCATCGAGGCCCCGCCGACGAAGTCGATCGGCACGCCGCGCTCCCGCAGCGCCCGGATGGCGCCGATGTGGGCGTAGGCCCGGGCGCCGCCGCCGGACAGCACCAGGCCCACCGACCGGCCGGTCAGGACCCGCGCGATCCGGGCCACGTCGGCGGGCAGTCCCTCGCGCAGGTGGAACAGCCGCGTGGCCCGGGCGGCGTCCAGCCAGGCGTCGGAGCCCTGCGGCCGCCGACAGTCGTTGCGCTGGATCAGGATCAGGTCGACCAGCTGCTGCTCCTGCAGCGGCTCGGAGGCGTAGGCCTCGACGGTCGCCGGCGGCGGGCGGTCGCCGTGCCCCACCCAGAAGATGCGGTCGACCTGGCGGCCGACGGTCGATTTCCAGCCGTCGTCGGCGTGTTCGGCGGCGTAGAGGACGTAGTCGTAGTCGGCCTCAGTGTTGGAGAACCACTCGGTGGGGGCGTTGGCCGCCTCCGACCCGACCACGGTCACCGAATGGTCCTGGCGCGCGATCTCCAGCGCGATCTTCTCGACCAGCGGGCGGATCTTGCGGCCGGGCCCGGCGGCGATGAAGCCGTAGACCGAGGGCTCGCCCAGCGACGCCTGGCCGGCCGCCTGGCGGGTGCGCAGGATCATCAGCCGGGCCAGTTCGGTCATCACCGCCGGATCAGCCTCGGCGGCGGCGAAGAAGTCGTCGCGGGACAGGGCCAGGATCTCGGAATCGCGCAGGGCGACGACCTGGCCGGAATGGGGCGTGCCGGCGATCAGGGCCATCTCGCCGGCCGGCTCCCCGGGGCGGATCACGCCCAGAAACTGGCGCTCCTGACCCTCCTCGCGGCGGAACGCGCCCAGCCGGCCGGCCTGGACCAGGTAGAGCTCGGAGGCCGCCTCGCCGGCGTCGTAGAGGTGGGCCCCGCCGGGCAGCGAGAACCAACGCGCCGCGCCGCTCAGGCGCTCCAGCGCGAACATCCGCTCCAGGGCGGTCTCGTCTCGGTGTCGGCCGGGCTTCCCCACGAGGCGGAAAGTTATCAGCCGGCGCGAGTCGGCGCTTGTGAAAACCGCCTGCGGACGAACCTCCGAAAGTGGTGAGCGCCCCGGGTTCGCGCGGACGGTGAAACGTACAGGCCGTTGACATTCGCTTCACGCCTTGGGGCGCATAGGGCAGGGACCCCCGCCCGAGTGAAGCTCTTGAAACTCCAAGATATCCTGCGCGCCGCCACCCGGCGTCCGCTGCTGCTGACCCTGTCGGCCGTCGCCCTGATCGCCGTCGTCGTCCTGGCCCTGACGCTGCGCATCTCGCCCCATGTGACCGTCAAGCTGGAGCTGACGCCGGCGGCGCACGCGCAGCTGGTGAGGAGCCGTCTGCCGATCTGCCTCGACCTGACCCTGGCGGGCGACGGCGGGGACACGGTGGGCCTGCGCGGCGAGCGCCGCTGCCTGTTCGACGCCGGCGAAGTGGTCTTCAGGGGGCATCCCTATCTCAAGCGGGGAGAGACGCAGCTGGTCATCCGCACCGCGGGCTACGAGGGCACGAGCCAGGCCCACGCCTATCGCTGCGCCGAGGTCGTCCATCCTGTCGGCGGCGCGTCGGAGATCAAGCTGACCGCCAGCTGCGATCTGCTCTAGACGGACGCGGGGCCGCTTCCGGCGGGCGGCGGAACAGGCTATGCCTCCCGCATGCCGAGACTGAGCACAACCGTTGACCCCAAGTCCGAGGGCTTCCGCAAAAACCTTGCGGTGAACGAGGCGCTTGCGGAAGAACTTCGCCAGAATGTCGCCAAGGCCGCACTGGGCGGCCCCGAGAGCTCTCGCCAGCGGCATTCCAGCCGCGGCAAGCTGCTGCCCCGAGAGCGGGTCGAGCGGCTGCTGGATCCCGGCTCGCCGTTCCTGGAGGTCGGCCAGCTGGCCGCCCACGGCATGTACGAGGACGGCGCGCCCTCGGCCGGGATCATCACCGGCATCGGCCGGGTCTCGGGCCGCGAGGTCATGATCGTGGCCAACGACGCCACGGTGAAGGGCGGCGCCTACTATCCGATGACGGTCAAGAAGCACCTGCGCGCGCAGGAGATCGCGCTGCAGAACCGTCTGCCCTGCGTCTATCTGGTCGACAGCGGCGGCGCGAACCTGCCGCACCAGGCCGAGGTCTTCCCCGACCGCGAGCATTTCGGCCGCATCTTCTACAATCAGGCCCGGATGAGCGCCGAGGGGATCAGCCAGATCGCCTGCGTCATGGGCTCCTGCACCGCCGGCGGCGCCTATGTCCCGGCGATGAGCGACGAGACGGTGATCGTCCGCGGCGCGGGCGAGGAGAGCCAGGGCACCATCTTCCTGGCCGGTCCGCCGCTGGTGAAGGCCGCCACGGGCGAGGTCATCTCGGCGACCGACCTGGGCGGCGCCGACGTCCACGGCCGGCGCAGCGGCGTGGTCGACCATGTCGCCGCCAACGACGAGCATGCGCTGGAGATCGTCCGCTCGATCGTCGCCAACCTGAACACCACCAAGCGGCTGGACATCGACGTCCGCGAGCCGGTCCCGCCCAGGTACGACCCCCAGGAGCTGTACGGCATCGTCCCGCAGGACGTCCGCGCGCCCTACGACGTGCGCGAGGTCATCGCCCGGCTGGTCGACGGCAGCGAGTTCGACGAGTTCAAGCCGCTGTACGGGACGACCCTGGTCACCGGCTTCGCCCGCATCTGGGGCTATCCGGTCGCCATCCTGGCCAACAACGGCGTGCTGTTCTCCGAAAGCGCCCTGAAGGCGGCCCACTTCATCGAGCTGGCCTGCAAGCGGCGCATCCCGCTGGTCTTCCTGCAGAACATCTCGGGCTTCATGGTCGGCGGCAAGTACGAGGCCGGCGGCATCGCCAAGGACGGGGCCAAGATGGTCACCGCCGTGGCGTCCGCGAACGTGCCCAAGTTCACCGTCCTCATCGGCGGCAGCTTCGGGGCCGGCAACTACGGCATGTGCGGCCGCGCCTACAGCCCGCGCTTCATGTTCACCTGGCCCAACAGCCGCATCAGCGTGATGGGCGGCGAGCAGGCGGCTTCGGTCCTGGCCACCGTCCACCGCGACGCCGGCAAGTGGACGCCGGAGCAGGAGGAGGCCTTCAAGGCCCCCGTCCGCCAGAAGTATGAGGACGAGGGCAACCCCTACTACGCCACGGCCCGCGGCTGGGACGACGGGGTGATCGATCCCGTCCAGACCCGGGACGTCCTGGGCCTGGCCATCTCGGCCAGCCTGAACGCGCCCGTGCCGGAGACCACCTTCGGCGTGTTCAGGATGTAAGCTTGAAGGACGACAGGAAGACGGAGCGCTCGTCCGCCGGAATCGCGACCAGGGCCGTGCGCAGGGCCTCGGTCAGGCGGTCCAGCAGGGCGAGTTCGGCGGCCTCAGGACGTTGGCCGGGATGACGGACGCGGCGTTGTTCGAAGAACAGGGTCAGCCACAGCGTCCTGGCGTCGCCGACCCACAGCTGGTTCGCCGCGGCCACCGTCCGCGTCGTGTTGGCGATGTCGGCCAGGGCTTCGAAGCCGCCGGCGGTTTCGTAGCCGTCGATCAGGTAGGCCAGCCGGAAGGCGGTCCTGAACGGGAGATTGTGCGGAATGGCTTCGAATTCGCCCTGCAGGATGCGATCTTCCCATTCGACTGACGACTGATCGGCCAAGCTGAACCCTCTGATGAAACTCGCGTTGCTCAGGCCTATAGCTTGAGCCGGCAGCAGAAAGCGAAGACCATGACCAATCCGATCGCCGATCCGCTCGTCGAGGTGGCCGACACCGACGCCCTCAGCGACACCGTCATCCTGGACGCCAGCCCCTCGGGCGTGGCGGTGGTGATGATCAACCGCCCGGACCGGAAGAACGCCTTCGACGCCGAGGTCATCGCGGCCCTGCGCCAGACCTTCGAGACCCTGCGCGACGCCGACGGCGTGCGGATCGTCTTCCTGCGCGGGGCGGGCGGGGCGTTCAGCGCCGGCGCCGACCTGGAATGGATGCGCGCCGCCGCGGGCTTCAGCAAGGACGAGAACCGTCAGGACGCCCTGGCCCTGGCCGAGATGCTGCTGGCCCTGCGCGAGCTGCCGCAGCTGACCGTGGCCCTGGTCGAGGGGCCGGCCTTCGGCGGCGGGGCCGGCCTGGTCGCGGCCTGCGACTACGCCGTGGCCCTGAACGACGCCAAGTTCGCCTTCTCCGAGGCCAAGCTGGGCCTGGTCGCGGCGACCATCAGCCCGCACGTGGTGTCCGCCATCGGCCCGCGCCGCGCCAAGAGCCTGTTCGCCACCGCCCGCCTGTTCGACGCCGCCTTCGCCGAGAAGATCGGCCTGGTCGACGAGGTGGTCGACGACGTCGCCAGTCTGGAGGCGACGATGGAGCGGCTCTCGAACGAGATCATGGCCTGCGCGCCCGGAGCGGTGCGCGCCTCGAAACAACTGGTCGAGGACGTCGCCGGCCTGCCGATCGACGACGAGCTGCTGGAGGAGACGGCCAAGCTGATCGCAGATCGCCGGGCCAGCGAGGAAGGCAAGGAGGGCGTCCGCGCCTTCCTCGAGAAGCGCAAGCCGTCCTGGACGGTCTGATCGGGCGTGTGGGGACGCGGGGGGCTTAGGTGAAGGAAGTCGAGGCGATTACCGGCGGGGCGCTGGGCGGCTGGATGGCGCGGTTCAAGTCGGACGGCACGTCCGCGCACGAGCCGCCGCCGCCGGGAACCCGGTGCATGAACTGCGAGACCGAGCTGACCGGCCGCTTCTGCCACGCTTGCGGCCAGGAGTACGCCGACCACCATCGGTCGATCCTGCATCTGACCTGGGAGACGATCGAGAGCATGTTCCACGTCGACGGCCGCCTGTGGCGGACCGTCCCGCGGCTGTTCCTCGATCCCGGCCGGCTGTCGAAGGAGTATTTCGACGGCAAGCGCGCCCGGCACGTGCCGCCGTTCCGGACCTTCCTGGTCTCGCTGCTGATCTTCATCCTGGCGGCGGAGCTGGTGCTCCATAAATGGACCCACGACCTCAAGCACGCCGCGGATCATCCGCCGGCGGCCGAGGGGCAGGCCGGGCGCGCCGAGCGGGAGCCGGGCTACAGCGTCAACGTCACGACGCCTGAGGGGGTCAAGACCGGGCGGATGGTCGACGGCAAGGTCGTCGACGAGCAGGGCAAGGTCCTGGCCGACGGCCTCCCGACGCCGCGGTCGATCCTCGACGAGATCAAGCGCGAGGGCGTGACCGGCGAGAACCCGGCTGACTTCAACCGCAAGCTCGACTGGTTCGACGGCCAGCTGAAGAAGACCGTCGAGTCGCCCGAGTACTTCATGATGATCGCCTTCGGCTGGGGCCACCGCCTGGCCGTGTTGCTGCTGCCGATCTTCGCGGCCTTCCTGGCGCTGATGTACTTCTACCGCCGGAAGATCTTCGTCTACGACCACCTGATCGTGTCGATGAACTATCTCAGCTTCACCTTCCTGAGCTTCGCCATCGCCCTGCTGCTGCCGGCGCCGGTGAAGAGCTGGGCGCTGCTGGCCGCCACGATATGGTCGCCGGTGAACCTGTTCATGACCCTGCGCGGGGCCTATGGCTCCGGCGTGGTCAGCGCGCTGGTGAAAACCAGCGTGCTGTGGGTCGCCACCATCTGCCTGTTCCTGTTCCTGGTCGTCGGCCTGATGGCCATCGGCTTCTACCAGATCTGATCGAACGCCATGCTCAAGTCCGTCCTCATCGCCAACCGGGGCGAGATCGCCCGCCGCATCATCCGCACCGCGCGCCGGCTCGGGGTCAGGACCGTCGCGGTCTATTCCGAAGCGGACGCGGACGCCCCCCATGTCCATGAGGCGGACGAGGCGGTGCTGATCGGCCCGGCGCCGGCGCGCGAGAGCTATCTGGTCGCCGAGAAGATCCTGGCCGCGGCCAAGGCGACCGGGGCCGAGGCGATCCACCCCGGCTACGGCTTCCTCTCCGAGAACGCCGGCTTCGCCCAGGCGGTGACGGACGCCGGCCTGATCTGGGTCGGCCCGCCGCCCGCGGCGATCAACGCCATGGGCCTGAAGGACGCCGCCAAGGCGCTGATGATCGCGGCCGGCGTGCCGACCACGCCGGGCTACCTGGGCGACGACCAGTCCGAGGCGCGCCTGGCCAAGGAGGCCGGGGCGATCGGCTTCCCGGTGCTGATCAAGGCCGTGGCCGGCGGCGGCGGCAAGGGCATGCGCAAGGTCGAGGCGCAGGCCGACTTCCTCGAGGCCCTGGCCAGCTGCCGGCGCGAGGCCGCCGCCAGCTTCGGCGACGACAGGGTGCTGCTGGAGAAGTACGTCACCCGCCCGCGCCACATCGAGGTGCAGGTGTTCGGCGACAGCCACGGAAACGTCGTGCATCTGTTCGAGCGCGACTGCTCGCTGCAGCGCCGCCACCAGAAGGTCATCGAGGAGGCCCCGGCCCCGGGCATGGACGCGGCGACCCGCGCGGCCGTCACCGAGGCCGCCGTGAAGGCCGCCAAGGCGGTGAACTATGTCGGCGCTGGCACGGTCGAGTTCATCGCCGACGCCAGCGAGGGCCTGAAGGCCGACCGCATCTGGTTCATGGAGATGAACACCCGGCTGCAGGTCGAGCATCCGGTCACCGAGGCGATCACCGGCCAGGACCTGGTCGAATGGCAGTTGCGCGTCGCGTCCGGCGAGCCGCTGCCGCTGAAGCAGAGCGACCTGGCGATCAACGGCTGGGCCATGGAGGCCCGCCTCTACGCCGAGAACCCGGCCACCGGCTTCCTGCCCAGCACCGGGCCGCTGGAGCACTTCCGCTTGCCCGAGGACGAGATCCGCGTCGACAGCGCGGTGGAGGAGGGCGGCGAGGTGTCGCCCTTCTACGACCCGATGATCGCCAAGCTGATCGTCCATGCCGACACGCGCGAGGCCGCCGCCGCCGAGCTGGCCGACGCCTGCCGCTCGGTCGAGGTCTGGCCGGTGAAGACCAACGCCGCCTTCCTGGCCCGCTGCGCCGACCATCTGGACTTCGTGGCCGGCGACGTGGACACCGGTTTCATCGAGGCGCGGCTGGAGGGGCTGGTCGCCCGCGAGCCCGGAGACGCGGTGCTGCTGTCGGCGATCAGCGAACGGCTCGAGACCTTCATGGCCGCCGAGTACGAGCGCGACGTCTGGGAAAGCGCGCCGTCGCGCCTGTTCGGCTTCCGTATGAATGCGCCGAAGGCGGGCATGCGCCTGCCGATGCGGCTCGACGGCCAATCGCGCCTGGTGGACGTCGCCGTATCCGGCGAAGGCAAGGACTGGGGGTGGGATATCACCCTCGATGGCCGGGAGCCCGAGGCCGACGGCATCCTTCCGAGCAGTTTCGGCGATGGGCCGATCCATGTGTTCGGCGACGGCGACGTCCATGAATTCGACTTCGAGCCGGCCGGACATCACGGCGAGCTCGATGGCGACTCCGACGGCGCCGTCCTCTCGCCGATGCCGGGCAAGATCGTGTCCGTGGCGGTGAAGGCCGGCGACACGGTGGCCAAGGGGCAGACGTTGCTGGTGCTGGAGGCCATGAAGATGGAGCACGCCCTGGCCGCGCCGTTCGACGGCGTGGTGGCCGAGCTGTCCGCCGAGGCCGGCGCGCAGGTCAGCGAGGGCGTGACGCTGGCGAAGCTGGAGCCGGCGGCGTAGGAGAGGCCCATGCCGCTCCACCTGATCAAGCTCTGCGTCGGGATCGACAGCGTCGAGGACCTGCGGGCCTGGCGGGCCCAGCGCGCCGCCCAGGGGCATCGCTCGGTCGTGCCGACCCGCCAGACGCCCAAGCGCGCCGCCGAGCTGCTGGAGGGCGGTTCGCTCTACTGGGTGATCAAGGGGCAGATCCTGGTCCGCCAGGCGATCGAGGAGATCGTGACGCTTGAGGAGGGCCAGCAGCCCTGCCGGATCTATCTGGAGCCGACCCTGATCGAGACCGCGCCCCAGCCGCGCCGCGCCTTCCAGGGGTGGCGCTACCTGGAGGCCAAGGACGTCCCGCCCGACCTGGCCGTCGGCGGCGACGAGGCGGTGCCCCAGGACCTGGCCAAGCAGCTGCGCGAGCTGGGGGCTTGGTGACGTCGTGATCCTCCCCCACGG
Source organism: Caulobacter mirabilis (assembly GCF_002749615.1). GTDB lineage: Bacteria > Pseudomonadota > Alphaproteobacteria > Caulobacterales > Caulobacteraceae > Caulobacter > Caulobacter mirabilis. Next base: position 1,944,772 of record NZ_CP024201.1, read on the forward strand.
GGGGAGGGGGACCATGCGCAGCATGGTGGAGGGGGCCTAACGAGGTTCCGCCGCCGAGGACCCTCTCCACCATCCTTCGGATGGTCCCCCTCTCCCAAAGGGAGAGAACGACGCTAGACCGCCCAGTTGTCGATCAGCCGCGTCCGGCCCATCCAGGCGGCCACGAACACCCGCGCGCCGGTGCCGACGATCCCCGGGCCCAGCCGTTCCAGGCTCTCGCCGTCGCGGGTCTCGACGTAGTCGACCTTGGCGAAGCCGGCCGACTTGAGCGCCGAGATCGCTCCGGCCTCGACGGCCTCGACGGCCTCTCCGCCGCGCAGGGCCTCGACGGCGGCCTTCATCGCCGCGGGCAGGGCGCTGGCCCGGGCGCGCTCCTCGGGGGTCAGGTAGGCGTTGCGGGAGGAGCGGGCCAGGTCGTCGGCCTCGCGATCGGTCGGGCCGCCGACGATCTCGACGGGCATGTCCAGGTCCTTCACGAACCGGCGGATCACGGCCAGCTGCTGGTAGTCCTTCTCGCCGAAGATGGCGACGTGCGGCTGGCACTGGTTCAGCAGCTTGGTCACCACCGTCGCCACTCCGCCGAAGAAATGCGGCCGCGACTGGCCCTCCAGCGGCCCGGCGACGCCGCCGGTCACGCTGACCGCCGAGGCGAAGCCGTCCGGATACATCTCCGTAACGGTCGGGGCGAACATCAGGGCGCAGCCGGCGCTGGCCAGCAGCTCGGCGTCGCGGCCCTCGCCGCGCGGATAGCTGTCGAAGTCCTCGTGCGGCGCGAACTGGGTCGGGTTGACGAACACCGAGGCCACGGTGCGGTCGGCGCGGGCGTTGCCCAGCCGGATCAGCGACAGGTGGCCGTCGTGCAGGGCGCCCATGGTCGGGACCAGCGCGACGCGCTCCCCGGCGGCCTTCCAGGCGGCGACCTGGGCGCGCAGTGCGGCGACGGTGCGGACGACGGGCAGGGGCGAAGCGCTCATGTGTCGGGGGCTTAGAGAGCACACGACGCCGTGACAACCCGTCTGTGGACAAGTTGACGCCGCGGGATTGCCCCATTCGCGGCGGCGGTGTCTCGTCAAGGTAAACCCGAAGAGTGAGTCGGGGACTGGTATGGGGCTAACAAATGGCTAACGCGCAGCCACACGTCATCGTCATCGGCAACGAGAAGGGCGGGGCGGGCAAGTCGACGATCGCCGTCCACCTGACCACCGGCCTGCTGCACGGCGGGGCCAGGGTCGCGGTGATCGACCTCGACCTGCGGCAATCCTCGATGGCCCGCTTCTTCGCCAGCCGGGCGGCCTGGATCGCCTCCCAGAGCGAGGATGTCGGCCTGCCGCAGCCCCTGGCGCGGCATCCGTCCGAGGACGGCGTCGCCCTGGCCAAGGCGTCGGCGGAAGAGCAGATGGCGGCCTTCGACGCGGCCTTCGAGCGCGCCCGCGCCGACGCCGAGTTCGTGATCATCGACACCCCCGGCGGCGACACCCCGCTGTCCCGCGCCGCCCACGCCCGGGCGGACCTGATCGTCACGCCGATGAACGACAGCTTCGTCGACTTCGACATGCTCGGGCACGTCGATCCGGTCACCCTCGATCTGCAGAAGCCCGGCCTCTATTCCGAGATCGTCTGGGAAGCCCGCAAGCAGCGGGCGTTGGCCGGCCAGCGCGCGCCGCTGGACTGGATCGTGCTGCGCAACCGCCTCGCCAGCGTCGAGGCCCGCAATCGCAAGCGCGTGGACGACCGGCTGATGGCCCTGTCCAAGCGGGTCGGCTTCCGCACGGGGCCCGGTCTGCGCGACCGGGTCGTCTACCGCGAGCTGTTCCCGTTCGGGCTCACGGTCGCCGATCTGTCGGCCAAGGTGCGTCCGGTGCCGGTATCGCTGAGCCACGTCTCGACCCGCCAGGAGCTGCGCGCCCTGCTGCACGCCGTCGGCCTGTCGCAATGGACTGGCGAAGAGCTGCTCGCCGCGGAGTGATCGGCGGGCTACACAGCGGCGCATGATCTACGTCCTTCTCGGGATCGCCGTGTTCGCGGCGCTGGTCTGGGCCGGCCGCCGCGCGCGGCCGTTCCTGCTCAAGCGCGAGCTGCGCATCGTCACCAGCGTGGTGGGGATGGCGGTCCTGGCAGCCGGCGGCTTCGCGGCCCTGCGGGGCGGCTATGTGGTCGGCGCGGTCCTGGGGGCGATCGGGCTGGGGCTGGTGGTGTCGAGCCGCACGGGGCTGGCGAATGAGGCCCCCGGCGCGCCGCCGCCGGACGCGGCCCTGGCCGAGGCGCGCGACATCCTCGGCGTCGGCCCCCGGGCCAGCCGCGAGGAGATCCAGGCCGCCTACGCTCGCCTGATCCGCGCCGTGCATCCGGACAAGGGCGGCAGCAGCGGCCTGGCCGCGCGACTGAACGCGGCCAGGGATACGCTGCTCAAGCGGTAGCGCATTCTCACCGTCATCCTCACCGTCATCGCTGCGCTTGTCGCGACGACCCCTGCGTGGTGAAGCGGATGAGGCGGCGCCGCATTTCCGCTGCCGTGTTCATGGGTCCTGGCGACAACCGCGAGGGTGACGGAACGGGGATCGAGCTCGATCGTCGCCCTGAGAGATGCTCTCAGCCGATCTCGCCGCCGTGCTTGCGCGACCAGCGCCGCGCCAGCAGGAGGCCGCCGCCGAGGATGGCCAGCGAAACGGCCAGAGGCAGCAGCATCCGGACCGCGTCGAAGGTCCCGGCGCCGAGGGCGTAGCCGATGTTTCCAGCCAGCAGGGCGGCGGCGAGAACGTAGGCGATCGTGGAGCTGATCCTCACGGCGCGTCTCCGAGGCAGTGGAACCCGAACTGTATCCCGCCGCCGTCGAGGGCGACTAGGGCGCGATCACCATACAGGCCTGCTTCTTGGCCTTGAGGGTCTGGCAGGCGGACTTGGCGGCGTCGGCGGTCATGCCTTCGAAGCGCACGCGGTAGAAGCCGCCGGACGGATCGCCGACCGCCGGCTCGGAGTCGCGGAAGGCCGCGCCGAAGCGCTTCTTGATCAGAGCCAGCTGCTCGCGGGCCTGGGACTTCGACTTGAAGGCGCCAGCCTGGACCACGTACTGGCCCTTGGGCTTCTTCGGCGCCGCCGCCGTCTTCTTGGTCGGCGTCGCCGGAGCGGCGCGCTCGGCCGGGTTGGCCACCGGCTGCATGCTGCGCTGAATGGTGAGGGGGCCGCGCAGGGCCGGGCCCTCGGTCAGCACCACGCGCAGGCCGTCCTGCTCGCCGTCGCCCTGAGCGGTGGAGGGGCGGTCGATGGGGCCTTCGGTCGGTTCGAACATCGACTGGGCGACCGTAATGTTCTCGCCCAGCGAGCGGCGCTTCAGCACGTCGAAGCCGGTCAGCAGCAGATCCTCGACGTGATCGTCGCGGCTGGAGGTCGAGCGGCCGCCGAGAACCACGGCGATCAGCCGACGACCGTCGCGCACCGCCGAGGCGGCGAGGTTGAAGCCCGAGGCGTTGATGTAGCCGGTCTTCAGGCCGTCCATGCCGGCGAACTGGCCCATGAGGCGGTTGTGGTTGCGGATGGTCTGGCCGCGGAAGTCGAACGACTTCATCGAGAAGTAGCCGTAGTACTGCGGGAAATCGCGCATCACGGCGCGCGACATGATGGCGATGTCGCGGGCGCTGGACACCTGGCGGCTGTCGGGCAGGCCGGAGGCGTTCACGAAGCGGGTGTTGGTCATGCCCAGCTCCTGGCCCCGCAGGGTCATGAGCGCGGCGAAGCGCTGCTCGCTGCCGGCGATGTGCTCGGCGACGGCGACGGCCATGTCGTTGGCCGAGCGGGTGGCCAGGGCCTTGAGCGCGTCGTCGACCGTGACCGTGTCGCCGGCGGCGACGCCGAGCTTGGTCGGCGGCTGCGAGGCGGCGCGGGAGGAGACGGTGATCAGGTCGGTCGACCGGATGCGACCCTCGGCCAACGCTTCGAAGGCCAGGTACATGGTCATGACCTTGGTGATCGAGGCCGGATAGCGCGGACTGTCGGCGCGCTTGGCGTAGAGCACCTCGCCGGTGTTGGCGTCGACCACGATCGCCGCGTACTTGGTCTCGGTCGCGGGCGTCGGTTTGAGCGAGAGGTAGGGCACCTGGGCCAGGGCGACGCCTGGAGCGGCGACCCCCGCAGTCGCGAAGGCGGCGAGGGCAAGTGCGAAAAACGCGCGGCGGGCGGCCTGGAACATGCTGCGTCCGTCGTTAGAACCAAGGAACATGACGCCCCCCGAAAAGCGTCTCGGGCTGCATACTTAGCATGCATCCTTCCGCCTTTCGCTAAAGTAAACAACTGTTGAGGGATTCCCGGCCCGACCCAGCGGCGGCAAGGGGGAATCGTAAAATCTCTCCCGATACGGGTGTGGCGAACCGTCGCTAAAGCTTCATTGTGCAGTGCACAAAAAGTCGTTGACTGCTGCACTGCAACATGAGAGAACGCGGGTCAGCAGAGGGCGCTGTCCGCGTTCTCGATCCCGTTTCTAAGGTCCTCCCCAGACCTCTCAGGAGACACTCCGATGGCCACCACCGGCGCCGAGACCCTCAAGACCACGGTCGAGCAGTTCGCCACCGCGGGCAATCAAGCGTTCAAGGACAACGTCGAGAAGTCGCTGGCGACCCTCAACGAACTGAACGCCCACTCGAAGAAGAACCTCGAAGCCGTCGTGGCTTCGGTCACCGCCGCCACCAAGGGCGCTGAAGCCCTGGGCGCGCAGGCGATGGCCTACTCGAAGAAGTCCGTCGAGGACCAGGTCGCGGCCGCCAAGGCCCTGGCCGGCGCCAAGTCGGTGCAGGAAGCCGTCGAGCTCCAGACCGCCTTCGTGAAGACCTCGCTGGAAGCCTACCTGGCCGAAGTCGGCAAGTGGGGCGAAACCGTCGCCGCGTCCGTGAAGGACTCGGTGAAGCCGCTGAACGAACGCGTCACCGCGACCGTCGAGAAGCTGCAAGCCGCGAAGTAAGCGAGCCGGCCGCCGCGGCGCTCCCCCCAGCCGCACCGGTCAAGTTCGCGTGAAGGCCCGGGCCCCTCAAGGCCCGGGCCTTTTTCATGGCGCTTCCGCGATCAATCCGGGCGCGGTAGACCGTTGTTCATGTCCAAAGTCGAACAACGCCTCGCCGCCGCCGGCATCACGCTTCCCGATCCGGTCGCTCCCATCGCCAACTATGTGCCCTTCGTGCGCATCGGCGATCTGATCCACATTTCCGGCCAGGTGTCGCTGGACGCCTCGGGCGGCGTCACCGGCATCGTCGGCCAGGGCGTAGACCTGGAGACGGCCCAGCGCGCCGCCCGCCTGTGCGGGATCAATCTGATCGCCCAGATGCGCGCCGCCTGCGACGGCGACCTCGACCGCGTGAAGCGGGTCGTGAAACTCGGAGGCTTCGTCCAGTCGGGACCGGACTTCTACGACATCCCCAGCGTCGTGAACGGCTGCTCGGACCTGATGGTCGAGGCGTTCGGCGAGGCCGGCCGCCATGCTCGTTCGGCCGTGGGCGTCTATCGCCTGCCGCGCAACTTCGCGGTCGAGGTCGACGCGGTGGTGGAGATCGCGTGATGAAACACCGGCCTCGCCCCGACGTCAGCGAATTCGGCGAGGCCTGGGAGCTGCTGTTCGGGCCGGCCATCGCCCATCGCGGTCTGTGGTCGCCGGACGGCGCGCCGGAGAACAGCCTGGCCGCCTTCCAGGCCGCCTGCGTCGGCGGCTACGGCATCGAGCTGGACGTCCAGCTCAGCGCCGACGGCGAGGCGGTCGTCTTCCATGACTGGACCCTGGAGCGTCTGACCGGCGCCGAGGGGCGGCTGACCGACCGCTCGCTGCACGACCTGCGCGAGCTGCGCCTCGCCGGGACGGAGGAGGGGATCCCGACCCTGGCCGAGGTGCTGGTCGAGGTCGGCCACCGGGCGATGATTCATATCGAGTTGAAGACGCCGTTCGGCGAGGTCGGGGCCCTGGAAAGACGGGTCAGCGACGTGCTGCTCGACCACAACGGCCCGACCTGCGTGATCGGCTTCAATCCCTACAGCCACGCCTGGTTCGCCGACCACCAGCCGCACATCCTGCGCGGGCTGGACAGCTACGCCTGGAACGACGAGAGCGCGATGAAGCTGTCGCCGGAGATCCGCAAATCGCTGGCCAACCTGGAGCAGGTCTCGATCGCCCGGCCGGACTTCCTGGCCCTGGACGCCCGCACCCTGCCGTCCGACCGCGCCGCCGGCTTCCGCGACGAGGGCATGCCGGTGGTGGCCTGGACCGTGCGGTCGGAAGACGAGTGGCTGAGGCTGAAGCCCCACTGCGACAACCTGATCTTCGAAGGCTTCTCGGCCTAGGATCCTCCCCCTTGGGGGAGGTGGCTCGCCGAAGGCGAGACGGAGGGGGTCTATCTCGGCCGTCCCCCTCAGACCCCCTCAGTCGTCGCTCCGCGCCGACAGCTCCCCCAGAGGGGAGCATCTTTCCGCTACGCTTTGCGCCGCCTATCTTGGTCGGGTCGTGAGTCCCGCCCTCAAGCCCGCCGTTCGCGTCCATCGCCAGATCGCCGAGGTGGAGCGGGCGTCATGGGACGCCTGCGCGCCGATCGGCGTCGGCTACAACCCCTTTGTTTCCTTCGACTTCTTGGATGCGTTGGAGCAGTCGGGCAGCGCCTGCGACGCCGCCGGCTGGGCGCCGCACCATCTTACGGTCGAGGACGAGGCCGGCCGGGTCGCCGCCGCCATGCCGCTCTACCTGAAGAGCCACAGCCAGGGAGAGTACGTGTTCGACTGGTCCTGGGCCGACGCCTACGAGCGGGCCGGGGGGCGGTACTATCCCAAGCTCCAGTGCGCCTCGCCGTTCTCGCCGGTGACGGGGCCGCGGCTGCTGGTGCGGCCGGACATCGACCCGATCGAAGGTCGCCAGACCCTGCTCGGCGGGGCGTTGACCCTGTGCCAGCGGCTCGGCGCTTCCGGCCTGCACGTGACCTTCCCGGCCCGCGAGGACTGGCGGTTCCTGGGCGACGCCGGCCTGCTGCCGCGCCAGGACCAGCAGTACCACTGGTTCAACAACGGCTACGCGACCTTCGACGACTTTCTGGCCGCCCTCTCGTCCGGGCGGCGCAAGACCATCCGGCGCGAGCGGCGGGAGGCCCAGGCGGCGGTCGACGAGATCGTGGCGCTGACCGGGGCAGAGCTGACGCCGGCGCACTGGGACGCCTTCTTCGACTTCTACCAGGACACCGGCGGGCGAAAGTGGGGGCAGCCCTATCTGACCCGGGCCTTCTTCACCCAGCTGCACGAACGGATGGCGGACCGGGTGCTGCTGATCCTGGCCCGCAAGGCCGGCCGCTGGGTCGCCGGGGCGCTGAACCTGATCGGCGGCGACTGCCTGTACGGCCGCCACTGGGGCTGCGTCGAGGACGTGCCCTTCCTGCATTTCGAGCTCTGCTACTATCAGGCCATCGAGCACGGCATCCGGCTGGGCCTGCCGCGCGTGGAGGCCGGCGCCCAGGGGCAGCACAAGATCGCCCGCGGCTATCTGCCGGCCGAGGTCTACAGCGCCCACTGGATCGCCGACCCGGGCCTGCGCGAACCGGTGCGCCGCTACCTGGACCAGGAACGGCTCGCCGTCCGGCAGGAGATGGACTGGCTGGCCGAGGAATTCTCGCCCTTCCGCCAAGGTTGAACTTTCTTCGATCCCGATGTCGGATCGGTCGTCCGTGCTTCGTCCTTGCCAGGGAAGGGCAGGGAGACGCGACGATGACCTACGAAACCGATCGCAGGATCCTGCTGGGTTCGGCCGCGGCGTTCGCCGCGGGCCTGGCCGGCGCGGGAAGGGGAAACGCCATGCAGAAGACGAGCGGAACGGGCGGCTACGCCGAGGTCGACGGCCTGCGGGTCTATTACGAGTTGCACGGCGGATCGCCGACCGGCGGCACCACGCCGATGGTCCTGATCGGCGGCGGGCTGCAGACCATCGAGACCGACCTGGCCAAGACGGTCATTCCGCGCCTGTCGGCGGCGCGGCCGGTGATCGCCATCGAGCCCCAGGCCCACGGCCATACGGGCGACCGTGAGGGGGCGCCGATCTCGCTGGACCGAATGGCGGACGATGTCGCCGGGGTCCTGGCGCACCTCGGCGTCGCCAAGGCCCACCTGTGCGGTTTCAGCCTGGGCGGGATGATCTGCACCGCCGTCGCCATCCGCCATCCGAAGATCGCCGCCAGCCTCTCGGCGCTGGCCGTCAGCTACAGCCTCGACGGCTATCAGCCGGAGCTGGCCAAGCTGCAGAAGGACCCGACCCACGTTCCGTCGCCGGAGTTGGCGGCCCTGCTGCCGACCGAAGAGGATTTCAAGGCGTGGTCGGAGAGCTACGCCCGCAACAACCCCAAGCCGGACAGCTTCATGGCCTCGGTCGAACGGGTGAACGCCATGCTGACGGGCTGGACGGGCTGGACGCCGAAGCAGCTCGGCGCGATCGCCGCGCCGACGCTGCTGGCCATCGGCGACAACGACTTCGTCCGCATCGAGCACGCCGCCGAGATGAAGGCGATGATCCCCGGCGCCTGGCTGGCCGTCCTGCCGCACAGCACGCACATGCGTCTTCTGGACCGGATCGACTGGCTGGCCCCGATGATCGAAGAGCGCATTGCAGCGGCCTAGGGACTGTCTCAAACTCCGGTCATCCCGGCGAAGGCCGGGATCCAGCCACAGGCTCGGCGGTAGGTGGGTTCGCGTCGAAGCCCGGCCCTACGACCTGGATCCCGGCCTTCGCCGGGGTGACCGGACGGAGGGGCGTTAGCTGTTGTCCCAAGCCTGTTTCAGCAAGGCTTTCAGCGCCGCATCGACCTGATCCGGGCTCTCAAGCGTCACCGCCGCCTTCAGACGCTCGGACCAGCCTTCCTTGCCGGCCGGCTCCAGGCGCGGGTCGGCGGCGGGCGCGACGGCCAGGCCCAGGCGCGCCCGGCCGCCCCTGATCGGCCGGACGGCGGCGAACTGGAACTCGTGCGACCAGGCCGAGAAGCCCTTGCGCTGGCCGGTGACCAGGCCGGGGTAGGCCTTCACCGCCGCTTCGACCGCCTCGAAGACGGCCGCGGAGGCGGGGTCCTTCCACAGGGCCGCGCGCAGGCCGTCGGCGTCGTCCCAGCCGAGCGAGGAGGGGAAGGCGACCGACAGGACATAGGCGGCGCGGTTGATCCCGAGGCCGTGCTGCTCACGCAGCCAGGTCGCCTGTTTGCCGGACGTCGTCTCCGGGCAGGTCTTGGCGATGGCCACCCATTCGTCGAGCGACTTGCCGGTGTCGCGCTCCAGGCTGGCCTGGACGGAAGCGAACCACTTCTTCTGCCGTTCGGTGAGATGCTCGCCCAAGCTTGCGCTCCGCCTGTGGTGGGGTAGGACGATGGCGTATCCAGAGGAGAGCGGCAATGAGCCTCGAGGGCGTCTACGACGACGGCAACATCTTCGCGAAGATCATCCGGGGCGAGGCGCCCAGCGTGAAGGTCTACGAGGACGGCGACGTTCTGGCCTTCATGGACGTTTTCCCGCAGGCGAGGGGGCATCTTCTGGTGATCTCCAAGACGGACAAGGCCCGCAATCTGCTGGAGGCCGATCCCGCCGCTCTGGCAAAGGTCGTGGCCATCACCCAGAAGCTGACCCGCGCGGTGACCGCCGCGCTCAAGCCGGACGGCGTCATCGTCAGCCAGTTCAACGGCGCCCCGGCGGGGCAGACGGTCTATCACCTGCACTTCCACATCATCCCGCGCTGGGAGGGGACGCCGCTGGGCCGCCACGCCGAAGGCATGGCGGACGTCGAGGAGTTGACGGCCCTGGCGGCGCAGATCTCCGCCAAGCTGGACGCGTGAACAAGGCCGATCTGGAGGCGCTGTTCGCGCGGCTGGCGCCGGCGTTAGACGCCCTGGTCGAGCCCTGGTGCGTGATCGGCAGCGCGGCGATGCTGATCGGCGGCCTGCCGATCGAGGACTGCCCGGACCTGGACATCATGACCACCGAGGCCGGCGCTGCGGCGCTGGAGCTCGCCTGGGCGGCCTGGCGGGATCCGGACTACCGGCCGGGCCAGGTCGATCGCTTCCGCTCGCGCTTCACGCCGTTCGCCTTCCCGGAGGGGCGGGCCGAGGTGATGGGCGCGCTGGAGGTGAACCGCGGCGACGGCTGGCGGCCGGTCACGATGCCGGTCGGGCGGTCGGCGGACCTCGGCGGCCGGACGATCCGCGTCGCCGACCGCGACGAGATGATCGTTCTGCTGACACTGTTCGGCCGCCCCAAGGATCTGGCCAAGATCGCGCTGATCGAGGGAGCCTAGGCCCGCGCCCGCGGGATGGCGTCGGCGATGGCTTCGGCCTGGGCGAACAGGGCCGGGTCGATGTCCAGGTCGACGGCCGCGGCGTTGTCGTCCAGTTGCGACGGCCGGCTGGCGCCGACGATGGCCGAGGCGACGTTCGGCTCGCGCAGGACCCAGGCCAGGGCGAACTGGGCGAGGGTGCAGCCCGCTTCGGCGGCCAGCGGCTTCATGCGCTGCACGGCCTCCAGCACCTCGCGGCGCATCCAGCCGCTGATGGCGGTGTTCATGGCGTCGCTGGCGGCGCGGCTGTCGGCCGGCGGCGCGGCGTCGGGGTCGTACTTGCCGGTCAGCACGCCCTGGGCCAGCGGCGACCAGACGATCTGCGACACGTCGTGCGCCCTGCAGACCGGGATGACGGCCTTTTCCGGCCGTCGCCAGAGGATCGAATACTGCGGCTGGCTGGAGACGAACCGCTCGACGCCGGGGATGGCGAAGGCGGCTTCGATCTGGTCCGGCGACCATTCGCTGAAGCCGATCCAGCGCGCCTTGCCGGCCTTCACCACCTCGCTCAACGCCTCCATCGTCTCTTCCAGGGGCGTGTCCGGGTCGTAGCGGTGACATTGATAGAGGTCGACATAGTCAGTGCGCAGCCGCTTCAGGGAGGCGTCGATCTGCTTGTGGACCTGGGTCCGGGACAGGCCCTGATCGTGATCGCTCATCCGGCCCCAGAGCTTGGTGGCCAGGACGTAGCGGTCCCGCGGTCGCCCCGCCAGCGCCTCGCCCAGGACCGTCTCGGCCGCGCCGCGTCCGTAGACGTTGGCCGTGTCGATGAAGTTGATCCCCAGGCCGAAGGCTCGGTCGACGCAGGCGCGGGCGTTGTCCGCCTCGACCCCGACGCCGTAGGTCAGCCAGGATCCGAGCGAGATTTCCGAGACCATCAGGTCGCTGGCGCCGAGCTTGCGTTGCTTCATGGCGGGGTCTCCGTACCGGCGAAATGGTCGGCGGACCGAGCGCGGAGGTCAACCTTGGCCGATCGTGCTAGGATGCCGACATGCGCGCCGAGAGCTTCATCAAGGGCGCCCGGACCCGGACCTTTCTCGGGCTGCTCCCACCGCCCTCCCAACGGTCGGCCATGCGCCGGGCCGCTGAAGAGATCACGCGCGGCCCCGGGACAGAGACCTGGCTCTACGGCGAACCCTGGCTGCATGTGTCGCTGGCGGGATTGCTGGAAGGCGCTGGCGACGAGGCGGTCGCGGCGCTTGGAGATGCGGCGGACGCCGTGGCCTATCGTCCGTTCGACGTGGCGTTCGACCACATCATCAGCTGGCGGAACAATTGCCTGGTCGCGGCCGGCACAGACAACGTCGTGGGGCTGATCGAGCTCCACGAGCGCATCGCGACGGCCTTGGCGAAGCAGGGATTCCGCGGGCCGACGCGGTTCACGCCGCATGTGACGCTGGCGAAATCACCCATCGATTTCGGGGATACGGACATTCGGCCGGTGCGCTGGACCGTCACCGAGTTCGTCCTGCTGCACCGCTGGCCGCGTGCGCGCCGCTACGCGGTGCTCGGTCGCTGGCCGCTCGGTGGTCCGCGTCGAGGCGCGCTGATCTAGGGGAACAGCTTGATGACGGCCGTGGACAGGCCGATCACGCCGGACATCACCCCGATCATCGCCCAGGTCTGAGTCTGCAATTGCTTCATCAGGCGGATTTCCAGCGCGTGAAGCTCGCTCTTCGTCGCCATTTCGGAGCGAACGACGGCGAACTCCGACGCCATCTCGCCCCTAACCGCCGCGAACCCCGACGTCATTTCGGCCCTGACCGCGGCGAACTCTGACGCCATTTCAGCCCGCACCGCCGCGAACTCCGACGCCATTTCAACCCCGACCGCCGCGAACTCCGATGTCATCTCCGACCGTAGCATTTCGACATCGGTCTTCGCGGCGAGCCGCAGCCCTTCAAGATCATCCTTGGTCGCCAGGTGGCTGATATCCGGCATGGCGGCGGCGTGCTGAAAGACCGACACCACCGCCTCCGCCACGCCTTCCTCCATGCCGGCTTCGCGAAGCCGCTTGGAGGCGCTGAGCGTGTCGAAGACGAACGGCGTCATGGACACAACCTACGAGGATGTTCTCGTTTTGTCTACTATTCCGCGAGCGCGGGCTCCTCGATCTCCGGCGCGCCGGGCTCCCGCGGACCATTGCCGTCGACATCGAACTCGAAGGCGATCTTGCCGTCCTTGAGCACCACCTTGACGTGGCCGCCCTTGGAGAGCTTGCCGAACAGGATGTCGTCCGCGAGCGGCTTCTTGATGTGCTCCTGGATGACGCGGGCGAGGGGGCGGGCGCCGTAGAGCTCGTCGAAGCCGTTCTTGGCCAGCCAGTCGGCCGCCTCGTCGGAGGTCTCGATGGTGACGTTGCGGTCGGCCAGCTGGGCTTCCAGCTGGATGACGAACTTCTGCACCACCTGGCGGATGATGTCCTGGGTCAGCGGCTTGAAGGCCACCACCGCGTCGAGGCGGTTGCGGAACTCCGGCGTGAACAGGCGCTTGATGGCCTCGTCGCTCTCGCCGTCCGCCTTGCCGCGGCCGAAGCCGATGGTCTGGCGCTGGGCGTCGGCGGCGCCGGCGTTGGTGGTCATGATCAGGACCACGTTCCGGAAGTCGACCTTCTTGCCGTTGCTGTCGGTCAGCTGGCCGTGGTCCATCACCTGCAGCAGGATGTTGTAGACGTCCTGGTGCGCCTTCTCGATCTCGTCGAGCAGGACCACCGCGTGCGGATGCTGGTCGACCGCGTCGGTCAGCTGGCCGCCCTGGTCATAGCCGACGTAGCCCGGAGGGGCGCCGATCAGGCGGCTGACCGTATGGCGCTCCATGTACTCCGACATGTCGAAGCGCAGCAGCTCGATGCCGAGCGTCGAGGCCAGCTGACGGGCGGCCTCGGTCTTGCCGACGCCGGTCGGGCCGCTGAACAGGTAGCAGCCGATCGGCTTGTTCGGATCGCGCAGACCGGCGCGGGCCATCTTCATGGCGCTCGACAGCTGGGCGATGGCCTCGTCCTGGCCGAAGACCGCGCGCTGCAGATCATTCTGCAGCTCCTTGAGGGCCTCGGTATCGGACTTGCTGACCGACTTGGGCGGGATGCGGGCGATCTTGGCGACGACGGCCTCGATCTCCTTCACGCCGATGGTCTTCTTCCGCTTCGATTCCGGCAGCAGCATCTGCGAGGCGCCGGCCTCGTCGATCACGTCGATCGCCTTGTCGGGCAGCTTCCGGTCGGTGATGTACTTGGCCGACAGATCCACCGCCGTCTTCAGGGCGTCGTTGGTGTACTTCAGCTTGTGGAATTCCTCATAGTAGACCTTCAGGCCCTTGAGGATCTTCAGCGTGTCCTCGATCGTCGGCTCGTTGACGTCGATCTTCTGGAACCGGCGCACCAGGGCGCGGTCCTTCTCGAAGTGCTGACGGAACTCCTTGTAGGTCGTCGACCCCATGCAGCGCAGGGTGCCGCTCGCCAGGGCCGGCTTCAGCAGGTTGGAGGCGTCCATCGCCCCGCCGCTGGTCGCGCCGGCGCCGATGACCGTGTGGATCTCGTCGATGAACAGGATGGCGTTGGGGTGGTTCTCCAGCTCCTTGACCACCTGCTTGACGCGTTCCTCGAAGTCGCCGCGGTAGCGGGTGCCGGCCAGCAGCGCGCCCATGTCGAGCGCGAAGATGGTGGCGCCTTCCAGCACCTCGGGGACCTGGTGGGTCACGATCTTGCGGGCCAGACCCTCGGCGATGGCGGTCTTGCCGACGCCCGGGTCGCCCACGAGCAGCGGGTTGTTCTTGGTGCGCCGGCACAGGATCTGGATGCAGCGTTCGACCTCGTTGGCGCGGCCGATCAGCGGATCGACCTTGCCCTGGCGGGCCTTCTCGTTGAGGTCGACGCAGTAGGCCTCCAGGGCCTCGCCGCCGGTCTTGACCGAGGGCTTCTCCTCGTCCTCGCCGACATTGGCGCCCTTGACCTGCTTGGGCTCGGAGGCGCCGGCCTTCTTGGCGATGCCGTGGGCGATATAGTTCACCGCGTCGTACCGCGTCATGTCCTGCTCCTGCAGGAAGTAGGCGGCGTGGCTCTCGCGTTCCGAGAACACGGCGACCAGCACATTGGCGCCGGTCACCTCGTCGCGGCCGGAGGACTGGACGTGGATCACCGCGCGCTGGATCACGCGCTGGAAGCCGGCGGTCGGCTTGGCGTCCTCGCCGTCCTCGACGATCAGGCTGCGCAGCTCGGTGTCGAGGTAGTTGACCAGGGTCTTCTTCAGCGCCGGGAGATCGACGTCACAGGCGCCCATCACCCCGGCGGCGTCCTCATCGTCGGTGAGGGCGAGCAGGAGATGCTCCAACGTCGCGTACTCGTGCTTGCGCTGGTTGGCGTAGGCGACGGCGCGGTGGAGGGTCTCTTCGAGGTTGCGCGAAAACGAGGGCAAGCTTGGGCTCCTCAATCCTTTTCCATGGTGCACTGGAGCGGATGCTGGTGGCGGCGCGCCGCGTCGATCACCTGGGTGACCTTGGTCTCGGCCACTTCGTAGGTGAAGACGCCGCACACGCCGACGCCGTTCTGGTGCACGTGCAGCATGATCCGGGTCGCATCTTCGCGCGACTTGTTGAAGAATCGCTCAAGCACGTAAACGACGAACTCCATCGGGGTGTAGTCGTCGTTGAGCAGAAGCACGCGGTATAGCGACGGCTTCGCGGTCTTCGGTTTCGTCTGAGTGACGACCGCCGATCCCACACCGTCCGATCCCGCGCCTGACTTCTTCTCCGCCATATACGTCCATCCACGGCGGCCCGTAACAGGAGCCGCCTCTTGCTCGATTAGATATGGAAACCCGCCCTCTATGGAAGGGGCGTCGACCCCCTATGCGCTGCTTTGGCGCGGTCGTGATCAGGTTTCGTGCGCTGGGGCGGGTTTTTCCCGACGGTCGGAGATGGAGGTCCGGTCGAAGCGCGGCAAGGGGCGGCGATTCCGGAAAGTGGAAAACGGCCGAGTCGCAAGCCCCGAGCCTCGACTACTCCTTCTTCAGCGCCCGGCCCGTCACCACGGCGCCTTTGCCGAACTTGGCGCGCAGGATGTCCACGGCCTTCTCGCCCTTGAGCGCCCGGCGTTCGCCCTCGGCGAAGAAGTCGGCGCCGGCCTCCTGGCCGTCGACGAAGTCGGACAGGCCCGCGCCGATCAGGCGGTATGGCTGGCCCTTCGGCTCGGCGGCCAGCAGCTCCCGCGCCACGGCGAACAGGGTCTTCGCCGTCTGGGTCGGGACGGGCAGGGTGCGGCGGCGGGTGACGATCTGGAAGTCCGGCCGGCGCAGCTTCAGATGCGCCACGCGGCCGGCGATCCCTTCGGCGCGCAGCTGGCGGGCGACCTTCTCGCACAGCGGCCACAGCTGGTCTTCGAGGTCCTCGGCGCGGTTCAGGTCCTCGTTGAAGGTGGTCTCGGCGCTGATCGTCTTGCGCGCCTCGTTGGGGTTCACCGAGCGGCTGTCCTGGCCGTTGGCCAGCCTGTGCAGATGCAGGCCGTGCTGGCCGAAGCGGTCGGCCAGGTCGCGCAGGTCGGCCCGGGCGATGTCGCCGACGGTGCGATAGCCGGATTTCTCCAGGCTCTGAACCATCACCGGCCCGACGCCGGGCAGGATCCCGACCGGCCGCGTCGCCAGGAACGCGGTCGCCTCGGCCGCGCCGATCACGGAAAAGCCGCGCGGCTTGTCCAGGTCCGAGGCGATCTTGGCCAGGAACTTGTTGGGGGCCAGGCCGATGGAGACGGTGATCCCGACGTCGGCCTCGATGTCGGCCTGCAGCCGGGCCAGGGTGACGGCGGGCGGCGCGCCGTGCAGCCGCTCGGTGCCCGACAGGTCCATCCAGGCCTCGTCCAGCGACAGGCCCTGCACCAGCGGAGTGAGGTCGCGGACCTTGTCGAAGATGCGCCGGCTCTCGGTCCGGTATTTCTGGAAGTCCGGCTTGAGAATGGTCGCCTGCGGACACAGCTTGCGCGCCCTGAACATCGGCATGGCCGAGCGCACGCCGCTCATCCGGGCGATGTAGCAGCAGGTGGTGACCACCCCGCGCACCCCGCCGCCGACGATCAGGGGCACGTCGCGCAGCTCCGGCCGGTCGCGCTTCTCCACCGAGGCGTAGAAGGCGTCGCAGTCCAGGTGGGCGATGCCGAGCACGCCCAGTTCCTCGTGCCGCACGACGCGCATGGAGCCGCAGGACGGACAGCGCCGGGGCTGTTCGTCGCCGGTCCAGAAACAGTCGCGACAGAGGGCTTTCATGGGGTGGGGCCGTGCGTCCTTCGAGACGTCCGCCTGAGGGCGGGCGCCTCAGGATGACGAACTCAGTAGATGGCGCCAACGCGCGTCATGGCGAGGAGCGAACCTGGCGAGCGTCTCGAACCACGCCCTAGGTCGGCCACAGCCAAGCCGCCCCCCGGACCCCCGAGCTGTCGCCGTACCTGGCCTTCACGATCGGGGTCGTGAACAGGTCGGTGAAGGCGTAGCGCTTCACCACGTCCGGCAGGCGCTCGTACAGTTCGTCGACGTTGGACATGCCGCCGCCCAGGACGATCGCGTCGGGATCCAGGATATTGCACATCGACGCCAGCGCCCGCCCCAGGCGGTCGATGTAGCGGTCCAGGTTGGCCGCCGCTTCCGCCTCGCCGGCGCGGGCGGCGGTCACGATCGCCGCGCCGTCGAGCCTGCGGCCGGTCGCGCGGGCGTAGTCCTCGACAAAGGCGCTGCCGGAGGCCCAGGTCTCCAGGCAGTCGACCCGGCCGCACCAGCACTGGTGCGCCTGGTGCTCGTCGCGGGTCGGCCAGGGCAGGGGCGTGTGGCCCCACTCGCCGGCGATCCCGTTGCGGCCCTGGATCGCCCGTCCGTCGACCACCACGCCGCCGCCGCAGCCGGTGCCCAGGATGGCCCCGAAGACCACGCTCGCGCCCGCCGCCGCGCCGTCGACGGCCTCGGACAGGGCGAAGCAGTTGGCGTCGTTCTGCAGCCGGACCTCGCGGCCCAGGGCCTGTTCGAGATCCTGTTTGAACGGCTTGCCGTTGAGCCAGGTCGAGTTGGAGTTCCGGGCCAGGCCGGTCAGGGGCGACAGGGTGCCGGGCATGCCGACCCCGACCGTGGCCTCGCCGCCGCCGGCCTCGGCCAGGGCCTTGGCGACCAAGTCGCGGACGGCCAGCACAGCGGCCTCGTAGGCCCCGGGATTGGGCGCGCGCACCCGCGCCAGGAAGTCGCCGTCGGCGCCCAGGGCCGCGGCCTCGATCTTGGTGCCGCCGAAGTCGACGCCGATGCGGATCATCGGCCGATCACCCTCGCCAGAGCCGGGCCCAGGGTGGTCCAGTCCTCGTGCAGGCCGTGACGGTCCGGCGCGGTCGGGGCGTAGGGGCGCAGGCGTTCGTCGGCGATGATCTGGAAGCGGCTGACCGCCGGGGCCGATTCCGCCGACGATTCGAGGTTGGGCAGCAGGTCGTCGATGAAGGCGGCCGGACCGCGGGTTCGTCCCGCCATCTCGGCGATGGTCGGCCCCTTCAGGCCCGAATGCAGCAGCATGGGGTAGTCGAAGCCGTGCCGGGCCAGCCATCCCGTTCGCGACTCCAGCGCATGGGCCGGGGCGTTGGTCAGGATGATCACGCCGGCCTGCCGCGACAGGGCGGCCAGGGCGTCCGCCGCGCCCTCGACCGGGTCCAGGTCGTCGGCGCCGTCGTAGAAGAACTGGTCGAACAGGGCCTTGCCGGTCTGGAAATCCAGGCATTCCGCTTCGCCGGGCCGGTACAGGTTCTGGAACAGGGCGAAGCGGTCGATGCGCATCTCGTAGCCCTGGCGACCGATGAAGCGTTCGAAGCCGCCCATGAAGCGGGCCAGCACTTCGTCGACGTCGACGATCAGCAGCGGAGCGGTCGGATGGATCGGCAGGTCGGGCAGGGAGAGAGGGGCTGGCAACGGTTAGCTCGGGTTTAAGGATATTCCGGGATTACTGCATTCGAGAGCGGGACGGCGAGTCTCGCGGTCGCGCGCCGTTTCGGCAAGGTTGGGGTTCAGGTCACGGATGGCCAAGAAGGTCCTCATCGTCGAGGATAACGAGCTCAATATGAAGCTCTTCCACGACCTGCTCGACGCCCAGGGTTATGAAACCCTGGAGACGCGGGAAGGTCTGCAGGCGCTCGCCCTGGCGCGCGAGCATCGCCCCGACCTGATTCTCATGGACATCCAGCTGCCCGAGATCTCCGGCCTGGAAGTCACCAAGTGGCTCAAGGAAGACGACGATCTGGCCCATATCCCGGTCGTCGCCGTCACCGCCTTCGCCATGAAGGGCGACGAAGAGCGGATCCGGGAGGGGGGCTGCGAGGCCTACATCTCCAAACCGATCTCGGTCTCCCACTTCCTCGACACGATCCGGCGGTTCCTGGGCTAGGATGGCGGCATGAGTGCGCGCATCCTGGTCGTCGACGACATCGAGGCGAACGTCAAACTGCTCGAGGCCCGGCTGAGCGCCGAGTACTATGAGGTTCTGACCGCCAGCGACGGGCCCACGGCCCTGGCCCTGGCCGCCGCCGAACAGCCGGACATCGTGCTGCTGGACGTCATGATGCCGGGCATGGACGGCTTCCAGGTCTGCCGCCGGCTCAAGGAAGACGTCGCCACCCGCCACATCCCGGTGGTTCTGGTCACCGCCCTCGACGGCCGCAACGACCGCATCGCCGGACTCGAGGCCGGGGCCGACGAGTTCCTGACCAAGCCGATCGACGACGTCATGCTGTTCGCCCGCGTGCGCAGCCTGACGCGCCTGAAGCAGGTGCTGGACGAGTTGCGCGCCCGCGAGGCCTCGGGCCGCCGTATCGGCGTCATCGCCGGAGCCGCGGCGCGTCTGGGCGGGGCGGGCGGCCGCATCCTGCTGCTGGACGACAACGACCGGCAGGGCCAGCGCCTGGTCTCCGAGCTGGCGGTCGAGCACCGGCCGGTGATCGAGAGCGAGCCGGACAAGGCGCACCTGACCGCGCGGGGACCGGTCGACCTGATCATCGTCAACGCCACGGCCAAGGCCTTCGACGGCCTGCGCTTCGCGGCGACGATCCGTTCGGACGAGGCGACGCGGCACCTGCCGATCCTCGCCATCGTCGATCCCGACGACAAGCCGCGGCTGGTCCGGGCGCTGGACATCGGGGTCAGCGACCTGCTGACCAAGCCCATCGATCCCCAGGAGATGGCCGCCCGGGCGCGGACCCAGATCCGCCGCAAGCGCTACACCGACTTCCTGCGCGACAACCTGGACCAGTCGCTGGAACTGGCGGTCACCGACCAGCTGACCGGCCTGCACAACCGGCGCTACATGACCGGCCAGCTCGGCGCGCTGGTGAAGCGGGCTGTTCACGGCGGCGACCCGGTGTCGGCGCTGATGATCGACATCGACCACTTCAAGAAGATCAACGACAGCTTCGGCCACGACGTCGGCGACGAGGTGCTGCGCGAGTTCGCGGTGCGGCTGGCGTCGAACGTCCGTGCGATCGACCTGCCGTGCCGCTACGGCGGCGAGGAGTTCACGGTGATCATGCCGGGGGCCCGGCTGGCCGACGCCGAGCGGGTCGCCGAGCGCATCCGGCTGCACGTCGCCGGCTCGCCGTTCCGCGTCCAGGGCGGCAAGGACACGCTGTCGGCGACCATCTCGGTCGGGGTGGCCTGCACGGCCGGCCCGGAGGACACGCCCGAGGCCCTGCTCAAGCGCGCCGACGAGGCCGTCTACGAGGCCAAGGCCGGCGGCCGCAACCGCGTGGTGGCCCGGGCGGCCTGATATCCAGACGCCGATACGTCGTGCGTGGTTCGAGACACCGGTCTGACGGCCGGCTCCCCGCCATGGCGTATGCTGCGTTCGTCATCCCGAGGAGCGAGCCTCGAGCGAGCGTCTCGAAGGACGCGGTACGCTAGTCCTTCGGCACGATCCGGATCTCGAACAGCGTCGGCCACAGCTTGCCGGTGACGAAGATCCGCTTCTTCTCGCGGTCGTAGGCGATGCCGTTCAGGACGTCGACGCCGCGGGCCTCCTCGGCGGAGAGCAGGCCGCTCAGGTCGATCCAGCCGACCACCTGGCCGGTCCCGGGATCGATCCGGGCGATGAAGTGGGTCTGCCAGACGTTGGCCCAGACCTCGCCCTCGATCCACTCCAGCTCGTTCAGATTGTGGATCGGCTGGTCGCCGGCCTTCACCGTGATGCGGCCGGTTTCCTTCAAGGTCAGCGGATCCAGGAAGCGCAGATCGGCGGTCCCGTCGCTCATGATGATGCGCCGGTCGTCGCGGGTCAGGCCCCAGCCCTGGCCGACGTAGGAGAACTGGCCGGTGCGCTCGAGAGCCTCGACGTCGTAGACGTAGCCCTTCTGGCCCAGCCAGGTGAGCTGGACCAGCCGATGCTCCCAGTCGACGATGCCCTCGCCGAACTGCTGCGGATCGGTGTCCCGGCGCTGCAGGACCTTGCCCGTGGTCAGCTCGACCTTGCGGATCGAGGACCGTCCCACCAGGCCGGTGCTCTCGTAGAGAACCCCCTCGCGCCAGAAGAGGCCTTGGGTGAAGGCCTCGCGGTCGTGCGGATAGCGGTTCAGCACCTGATAGCCGAAGCCGGGGACCGGCCGGGCGTCCTCCGCGGCGGCGGGGAGGGGCGCCAGGAAGGCGGCGGCGATCAGAAACAGGAGGAGGCGGCGCACGGGCGATCCAGGGAGGCGGGACGCCGCGAGGTTGGCTCCGCGCGGTCCCGCGCACAACGAAAAACGCCCGGCTTGCGGCCGGGCGTCTGTCGGACGGCAGTCAGCAGGCGATCCGCCTACTTGATCTTGCCTTCCTTGAACTCGACGTGCTTGCGCGCGATCGGGTCGTACTTCTTGAGCACCATCTTCTCGGTCTTGGTGCGGGCGTTCTTCTTGGTCACGTAGAAGAAGCCGGTGTCCGCCGTGGAGTTCAGACGGATCTTGATGGAAGCCGGTTTGGCCATCGATAGAATCCTTCGGTAGCCGCGTGGGCCGAAACTAAGAGGCGCGGAAAATACTCAGCGACGGCTGGAAGTCAATGACCGAGCGCTCTAGCCTCGCACGATGTCGTACAGAACCTTCGCGCTTGCCGCCGCCCTGCTGCTTTCCGCCTGCGCCACCACGGCGTCGCCGAAGGCGCCGGACGCCTTCCTCGCCAACCTGAAGTCCCTGTGCGGCAAGAGTTTCGCCGGCAAGGTGGTCACCACCGATCCCGCCGACGCCGCCTTCGCCGGCAAGCCGCTGGTGATGCGGGTGGAGGGCTGCGCCGAGAGCCAGGTGCGAATCCCCTTCGCCGTGGGCGAGGATCGCTCGCGGACCTGGGTGATCACGCGAGTCGGCGACGGGGTGCGGCTGAAGCACGATCATCGCCACGCCGATGGGACGGAAGACGAGCTTTCGCAGTACGGCGGCGACACCCTCGACCCCGGCGCGGCCGGGCGCCAAGCCTTCCCGGCCGACGCCTTCAGCCGGAGCCTGTTCCTGGGCAAGGGCAATCCGGCCTCGGTCGACAACGTCTGGGCCGTGGAAATCCGCCCCGGCCAGACCTTCGCCTACGAGCTGCGCCGCCCGAACCGCCACTTCCGCGTCGAGTTCGACCTGACGAGGCCGCTGTAGACCGGATGCAGGCCGGGGACACGCACCTTCGGAGCATGTCCCCTCAGCGCCCTCAGCCCAGCGTCTTCACCAGCGGCCGGCCGCGGCGATAGGTCATCAGGAACGGAGCGCCCGCGTCGCGCAGCGTCGCCAGCACGGCCTCGGTGATGTCGAACAACGGCAGGGCCAGGGCGTCGTCCAGCGAGCGCCAGGCGAGATCGGCCAGCTCCGGCGTGTCGGCGGCCTCGCCGCGGGCCAGATCGGCGTCGGCGAGGAAGAAGCGGGCGTGGAACCGCACCGGGCTGTCGGTCGGCGTGATCGCCCGGGCGAGGACGTCGAGGGCGGCGTGGTCGTGCGCGACCTCCAGGCCCGTCTCCTCGGCCGTCTCACGGAGGGCGGCGGTCGCCAGCGCGGCGGCCAGGCGCGGCGAGGCGGCCGCTCGCCGGACACAGGTCTCGCCCAGGGCGCCCTTCGTCGGTTGGTCGAAGTCGGCCCGGTCCAGCTTGCCGCCCGGGAACACGAAGACGTCCGGGGCGAAGCGCGACTTGGCGGGCCTCCGGCCCAGCAGCACCTGCGGTCCGCGCACGGTCCGGCGCACCAGGACCAGGCTGGCGGCGTTGCGGGGACGGACCGGGATCACAGGTGCTCCAGCCGCCGGGCGCCGTTCAGGAAGCGCATGAACGGGATGGGTCGCTCGGGCTGGTCCAGCCGTTCGGCGATCTCGGCCACGACGAAGCGGGTGATGTTGGGCAGGTCCAGGGCCAGGGTCTCGTCCAGGTCGACCCAGGCGATCTCGTCCAGCTCGCCGCAGTCCGGACGGCGCTCCAGGCTCAGCAGCGACTCGGCCTCGGCCATGAAGAACCGGGCGTCGAAACGCTTGGGCCGATACGGCGGGGTGATGGCGCGGGCGACGTAGGTCAGGGCCGAGAGGTCGGGCAGGGCGCCGGCCTCCAGGAACGGCCGCCAGGGGCCCGCGCCGGGGCGTGTGGGGGCCGCCTTGGCCAACAGCAGCCCGGCCTCCTCGAAGGTCTCGCGGATCGCGGCCAGGCCCAGCGCGCGCGGCAGTTGCGGACTGGCGTGTCGCGCGGTCAGAGCCAGTTTGGCGGCGACCTGCGGCGCCAGATCGTTGGCCGACGGGGCGGTGAAGTCGCCGCGGTCGACGCGACCGCCGGGGAACACCCATTTGTCGGGCATGAAGCTATGGCCGCCGTTGCGACGGCCCATCAGCAGGCGCGGCTTGGGGCCGTCCCGGCGCACGATGATCAGGGTGGCGGCGTGGCGGACGCCGGGGCGCTTGTCGCCCTTGCCGCGCATCGCGCCGTCGCTGCGGGGATCGTAACTGGGGTCGAGGACGGGTCCGGTCATGCGGTCAGCATAGGCTGCGTCGCGCCGCTTGGAAGCGTGACCCAGCGTCAGTCGACCGGCATGGTGAAGGTGAACCGGGTCTCGACGCCGCCGGCGTCGAAGGCCGCGAGGGCGTCAGCGCCGCTTGCCCTTGCGCACCCCCTTGGGGACGCCGCCGCGCTTGGGGCCGCCGCGGCCGGGATCCATCCGTCGACGGACGCCCAGGCGCGGACGCGGCGCGGTCTTGTCCGGCGGCATGGCCTCGCTGAGCATCTCGAACAGCAGCCCGCCGGTGACGGGCGTCGCCTCGCGCAGGCGGACCTGGACGGTCATGCCCAGGGGCCAGCGCGACCCGCTCCGCTCGCCGATCAGGCTGTGGGTGCGGTCGTCGTGGATGAAGAACTCTCCGCCCAGCGACGAGACCGGAACCAGGCCGTCGGCGCCGGTGTCGGTCAGCCGCACGAACAGGCCGAAACGGGTGACGCCGGTGATCCGCCCCTCGAACTCCGCCCCGACCTTGTCGGCCAGGAACGAGGCGACGTAGCGGTCGGTCGCGTCGCGCTCGGCCGCCATCGCCCGGCGCTCGGCATGGGTGATGGTCTCGGCGGTTTCCTTGATCTTCTTGATGTCGTCGTCCGTCAGACCGTCGCTGCCGAGGCCCAGCGCGCGGATCAGGCCGCGGTGGACGATCAGGTCGGCGTAGCGGCGGATCGGGCTGGTGAAGTGGGCGTACTTGGCCAGGTTCAAGCCGAAGTGGCCGATGTTCTCGGCATTGTACTGGGCCTGCATCTGGGTGCGCAGGACCACCTCGTTGACGATGTCGGCGTGCGGGCCCTCGCGGGTGTCGTCCAGCAGCTTGTTGAACCGCCTGGTCGTCGGCGCCTCGCCCTTGGTCCAGGGGATGTCCAGCGTGCCGAGGAAGTCGGTCAGCGCCATGATCTTCTCGGGGCTGGGCGTGTCGTGGATCCGGTAGATCAGCGGCGTGCGCCGCTGTTCCAGCGTCTCGGCGGCCGAGACGTTGGCCTGGATCATCATCTCCTCGATCAGGCGGTGCGCCTCCAGCGAGGGGCGTTTGGTGATCGAGGCGACCTGGCCGTCCTCGCCGATGACCACACGGCGCTCGTCGCTCTCGATGGCCAACGGCGAGCGAGCGTTGCGGCCCTTCAGCATGACGCCGTAGGCGGTCCACAGCGGCTTCAGGACGCCCTCGACCAGCGGGCCGGTCTTGTCGTCCGGCTGGCCGTCGATGGCGGCCTGGGCCTGCTCGTAGCTCAGCTTGGCGGCCGAGCGCATCAGGCCGCGCACGAAGCGGTGGCTGACCTTCTTGCCGGCGGCGTTGAACACCATCCGCACGGCCATGGTCGCGCGGTTCTCGCCCTCGCGCAGAGAGCACAGGCCGTTGCTCAGCCGCTCGGGCAGCATCGGCTCGACGCGGTCGGGGAAATAGACGCTGTTGCCCTTGTCGCGGGCGATCTCGTCCAGCGCCATGCCGTGGCGGACATAGGCGGCGACGTCGGCGATGGCGACCCAGACCACCCAGCCGCCGACATTCTTCGGGTCGGGGTCGGGATGGGCGAAGACGGCGTCGTCGTGGTCGCGAGCGTCGGCCGGGTCGATGGTCACGAACGGGAAGTCGCGCAGGTCCTCGCGGCCTTGCAGCGTCGGCTCCTCGGCGGCTTCGGCCTCGGCTTCGGCCTGTTCGCTGAACCCGGTCGGGATGCCGTGGCTGTGGATGGCGATGAGCGAGGCGGCCCGAGGCTCATCCTCGCGGCCGACGACCTCCAGGATCTTGCCGAGCTTGGGGCCGTAGCGGCGCTCGGCGGAGCCGACCTGAGCCAGGACCAGGTCGCCGTCGCGCAGGTCGCGGCCGTCGTGCTCGCTGATGAGCAGGCTGTCCTTGCTCTTGCGGTCGACGGGCTCGACGCGGATCTCGCGGCGGGCCTTGCGGATGACGCCCAGGACGCGGTGGGCGCTCTGGCCCAGGCGCTTGATCAGGCGGGCTTCGGTCTCGCCGTTCTCGAGCGGCTCGAAGCGGACGAGGACGCGATCGCCCAGGCCGGGCGCGGCCTCGACGGCCTTGCCGCGATCGGGGGCCAGGCGGACCAGCGGCGCGTCGGCGCCGGCCTTGGTCAGGCGAACCAGCAGGTCGCCGTCGGGATCGCGCTCGACAACGTCGGCCACGCCGACGGGGGGCAGGGCGCCGGCCTCGGAGAAGCCGCGGCGGCCGCGCTTGCCGAGGACGCCCTCGGCCTCGAGGCCGCGCATCATCTCGCGCAGGGCGCGGCGGTCGGAGCCCTTCAGGCCGAACGCCTTGGCGATGTCGGCCTTGTCGGCCTCGCCGGCTTCGCGAAGGAAACGGAGAAGGGTGTCACGATCCGGCAGACCCTGAGGATGTCGGGGCGTGCGCGGGGTTCGGGTGGTGGTTTTGATAGGGGGGCGTTTGGCCATTACGGCTTTCGAATATCACATCAGGTCGTCGTCGTCGGACTCGTTCCAACGAATCATGAACGCCTGAGTCTGTTGTGGATACGACGGGTCTCGCGAAACATTTCGCGGTTGACGGTGGTTCCGCACACTTGGTGTGCGTGGCGCGCGCCACTCATCCGCCAAGAGGCTCATCGTGAGCCTGATGAGCGGCATATAGGTAAAAAGGGGTGCGGAGGCAAACTTTCCGCAGGTGCCATGCGATCGCAATTGCCGAGCGCTACTGTGCGCCAGTCTCCGCGAGCGATAGTGTTGGCGCCCTGTCGTAGGCTTCGAGCAGCTCATGAGCGATTTGTCGCATCATGGCCGGAAGGGGACCGATCTTAACAGTCATGGTTCCGTCATGAGTGCCTACTATGCGCCCATCCGGCATCTGGGCGCCGAATGAGCCGCCGAATGAATTTGAAGACTGTAGGTCGTCCAAGACTTCGGGCATCTCGGCATCGCTGTGGGCACCCATTGCGTTGCGGAGAAGGGAGATCAGTTTTTGCCGAGTGAGGCGTTCTCGCTTGTCGAACGGCACAATGTTCTCTGGACGAAGTGGGATGAGAGATTGATCGACACCCGGCGATGCTGCTCCGGCGCGATAGATGATGTCTCTTTCCCACCAATCTCTAAACGCAAGGCCTTTGATATCGTCCTTGCCCAACCCTCCTTGGAAGGCGGGCATGAAAGTTACTTGAGGAGGGCTGGAGCTTACCCTCGCGATAACCAGCTTGTTGAGCGGGGATAGCACAGACTCAGAGTGCTCGTAGTCAACGGTATCAAAGCGGTACAGCGCACGAAGTCGTGTTGCTGCTGCATTCTCAGTCAATATTTTACTTGTTTCGGTGGCCATCAGGAATGCGATTGGCGCATATCCACCATCGTATATCTTACATATTTCGCGAAGATTTTGCAGGTGCTCAGAAAAGCGTTCCAGAAGCTGATCCTCAGAAAGCTTCCGTATCCTGTCTCCCGGCTTCGATTTCGCTTTCCCTCGGCCCATCCTTTGTCACGGAGACCTACTCCGCTGCCGCCTTCTTCTTCGCAGGCGTCTTCTTCGCTGCCGGTTTTTTGGCGGTCGTTTTCGCCGCTGGCTTCTTCTCGGCCTTGGCCTTGGGGGCCGCGGCCTTCTTCGCCGGCTTCTTGCCGCCGCCCTTGGCGACGCGTTCGGCTATGAGCGCGACCGCTTCCTCAAGCGTGATCTCCTGCGGGTCCTTGCCGCGCGGGACGTTGGCGTTGGTCGCGCCGTGCTTGATGTAGGGGCCGAAGCGGCCGGACAGGATCTTGATCGCCTGGCCGTCCTCGGGGTGGGCGCCGAGCTCCTTCAGCGCCGCCGCCGTCGCCCGGCCGCCGCCCTTGCCGCCGGCCCGCTTCTCGGCGAGCACGGCCACGGCGCGGTTCAGCCCGACGTCGAAGACCTCGTCGACGTTGTCGAGGTTGGCGTAGGTTCCCTCGTGCAGAACGAACGGGCCGTAGCGGCCGATGCCGGCCAGGATCGGCTTGCCGTCCTCGGGGTGGGTCCCGACCTCGCGCGGCAGGTTCAGCAGGCGCAGGGCCTTGTCGATGTCCATCGTCGCCGGCGGCCAGCCCTTCGGCAGGCTGGAGCGCTTGGGCTTGTCGGCGCCGACGCCGGCTTCCTCGACGTAGTGGCCGAAGCGGCCGTTCTTGAGCCAGACGGTCTGGCCGGTCTTGGGATTGATCCCCAACTCGCGGTCGCCCGCGTCGGCGGCGTCGCCGGTCTCGTCGTTCTGGGCGATCGGGCGGGTGTAGCGGCACTCCGGATAGTTGGAGCAGCCGATGAAGGCGCCGAACTTGCCGGTCTTCAGGCTCAGCTGGCCGGTGCCGCAGGTCGGGCAGACGCGCGGGTCGGAGCCGTCGGCCTTGGCCGGGAAGATGTGCGGGCCCAGCGCCTCGTTCAGGGCGTCGAGCACGTTGGTCACGCGCAGCTCGGCGATCTCGCCCACGGCCGCGTGGAAGTCGCGCCAGAACTCGCGCAGGAAGTCCTTCCAGTCGAGCTTGCCGTCCGAGACGAGGTCGAGCTTCTCCTCCAGCGCGGCGGTGAAGTCGTACTCGACGTAGCGCTTGAAGAACTCTTCCAGGAAGGCGGTGACCAGACGGCCCTTGTCCTCGGGGATGAAGCGCTGCTTCTCCACCCGGACGTAGGCGCGGTCGCGCAGCACGGTCAGGATCGAGGCGTAGGTCGAGGGCCGGCCGATGCCGAGCTCTTCCATCTTCTTGACCAGGCTGGCTTCCGAATAGCGCGGCGGCGGTTCGGTGAAGTGCTGGTCGGACCGGGCGCGCAGGACGCGCGCGTCGGCGCCTTCGTTGACCGCCGGCAGGCGGGCGCTTTCCTCGTCGCCCTCGTCGTCGCGGCCTTCCTCGTAGACCGCGAGGTAGCCCGGAAACTGCACCACCTGGCCGGTGGCGCGCAGCCCGGTCTGGCCGTCGCCGCTCTCCAGCTCGACGGTGGTCCGCTCGATGCGGGCGGCCTCCATCTGCGAGGCGATCATCCGCTTCCAGATCAGCTCGTAGAGCCGGCCCAGGTCGGGGTCGAGGCGCAGCGAGCCGGGATTGCGCTCCAGCGAGGTCGGCCGGATCGCCTCGTGGGCTTCCTGGGCGTTCTTGGCCTTGGTCTTGTAGTGGCGGGCGCTCTCGGGGACATAGTCCTTGCCGTACAGGCCGCCGATGACGCGGCGGGCCTCGTCCAGCGCCTCGGGCGCCGACTGGACGCCGTCGGTCCGCATGTAGGTGATCAGGCCGACGGTCTCGCCGCCGATGTCGATGCCCTCGTACAGCTTCTGGGCGGCCTGCATGGTGCGCTGGGCCGAGAAGCCCAGCTTGCGCGCGGCTTCCTGCTGCAGGGTCGAGGTGGTGAACGGCGGCGGCGGCGTGCGCTTGGCCGGCTTCTTCTCGACCGAGGCGACCTTGAAGGTCGCCGCCTGGACGGCGTTGCGGGCGCCGGCGGCGATCTCTTCGTTGGGAAGGTCGAACTTCCCGAGCTTCTTGCCCTCGTGCTTGACCAGACGGGCCAGGAAGGGATCGGCGCCGGCGGCGACGTCGGCCTCGACCGTCCAGTATTCCTGGGTCCTGAAGCGCTCGATCTCCAGCTCGCGGTCGACGATCAGCCGCAGGGCGACCGACTGCACGCGGCCGGCGGAGCGGCTGCCCGGCAGCTTGCGCCACAGGACCGGCGACAGGGTGAAGCCGACCAGATAGTCCAGCGCGCGGCGGGCGAGGTAGGCCTCGACCAGCTCCATGTCGATGTCGCGCGGATTCTGGATCGCGTCGATGACCGCGGTCTTGGTGATGGCGTTGAAGGTGGCGCGCTTCACCGCGACGTCCTTCAGCGCCTTCTTCTTCTGGAGGACTTCCAGCAGGTGCCAGCTGATCGCCTCGCCTTCGCGATCCGGGTCGGTGGCGAGATAGAGGGTGTCAGCGCCCTTCACGGCGTCGACAATGTCGGCGACCCGCTTGGTCGACTTCGAGTCGACCTCCCAGAACATGGCGAAGTCCTCGTCGGGCTTCACCGATCCGTCCTTCGACGGCAGGTCGCGCACGTGGCCGTACGAGGCGAGCACCTTATAGTCAGAGCCCAGGTATTTGTTGATGGTCTTGGCCTTGGCCGGGCTCTCGACGACGACGACGTTCATGCGTTCTCGGGGCAGCAAAGAGAGATGTCGGCAAGCGAACCCGCCAGCCGAACGAGGCCGGAAAGTGGGGGCGGGGCAGGGGCGATGTCAACGGACCCCAAGCGGGAAGGGGCGTTTTGACTATGCGGCGGAGCGCCTCGCCCCTACGGGGCGGCCGGCGCGCCCAGTTTTTCGAGCCGTTTGCGGGCGTGGTCGTTCTTGGGATTCATGACCAGGGAGCGCCGGAAGTTCTCGATCGCCGACGTCGGCCGTCCGATGCGGTCGTAGGCGTCGCCCAGGCTGTCGTACGTGTTGGCGCTCTGGGGATAGAGGGCGACGGCCAGTTTGAAGATCTCGACCGCGTCGGCGCCGCGGTCGATGCGCAGCAATCGGTAGCCCCAGTTGTTCAGGTCGTTCTCGGAGATGCTGAAGCCGGGGGTCTTCCGCTTCAGGGCCTCATAGGCTGACCGGGCCTGGGCATAGCCGCGCGAGGCCAGCTCCGTCCGCAAAGGGGCGACGCCGTCGGTTTTGACGGACGGGATGTAGATGGCCGCGACGGCGGGTGTGATCTCCTCGGGCGTGGCTCCGGAAAGGTTGGTCAGGATGACCACCGCCAGGTCGTCTTCCGGATACAGGCGGAAGGCCGCCCGGCCGCCGCCCGTGAGTCCGATCGTCCGGTGCGGCGCCGCCCCACGCCAGGTCCAGCCCAGCGCCCAGTCGCCCGCCTTGCCGTCGTTGAGCAGGGTTTGAGTCCACATCGTCCGCAGGCTCTCGGGCTTGAGGATGCGTCCCTGCTGCACGGCGACCGCCCAGCGCGCCATATCGCCCGCCGTGCTGTTCAGGCCCGCCGCGGCGCGCTGGTTCGGCGGGAACTCCTCGTAGACGTTGCGGAGCACGCCCGCGTCGCCCCAGGCGTCGCGGTAGAACCGGTAGCTCTGCGCCTTGCCGGGGATCACGTCGCGGGAATCGCCGAACCCGCTGTGCGGCATGCCGGCGACGGCGAACTGGTGCTCGGCGACCGCCTCGGTGAAGGGCCGTCCGCCGAGCTTTTCGATCACTCGCTGCATGAGCAGGTAGTTGGTCTGGTTGTAGTTGGTCTTCTCGCCCGGGGGGAAGCGGATGGGGCTGGCGATGACCTCGGCCCAGGCGCCGGCGTCGGTTCCGTCGCCGATGGTCTTGCCGGTGTTGGGGTCCACGATGTCGGGCAGGCCGCTCATATGGCTGAGCAGCTGTTTGATCGTCACGGCGCGCCACGCCGGCGGCAGGTCGTCGAGATAGGTCGAGACGGGCGCCGACAGGTCGAGCTTGCCCTGTTCGACCAGCCGCATCGCCTCGACGCCGGTGAAGATCTTGGTGATCGAGTTGATCGAGAAGACCGTCTCGTCCGTGACGGGGACCGGGGTCTGCAGGTTGGCGAGGCCGTAGGATCGTTCGAGCACGATCTCGCCGTTCCGGACGACGGCGACCTGCAGGCCGGGGATGCGCCGCTCGCGCATCTCGGCCTGGATCAGCGCGTCGACGGCCTGGGTCTGCGGCGAGATCTGATCGAGCGCCACAGCGGCGGCCGGCGCCGTCGCGACCAGCCAGGCGGCCAGCAGGCCCATCGTACGCATCGTTTTCCCCCTCCGAGAGCGGGCAGCTAAGAAGCTCCGCCGGACGGGGTCCAGTGAACATTGCTTCATGAGCTTGCGGGCGCCGGTGCGGGCTGATACTGAAGTGATGACTTAAGTATTTTCCATGCCGCACAGCGGCGCTGGATGGAGAGATCGATGCCTGAGCCGCTGGTGCTGCATTTCCACCCCTTCGCCTCCTTCTGCCAGAAGGTGTTGATCGCCTTCTACGAGAACGACACGCCGTTCGAGACGCGGTTCGTGGACCTGGGAGATCCCGAGGCGAGCGCGCCGTTCCGCGCCCTGTGGCCGATCGCCAAGATGCCGGTGATGGAGGATCGGGACCGCGGCGTGGTGTTGCCGGAGTCGAGCGTGATCATCGAGTATCTGGACCACTATCGACCGGGGCCGGTGCGCTTCGTGCCGGCCGATCCGGACCAGGCCCTGGAGGTGCGTCGCTGGGACCGGTTCTCCGACGGCTACATCCAGGAGCCGATGACCAAGGTCGTCACCGACCGCATCCGGCCGCCCGGCGCCAACGACCCCGAGGGCGTGGCGCGGGCCAGGGCCCTGCTGGACACCGCCTACGACATCCTGGAGCCGCTGCTGGGTCTGAGAGCGTGGGCGGCGGGCGACGCCTTCACCCTGGCCGACTGCGGGTTGTTCGCCTCGCTCGGCTATGCCGACGTGGTGCATCCGTTCGGGCCGTCGCGGCCGAACCTCGCCGCCTATCTGGCGCGCGCCAGGCAGAGGCCTTCCTTCGCGCGGGTGTTGGCCGAAGCCGAGCCCTACTGGGTGAACTTCCCGCGCGGTTGACCGCTTGTCGGATCGGCCGCCTCCTGTTCGTCTTCCATTCGGCTCGCCTGTCCGCCGGCCGTCCTGTCCTGGAGAGTCCTCTATGTCCCTGTCCGCCAAATGGGTCCGTTCCGCCGTCATCGGCCTGGCCCTGGTTCCCATCGCCGCCGTCGCGGCGCCGCCGCCGTCGACCCTGCCGCCCGGCGTCTATGCCGGCGAGAAGGACGTCGCCCTGGCCGTCGCCGGCAAGTACGAGCTGGACGTCAGCCACACCTCGGTGATCGCCCGGGTCTCGCACATCGGCTACTCCTACAGCCTCTTCCGGTTCGACAAGGCCGAGGGGGCCCTGACCTGGGACCCGGCCAAGCCCGAGACCGCCAAGCTGACGGCCTCGGTCGAGGTCGGTTCGATCGTCACCCCGGTCCAGGGTTTCGCCGACAAGCTGAAGGGGAAGGATTACCTGAACGGCGACGCCTTCCCGAAGGCGACCTTCGTCTCGACCGCCTTCCGCAAGACCGACGCGACCCACGGCAAGGTCGAGGGCCAGTTCACCCTGATGGGCAAAACCAGGCCCGTGACCTTCGACGTCGAGCTGGTTGGCGCGGGGAAGGGCTTCGGCAGCCCGCGTCTGGGGTTCATCGCCAAGACCTGGATCAACCCCCAGGACTACGGACTGCCGCCGCTGATGACCGCGCCGATCGAGATCGTCATCGACGCGGAGTTCGTGAAGGCGGGCTAGGCGGCCAGTCGTCCGCCCAGCTCCGACAGGGACACCTGGCCGAGGAAGCCGCCGCCGCCTTCGCCGAGCGGCCGGCCTTCCTCGGCGTCGTGGGCGAAACCCACGGCCGGGTCGGCCTCAAGCCGCTGCAGCAGGGCGTGGACGCGCGGGTACTCGGCCGCCAGGTCGAACACCTGCAGGTCCGCGCCCCAGCGCGCGACCCCGGCGAAATAGGCGTCGGCGATCGTGGGCTTGCCGCCGACCAGCCAGTCGCGGTCGGCGAGGAGGGCCTCGATATGGGCGTAGCCCCTGGCCGCGCGGGCGCGGGCCTTGGCGTGGACGCTCTTCTGCGCCTCGTCGCCGTCGACGTACTTGAACGGCGAGAACAGCGGGCCCCAGGCGCCGTGGAAGCCGGTGACCAGGAAGGCCAGCATCTCGTTCAGCCGATCCTGCTGCGGCGAGCCGGGCGCGAAGGCGAGCTTCCCTTCCGGGGCCTTCGACGCCACATGCTGCAGGATGGCGAAGCTCTCGGTGAGCACCTCGCCGTTGGGCAGCAACAGGGCCGGCGTCAGCCGCAACGGGTTGGCGCGGGTGAAGACCGCGTCTTCCAGTTCGCTCAGCATGTCGACCCGGGCGAGGCGGTAGGGAAGGCCCGACCAGGCGAAGGCGACGATCGAGCCGAAGGAGCAGCCGTGGGGCACGCCGTAGATGAGAATGGGTTCCATGGTTCAAGGTCCTGTCATCGAGTTGAGAATTGTTGACAGGCGCCATGTGTGGGTTGCCGAAATCGCTTTAAAGAACGCACGAAAATGTTCGGCTGTTACATAAATTATACTGAGGATCATCAATGAAGGACGTGGTCACGGCCTGCCCCGTCGAAGACGTCATGCGGGTGCTGCGGGGACGCTGGCGCAGTCTGCTGCTGTACTATCTCGTGAACGGCCCCAAGCGGTTCAGCGACCTGCAGCGGGACCTGCCGGGGATTTCCCAGCGAATGCTGACGCTGGACCTCCGGGAACTGGAGGCGGAGGGGCTGGTGGCTCGGACCGTCTATCCAGAGGCGCCGCCGCGCGTGGAATACGCCCTGACCGATGACGGCGAGCGGATTCTAGGCCTGCTGAACGCCCTGGGCGATCATTGGGCCGACATGCGGGCGCGCCGGAAGGCGATGGCGGCCTAGCTTGATTTTGGGGGAGAAGGTGTCGGCCGACTGGAATGCCCGATACGGGGGGCTGGGGGGGCTGTTCAGGATCCGAACCGGACGCAGCCGACCGACGAGTCACAGGCTGCACCCCGCCTGTGGCGCCGACATGCCCAGATTGAGGCCGTTTCTGGGCGTCGCGCACCGTGTTCTGCGGAACACATGAGGGACACGAATCGCGGAGCCCGGCCGCATACGCGTTGCGCGTGCGCCGAGGCGGAGAGATAAGGGCCTCAACGACGGCCTGTTCTGTAAGGGTCGTCAGGGCGTGGGGCCCCGCGACGCCTCCAGGATCCGATGGTCCTGCGCGGTTCAGAGAGGCGGCGAAGGCGGTCCGAGAGGGCCGCCTTTTGCTTTCGGGGCCACAGAACCGTCGAAGTCCGCCGCGAAAAGGACGGCGGGGAGGGCGGCTCACAGATTCGCGGCGAGCCCAGCCATGTCCGATTCCGACAATCCCTACGCCCGCCCCAGCGCATGGGGCCGTCCCCAGCAGCAGCCGTTCACGATCGGGCCCCTGCCCAAGGCGGCCGGGACACCGCCGCCCGCCGCGCCGCGCCGGCGATCCTCGATCGTCAGCGGGGGGCCCAGCCCGCTCGCGGCCCGACGCCGGCCCAGCCGCCGGCGGCACAGCCGACCCGGGCGGCCGCCCAGCCCGAACGGCCGCCGGAGCGTCCCGTCGAGCGTTCGCCGGACCCGCGGCCGGACCCGCGTCCCGAGCCGGTTCAGCCGCCCGTGGCGGAACCCGAACTCGCCTTCGCGCCGCTGCCCCGAACCGCCGCCCCCCGCGCCTCGCGCACGCCGCTGATCGCCGGAGGCCTGGCCGCCGGCCTGGCCGTGGTGGTCGCCGGGGGCGTCGGGGTCTTCATGCTGAACAACCGGTCGGCGCCGACCGAGACCGCGCGCCCCGCCGCCGGCCTGGCCATCGAGACCCAAGCGCCCGTCGCCGCGACGTCTCCCGCCACCGGAGCGCCGCTGGCTGTCCTGCCTGAGACGCCGCAGGTCTCCGCGTCCGCGACGCCCCCCGCGACCGCCCAGCCCGCCTCGGCGCCGGTTCGGCAGACGCGGGCGGAGGCTCCGGTCCTGCGGCCCTCGGCGCGTGTCGAACGGACTGCGCCGGCCGAGGTCGCGCCGCCGCCCGTGCTCGCGGTGGAGACGCCGCCGCTGATCGTGCCGCCGCCCGCGCCCGTTCCCGTTACGCCGGTAGGACCGCCGCCCGCCGCCGCCGAGCGGCCTCCGGCCGACCCGAGCGCCCCGATGACCACCCGCCTGCCGGACGGGACCGACTAGCTCACCAGCCGCGCGGGATCGGGCCGTCCTGGGGCGTCGTGTCGTCGCCGAGGTCGAGGAACAGCTCGTCGACGTAGCACCAGCCCCAGCCTTCCGGCGGATCGTAGCCTTCGATCACCGGGTGGCTGGTGGCGTGGAAGTGAGCGGTGGCGTGGCGGTTGGGCGACTGGTCGCAGCAGCCGACGTGGCCGCAGGTCCGGCAGAGCCGCAGGTGCAGCCACTGGCCGCCGATCTTCAGGCAGTCCTCGCAGCCGCGGGCGCTGGGCGTGACCTTCAGCACGGCGGTCTCGGCGTGGCGGCATCCTTCGGCCATGGTCGGCTCCTATTGCTGCGCGGCTTGCTGTTCGGCGAGGTAGGCGTGGACGGCGGCGACGACCTGCGCGCCTTCGCCTACCGCCGCCGCCACCCGCTTGATCGAGCCGGAGCGCACGTCGCCGATGGCGAACACGCCGCGGCGGCTGGTTTCCAGCGGCAGGCAGGCGCGGCTCATCCCGGCGCCGGAGCAGGGACCGTCGACCGCCTCGTCGGTTCGGATGAAGCCGCGGTTGTCCAGCGCCACCTCGCAGCCGGTCAGCCAGTGGGTGTTCGGCTCGGCGCCGATGAACAGGAACAGGTGGCGGATGTCGCGCGTGGTCTCCGCGCCGCTATCCACGTTGCGCCAGGTCACCCGCTCGAGCGAGCCGCCCTGGCCGTCGAGGGCCGTGACCTCGCTGCGGACGGCCAGCTCAACGTTGGGCAGGGCGGTCAGCCGGTCGATCAGGTACCTGGACATGCTGGCCTCCAGGCCCTGCGCCCGGACCAGCACCGTCACCTTCCGCACCTGGCTGGCCAGATAGACCGCGGCCTGGCCGGCCGAGTTGCCGCCGCCGACCAGCAGCACCTCCTGGCCGGCGCAGAGCTTGGCCTCGAGGGGGGAGGCCCAGTAGTGGACGCTGGCGCCCTCGAAGCGGTCCATCCCGGGCACGTCCAGCCGGCGGTAGCGGGCGCCGCTGGCCACGACGACGGCCTTGGCGGCCGCCGTCTCGTCCTCGCTCAGGGTCAAACGGAACCGGCCGCGACAGGCTTGAGGCGAGTCCTCCAGCGACAGGGCCCCGGTCGGGATGGCCATCTCGGCCCCGAACTTCTGCGCCTGGCTGTAGGCGCGGCCCATGAGGGCCATGCCGGTGATGCCGGTCGGGAAGCCGAGATAGTTTTCGATCCGGGCCGAGGCGCCGGCCTGGCCGCCGAACGACCGGGTGTCGAGCACCAGCACCGACAGGCCCTCGCTGGCCCCGTAGACCGCCGCCGCCAGTCCGGCCGGTCCAGCGCCCACGACGGCCATGTCGTAGACGTGGTCGGGGTCGAGCCGGGTGGTCAGGCCCACGCAGCGGGCCAGGGCCGCCTCGGTCGGGTTCCGCATGAACTCGCCCGTCGGGCAGAGCACGATCGGCAGCTCCTCCTCGACCAGATGGAAGCGCTCGATGAGCGCCCGGGCCTCCTCGTCCACGTCCGGGTCGAGGTGCTGGTGCGGATGGCCGTTGCGGCCCAGGAAGCTCTGCAGGCGCAGGACGTCGGCGTGCTGGGCGCGGCCGACGATGACCGGGCCGGCGCCGTCCTCGATCAGGCCGACGCGGCGCAGGATCAGCGCCCGCATGATCCGCTCGCCCAGCTCGGCCTCGGCGATGAGCAGGGCGCGCAGCCGCTCGGGGCGGATCAGCAGGGCCTCGATGTCCGTGACCGCTTCGCCGTCGACCAGGGCCCGCGCGCCGGACAGCTGTCCCAGTTCGCCCGAGAACTCGCCCGGTCCGTGCTCGACGATCAGGCGCTGGCCGTCGCGGACGTCCCGGCGCGTGATCGCCAGGCGCCCCTCCAGCACGAGCAGCATGCCGGGCGCGGTCTCGCCGGCCTGATAGACCCGGTCGCCCGCAGCATAGCGCTGGGGCTCGCCGAACCGCCGGATGCGGTCGATCTCGGCCGGCTCGAGCCGGGGGAACATTTGCGGGCGGCGGGAGTCCAGGGTGCTGGCCATGACGCCACCCTAGCGGGGTTTTCGGGCGACGCCATCGACCCTTGGTCGTAGGCGGGCGCGCGCTAGGGGCGATGCACCGTGCCGCTCGGCCCGAAGGCGGCGCGGCCGGCCAGGGCGAGCTCGACCAGGGCGGCGAAGACCATCGGGGCGGGCGCGCCGGCGCCCCGGACGATATCGTCGACGAAGGCCGCGGTCGGCGAAAGGAGGCCGGCCACCCGTTCGCGCAGGGCCTCGTCGGGCTCGCCTGCGGCGGGGGACCAGCCGCCGCGTTCCGGCTCGCGCACGCCGCGGCCGTTCAGGCCCTCCAGCACGCGAAGCACGTCCTCGATCCCCTCGCAGACCGCCGCGCCCTGGCGGAGCAGATCGTTGGTCCCGCGGGCGCGCGGATCGAGCGGCGAACCTGGCACGGCCAGGACCTCGCGGCCCTGTTCGGCGGCGAGGCGGGCGGTGATCAGGGAGCCGGACTTCAGCTCCGCCTCGACCACCACCACGGCCAGGGCGAGACCCGAGATCAGGCGGTTGCGGCGCGGGAAGTCCTTGGCCTGGGCGCGATGGCGCGGCGGGCTTTCGGAGACGATCAGTCCGCCGGCGGCGATCCGGCCGTGCAGGTCCTCGTGCTCCGGCGGATAGATGTCGGCGACGCCCCCGCCGAGAACGGCGACCGTACCGGTGGCCAGGGCGCCCTCGTGGGCCGCGCCGTCGACGCCCCTGGCCAGGCCGGAGGCGACAACGAGACCCTCGCGCCCCAGGTCGGCGGCCAGGCCGCGGGCGAACCGCTGCCCGGCGGCGGAGGCCACGCGGGCGCCGACGACGGCCACCGCGGGGCGGGACAGCAGAGCCAGGTCGCCGAGCGTCCAGATCAACGGCGGCGGCGGCGTGTCGAGCGTCCGAAGCGACGTTGGGAAGTCGGCCTCGCCGGCGAGCAGCAGACGCGCGCCCAGCCGTTCGCCGGCCTCGATCTCGGCGACCGCCGCGGTTTCCGGCGGCGGCCGCGGGACAGCGCCGCGCTGCGTCAGGCGGGGCAGGGCGTCCAGCGCCGCCTTCGCCGAGCCGAAGCGGCGCAGCAGATGGTCGAAGGCCACCGGTCCGACGTTCGGCGTCCTCGCCAGCCTCAGCCAGGCGATCCGCTCCGCGTCGGACGGGGCCGTCATTCGGTCTCGGGAGGCGGAGCCGCCTTCTTGGCCCCGATCTTCGGCTCCTCGCCCTTGAGCAGCCGGCGGATGTTCTCGTGGTGCCGGATGTAGATCAGCACGGCCATGAACAGGGCCAGCAGGATCATGGGATAGGGCTGGTCGGTGGCGAAGGCGAACAGCGGGGCCAGGGCGGCGGCGGTCAGGGCGGCCAGCGACGACAGGCGGAACAGGAAGGCTACGGCCAGCCAGGTGATCCCGGCCAGGATTCCCACCGGCCAGCAGGCGCTGAGCAGCACGCCGTAGAAGGTGGCCACGCCCTTGCCGCCCTTGAACTTCAGCCAGACCGGGAACAGGTGGCCGAAGAAGGCGGAGCCGCCCGCCAGGGCCACGGCGGCCGGATCGCCCCGGGTCAGCAGGTGGGCGATCAGGACCGCCACGGCGCCCTTGCCGGCGTCGCCGATCAGGGTGATCGCGGCCAGGTCCTTGCGTCCGGAGCGCAGCACATTGGTCGCGCCGATGTTGCCCGAGCCGATCTTTCGGATGTCGCCGGCGCCGCCCAGCCGGGTGGCGATGAGGCCGAACGGGATCGAGCCGAGGAGGTAGCCTCCCACGACGATCAGACCGAACGTCAGCCAGACGGTTTGCCCCAGATCTTCCATGTCCGCCCCGAATGCGCGTTGAGGTTTATGATATGTTCCGCCGC
This sequence comes from Caulobacter mirabilis, assembly GCF_002749615.1. GTDB lineage: Bacteria > Pseudomonadota > Alphaproteobacteria > Caulobacterales > Caulobacteraceae > Caulobacter > Caulobacter mirabilis. The sequence continues at coordinate 1,983,562 of NZ_CP024201.1, forward strand.
AACGCCAGATGGCGTCGCGCGAATCCGATCATCGCGCCCGGGTGAGATGGGCGCAAATCAAGGCTGTGCCGGCTCCGGCGAAGATCCAGAACTCGGGCGGGCTGCGCAGGATGATCGGGATGGCCAGGGCGGTCAGCGCGCCCACCGCGCCGGTCAGAGCGTAGTAGCGCCGCATGGCCGTTCCGCGTCGCTGCATCTGGGCCGCGACCAGGCCGGTCAGGAAGCCGGGCAGGCCGGCGACCGGAATGGCGAACACCGCCGAGATCACCGCCAGCCCGGCCAGGCCGCTCAGCAGCGATCCGATCGGCTGGCCACGGGTCAGGCCGACCACCGCCATGATGAACAGCGAGATGGCCAGGCCGATGTAGGGCCCGGCCAGCGCGAAGACCGCCACGGTGCGCCAGTAGCGCTTGCGAGCGTCGCGCGCGGGATCGGCCGGGGCCTCGGGGGCGGGGGTCTCGCTCACTATTCGGCCCGGTGGACGATCTTGCCGCCGGTGACGGTCATCAGCACCTGCCCCTGCAGGCGGCGGCCGTCGAACGGGGAGTTCTTGGACTTCGAGACCAGCTTGTCGGCGTCGACCAGGATTGGCGCGTTCAGGTCGCACAACACCAGGTCGGCCGGAGCCCCCGAGGCGATACGGCCCGCGGTCAGGCCCAGGAACTGGGCCGGCGCCAGGGTCACGGTGCGGATCAGATCGATCAGCGGCACGCGCCCGTCGTGGTGCAGGGCCAGCAGGGCGGACAGCAGCGTCTCCAGCCCGACTCCGCCGGGAGCGGCCTCGTCGAACGGCAGGCGCTTGTCCTCGGGCGGCGCCGGCGCGTGGGCCGAGACGACGATATCGACCAGGCCGCTCGCCAGAGCCTCGATCAGCGCCTGGCGGTCGTCCTCGGCCCGCAGCGGCGGGTCGATCTTGGCGAAGGTCCGATAGTCGCCGATGTCGAGCTCGTTGAAGCTCAGGTGGTTGATCGAGGCCGTGGCGGCGACGTTCAGCCCCTTGGCCTTGCCGCGGGCCAGGGTCTCCAGAGCGCCGGCGCTGGTGATCTGGTCGACCAGCAGCTTGCCGCCGGTCAGCTCGGCCAGGGCCAGGTCGCGCTCCAGTCCGATCCGCTCGGCGGCGGCCGGGGCCGACGGCAGGCCCATCCGGGCGGCGAACTCGCCTTCGGTGGCGGCGGCGCCCCTGGACAGCCAGGGATCGGTCGGCCGATGGGCGATGGCCATGCCGAAGGCCGAGGCGTAGGCCATGACCCGGCGCAGCACCTTGGAATCGACGATCGGGCGGTCGACGTCGGTGACGTAGACGCAGCCGGCCTCCTTCATCAGGCCGATCTCGGCCATCTGTTCGCCGGACAGACCCTTGGTCGCGGCTCCGGCGCAGAGGATGTGGGCGGCCTCGACGTCCAGGGCGCGGCGCAGGATGAAGTCGACGACCGACGGATCGTCGACGGCGGGCCTGGTGTCGGGTTGGACGACGATCGAGGTGACGCCGCCGGCCGCGGCCGCCTGGGCCGCGGAGCGCAGGGTCTCCTTGGTCTCGGCGCCGGGCTCTCCGGTCTTGACGCGCAGGTCGATCAGGCCGGGGGCCAGCATGCCGCCGTTGCAGTCGATGACGCGAACGTCGTCCGACAGATCGTTGAAATCCTTGCCTTTCGAGACGTCGGCGATGACGCCCTCGAAGACCACCACGGCGCCGTGGCCGTCGTAGCCGCTCTCCGGATCGACCAGGCGGGCGTTGTTGAAGGCGATGGGACGGGTGCGGGCCATCAGTCGTTGTCCAGCCGGGCGGCGAGGGTGGCCAGCACGGCCATGCGGGCGGCGACGCCCATCTCGATCTGATCCTGGATCAGGCTGACGGCGGGATCGTCGGCGACATCGGAGTCGATCTCCACGCCGCGGTTCATCGGGCCGGGGTGCATGACCCGGACCCGGTCGGAAGCGGCCTTCAGCTTCTCGCGGTCCAGGCCCCAGAAGCGGAAGTACTCGCGGGTCGAGGGGACCAGCGCGCCCTGCATCCGCTCCAGCTGCAGGCGCAGCATCATCACCACGTCGGCGCCGGCGATGCCCTTCTCCATGTCGTGGTGCACCGAAGCGCCCCAGCGGTCGGCCCCGGCGGGCAGCAGGGTGGGCGGTCCGACGAGGCGAACTTCCGCGCCCAGGACGCTGAGAAGGTTGACGTTCGAGCGCGCCACGCGGCTGTGCAGGACGTCGCCGCAGATCGCCACGGTCAGACCGGCCAGGTCGCCGAACACCCGCCGCATGGCCAGGGCGTCGAGCAGGGCCTGAGTCGGGTGCTCATGCTGGCCGTCGCCGGCGTTGATCACGCTGCAGCCGACCTTCTGCGACAGCAGCTCGGCGGCGCCGGACGAAGCGTGGCGGATGACCAGCAGGTCGGGCCGCATCGCGTTCAGCGTCACCGCGGTGTCGATCAAGGTCTCGCCCTTGGCCACGGAGGAGTTCTTCACCGACATGTTCATCGTGTCGGCCCCGAGCCGCTTGCCGGCCAGTTCGAAGCTGGACTGGGTGCGGGTGGAGTTCTCGAAGAACAGGTTCACCAGGGTCCGGCCCTTGAGCAGGTCCAGCTTCTTGGTGGTCTGTCGGTTGAGCGCCACGAACGTGTCGGCCAGGTCGAGGAGGCGGTTGGCCTCGACGATGTTCAGATCCAGGGCGGACAGGAAATGGCGGCGCGGAAAGGGGAAGGTCCGTGCGCGGACCTCGTCGATACCCGGAGCCGATGTCGTCATGAGCCGCCCTCTTAGGCGACGACGGAGATTCCGCCAAGGCTTCTAGGTTGGTGCGGGGCGATCCTGCGGCATCGGCGGCGAATGGCAAGGGTCTGGATGCTGGCTTTGGGCGATCCCGGCGTGCCAGATTGCCGCCAACGAACAGAACACAGGGAGCCCGCCATGACCGCCAATCGCCAGATCGTCCTCGCCGAACTGCCCGGCGGCGCCCGGCTCGCGCCCGAGCACTTCCGCCTGAACGAGGCCGCCGTCCCGACGCCGGGCGAAGGCGAGGCTCTCCTGAAGATCCTGTACGTCAGCCTGGACGCGGCCAACCGCGCCTGGATGCAGGGGGCGACCTACCGCTCGGCGATCAACGCCGGCGACGTGATGGCCGGCGGAGCCCTGGCCGAGGTGGTCGAGTCGCGCGACCCGTCGCTGAAGCCCGGCGACCTCGTCTTCGCCGACACCGGCTGGCAGGAGTGGGCCGTGCTGCCCGCCAAGAAGCTGCAGAAGATCCCGCGCATCGAGCCGCTGACCAACCTGCTCAGCGTCTACGGCGTGGCCGGCCAGACCGCCTATTTCGGCCTGCTGGAGTGCGGACGCCCCAAGGCCGGCGAGACGGTCGTGGTCTCCGCCGCCGCCGGTTCGGTCGGCTCGATCGTGGGCCAGATCGCCAAGATCAAGGGGTGCAAGGTGATCGGCATCGCGGGCGGCCAGGCCAAGTGCGACCTCCTGGTCAACGAACTCGGCTTCGACGCCGCCGTCGACTACAAGGCGGGCAACGTCTTCAAGGCGCTGCGAGCCGCCGCGCCGGACGGCGTCGACGTCTATTTCGACAACGTCGGCGGCGACATCTTCGAGGCGGCGCTGTTCAACATGAACACCTTCGGCCGCATCGCGTGCTGCGGCGCGGTCAGCGGCTACGACGGTTCGGCCCCGCCCGCCGGGCCGCGCGGCGTGCCCGGCCTGATCGTCACCAAGCGCCTCAACGTGCAGGGCTTCATCGTCAGCGACTTCTACGACCGCCTGCAGCCGGCGCTCGCCGAACTGAAGGGCTGGGTCGACAGCGGCAAGCTGAAGGTCCGCGAGGATGTGCTTGAAGGCCTTGAGAGCCTCCCCGGCGCGCTCATCGGCCTGCTGGCCGGCGAGAACATCGGCAAGCGGATGGTGAAGGTGGCGTGATGCTGGATCTGCCGGAAGCCCAATGGGCGGCGCTGAAGGGCGGCTATCGAACGCCGTACGATCCTCGGCCCGCGGTCAGGGCGCTCGAAGCCGGCGAGAACGAGGATGCTGTCTGGGAGGATCTCTGGGAAGAGGTTCACCACCAGGGCGACGTGGGAGACGCCTCCTATGTCGTCGTGGTCGAGCTGGCCCGGCTGCTTTCCGAGGGCCGGTCGTTGGGCTGGAACGCCTACGCCATGGCTGGGACGATCGAGACGGCCCGGCTGCGGTCGGCGGCCAACCCCGCCGTGCCTCTATGGCTGTCGCAGGATTACGCGGTCGCCTGGGTGCGTCTTCGGGACAGCGCCCTGGCGGTTCTGCCCATGGCGGACGAGGACGACCTGATCGGTCCGGCGCTCGCCGTCATCGCTTTGCAGAAAGGGTTGCCGGCCTTGGCGCGGATGGCTGTGCTGAAGGAGTCGGAGCGGGTCCGTATCCTGGACGATCTGGGCTGGGGCGAGCGGGAAGCGCGGTGAAGCTGAAGCCCCGCGCGGCTTCGGTCAGGCCGTAAAGGTCCACACCGGTCCGGCCCAGGTTTCGCCGCCGTCCAGCCGTTCCAGTTCGTTGACGCCCGCCGCGCCAAGCGCCTTCGGCCAGAAGGCCAGGGCACCGGGGTTGCGGTCCAGCACTGCAACCTCCCAACGGCCAGGGTGGAGTTTCAGCACCTGCGCCAGGGCCGCCGCCGCCAGGCCGCGTCGTCGGTGTTGTCGCATGATGAAGAACTCGGCCATGTTGCGCTCGACGAAGCCGTCGGCGCGGTTGGAGATCTGGTTGACCAGCGCGAAACCGATCGCGGCGCCGTCCAGCCGGAAGATCAGCGGCCAGCGGCCGTCCTCCTGCCAGTAGGCGTCGAGGTAGGGATAGGGTCGGAACAGCCCGTCCGGCTCGACGTCGTAGTCCCGCGATCCTTCCGGCGCGATCTCCGAGAAGTCGTAGATGTAGAACTGCATCAGGCCGGCGAGCAGCGCGCTGTCGGCTGGCGTGGCGGGCGAGACGGTCAGGATCATGGGACACCGTACCAGTTCCTCTCCCCTTGGGAGAGGTGGCCCGGCGAAGCCGGGTCGGAGTGGGAAGAACCATGGTTGGCCGGCAGGCGCCGTTCCGCCCACTCAGTCGTCGCTTCGCGCCGACAGCTCTCCCAAGGGGAGAGCGACTTTGGTGGGCGCTCGCTCGCCTATCGCCGCAAGGATCGTCATGAGGGCCCTGTTCATGTCCTTCAGCACGACTCTCGCCGGAAGGCGAAGCGTGCGGATGCCGCGCTGTGAGAGCCAGTTGTCCCGCGCCGCATCGCGCTCAGGACGGCCCTCAATGTAGTGCATCGCTCCGTCCACCTCGATCGCTAGGCGCGCGGCGTCGCAATAGAAGTCGAGCACGTAGGGACCGATGGGATGCTGTCGTCGGAAGTGGATGCCCTCAAGGCGATGCGCTCGAATGGCTCGCCAGAGGAGCCCCTCCGGAAGGGTCATTTCGCGTCGGAGGCGCTTGGCTCTCGCGCGGGTGGCCGGAGGCGATTGCATTTAAAAATGCTACTATAAGTGTATTTTCGTGCAAGCGCCCGTCATCTGTTCTTCCCACTCCGACCCGGCTTTGCCGGGCCACCTCTCCCGCGGGGAGAGGAACTGGTAGCCACCGGGTCGCTCTCCCCTTGGGAGAGCTGTCGCCGCGCAGCGGTGACTGAGTGGGAAGAACTACCCGTTCCGCATCCGATCCAACGCGCCCTGGAGGATCCACGTCGCGGCCAGTTTATCGACGGCCTCGCTGCGGCGCTGGCGCGTCGTGTCGAACTCGTCGATCAGCATCCGGTTCACCGCCGCCGACGACAGCCGCTCGTCCCAGAACGCGATCGGCAGGTCCTTCAGGCGCAGGATGTTGCGGGCCAGAGCGCGGTTCGACTGGGCGCGGGTCCCCTCGGTGCCGTCCATGTTCATGGGCAGGCCGATGACGATGCCCAGGGCCCCGCGACTCTCCATCAGGGCGAACAGCCGCTCGGCGTCCTGGGTGAACTTCTTCTTCTGGATCGTTTCCAGGGGGCTGGCCACCATCCGGGTGGCGTCGGACACCGCCACGCCGATGGTCTTCTCGCCCGGATCGAGCCCGACGACGGGCGCGTACTGGGGCAGGGCGGCGGCGAGTTCGGTGATGTCGAGCACGGGCATTCCGCTTCATACCGTCATCCCGGCCGCAGCGCGAAGCGCCGAGAGCCGGGATCCGGCTCATTTGCCGGGCGGGCTGGGTCCCGGATCGCCCTTCGGGCGTCCGCGATGACCCGGCGGTTGCATTCGGCTTGCAATAGTGGGGTTGCCGCGGGTAACCCCAACCTCGAACGAAAGGAGGCCAAGATGGCCATCGACGCCGCGACCGTCCGCAAGGTCGCCCGGCTCGCCCGCATCGCCGAACCCGAGGAGCGGCTCGAGCCCCTCGCGAAGGAGCTGAACGGCATCATCCAGTGGATCGAGCAGCTGGCGGAGGTCGACACCGACGGGGTCGAGCCGCTGACCTCGGTCGTCCACGCCAAGCTCCCGCTGCGCGACGACGTCGTCACCGACGGCGGCGACGCGCCCCGCGTCCTCGCCAACGCCCCCAAGAGCGCCGACGGCTTCTTCGTCGTGCCGAAGGTGGTCGAGTAAGCCATGTCCGAACTCACGTCGCTCACGCTGAAGGCCGCCCTGGACGGTCTGAAGACCAAGGATTTCTCCTCGGTCGAAATCACCAAGGCGCACGTCGCCGCGGTCGAGGCGGCCCGGCCGCTGAACGCGTATGTCCTGGAGACGCCCGAGAAGGCGCTCGACATGGCCGCCGCCTCCGACGCCCGCATCGCCAAGGGCGAGGCCGGTCCGCTGGAAGGCGCGCCGCTGGGGATCAAGGACCTGTTCTGCACCCAGGGCGTCCGCTCGACGGCCTGCAGCAAGATCCTGGGGAACTTCGTCCCGACCTATGAGTCGACCGTCACCGGCAACCTGTTCGGCGACGGCGCGGTCATGCTCGGCAAGCTGAACATGGACGAGTTCGCCATGGGCTCGTCGAACGAGACGAGCGCCTTCGGCAACGTCATCAACCCCTGGAAGTCGGCCGCGTCGGGCAACAAGGCCCTGACGCCGGGCGGCTCGTCGGGCGGCTCGGCCTCGGCCGTCGCGGCCGACCTCTGCCTGGGCGCCACGGCGACCGACACCGGCGGCTCGATCCGCCAGCCGGCCGCCTTCACCGGCACCGTCGGCATCAAGCCGACCTACGGCCGTTGCTCGCGCTGGGGCGTCGTCGCCTTCGCCAGCTCGCTGGACCAGGCCGGCCCGATCGCCAAGACGGTCGAGGACGCCGCCATCCTGCTGACCTCGATGGCCGGCCACGACCCGAAGGACTCGACCAGCCTGGACGTCGAGACGCCGGACTTCTCGCAGTATGTCGGCAAGTCCGTGAAGGGCCTGCGCATCGGCGTGCCGAAGGAGTACCGCGTCGACGGCATGCCGGCCGAGATCGAGAAGCTCTGGCAGGACGGCATCGACTGGCTGCGCGAAGCCGGCGCCGAGATCGTCGAGGTCTCGCTGCCTCACACCAAGTACGCGCTGCCGGCCTACTACATCGTGGCCCCGGCCGAGGCGTCCTCGAACCTCGCCCGCTACGACGGCATGCGGTACGGCCTGCGCGCCGACGGCAAGAGCCTGACCGAGATTTACGAGAACACCCGGGCCGAAGGCTTCGGGAACGAGGTCAAGCGCCGCATCCTGATCGGCACCTATGTGCTGAGCGCCGGCTATTACGACGCCTACTACCTGAAGGCCCAGAAGGTCCGCCGGCGCATCGCCGACGACTTCGACCAGGCCTGGCAGTCGTGCGACGCCCTGCTGACCCCGACGGCGCCGTCGGCGGCCTTCGCGCTCGGCGAGCGGATGGCCGACCCGATCGCCATGTACCTGAACGACGTCTTCACGGTGACGACCAACCTGGCCGGCCTGCCGTCGATCAGCGTGCCGGCGGGGCTGGACAGCGGCGGCCTGCCGCTGGGCCTGCAGGTGATCGGCCGGGCGCTGGACGAAGCCACGGTGTTCGCGGTCGCGGGCGCCCTCGAGAAGGCGGCGGGCTTCCGCGGCAAGAAGGCGGAGCGTTGGTGGTAGGATGACTGAGACCTTCACCCTCAAGGGTCGCACGGGCGACTGGGAAATCGTGCTGGGGCTGGAAGTCCACGCCCAGGTGGCGTCGAACGCCAAGCTGTTCAGCGGCGCGGCCGTCGGCTTCGGCGCCGGTCCGAACGAGCAGGTCAGCCTGGTCGACGCGGCCATGCCCGGCATGCTGCCGGTGCTCAACAAGTACTGCGTCGAGCAGGCGGTCCGCACGGGCCTGGGCCTGAAGGCGCAGATCAACCTGAAGAGCCGCTTCGACCGGAAGAACTACTTCTATCCGGACCTGCCGCAAGGCTACCAGATCAGCCAGTTCGACCAGCCGGTCGTGGGCGAGGGCGAGGTGACCGTCGATCGTCTCGACGGCAGCAGCTTCACCGTCCGCATCGAGCGCCTGCACCTGGAACAGGACGCCGGCAAGTCGATCCACGACCTGTCGCCGACCGAGACCTATGTCGACCTGAACCGTTCGGGCACCGCGCTGATGGAAATCGTCAGCAAGCCGGACATGCGTTCCCCTGAAGATGCAGCGGCTTACGTCAAGAAGCTGCGAGCGATCCTGGTGACGCTGGGCACCTGCGACGGCGACATGGAGAAGGGCAACCTGCGCGCCGACGTGAACGTCTCGGTCTGCCGCCCCGGCGACTACGAGAAGTTCCGCGAGACCGGCAGCTTCAGCCACCTGGGCACGCGCTGCGAGATCAAGAACGTCAACAGCTACCGCTTCATCCAGCAGGCCATCAACTTCGAAGCCCGCCGCCAGATCGAGATCCTGGAGGACGGCGGCAAGGTCGACCAGGAAACCCGCCTGTACGACCCGACCAAGAACGAGACCCGCTCGATGCGGTCCAAGGAAGAGGCGCATGACTACCGCTACTTCCCCGACCCTGACCTGCTGCCGCTGGAGATCGATCCGGCCTGGGTGAAGGAGATCGAGGCCTCGCTGCCCGAGCTTCCGGACGCCAAGAAGGCTCGCCTGATGGCCGACTACGGCCTGTCGGCCTACGACGCCTCGGTGCTGATCTCGGACGCCGACGTGGCCGCCTTCTTCGAGGAGGCCGCCCAGGGCCGTGACGCCAAGCTGGTCGCCAACTGGACCCTGAACGACCTGATGGGTCGGCTGGGCAAGGACGGGCTGGAGATCACCGCCTCGCCGATCCCGGCTGCCGACATCGCCGCGCTGGTCGAGCTGATCGAGAAGGGGACCATCTCCTCCAAGATCGCCAAGACCGTGTTCGACCACATGTGGGCGGGCGAGGGGGCTCCGGCCGCCATCGTGGAGAAGCATGGCCTGGTCCAGATCACCGACACCGGCGCCATCGAGGCGGCGGTCGACAAACTGATCGCGGCCAATCCCGACAAGGCGGAAGCCGTGAAGGAAAAGCCCCAGGCCATCGGCTGGTTCGTCGGCCAGGTGATGAAGGAGACCGGCGGCAAGGCCAACCCGGCCGCCGTCAACGACATCCTGAAGGCCAAGCTGGGGCTGTAGGGGCGCCGGGGACATGCTCCGCGAAGCGGTGCGTGTCCCCGTCCGATGCTGAACGAGGGGGACACGCACCTTCGGAGCATGTCCCCGGACAACATAGAAAAACGCCCCGGAGATCGCTCTCCGGGGCGTTTCTCGTTTCGACGCACGTGACCCTAGCGGTTGATGATCACGTCCAGGATCAGGCCGGTGGCGACGGCGGCCAGCAGATAGTCGCTGCCGTCCCGGTACCAGTAGTAGCCGCGCGGCGGCGGACGCAGGCCGTAGCGGCCGTAGTCGTACACGACGTAGCCGCGGTCCCGGTAGTAGGGCGGCAGATAGGCGCCGCGACGCCAGGAGGCGTAGCCCGGACGGTAGCCCGGACGGCCGTAGTAGCTGGACGGCGGCGGGCCGTAGTACCAACGGTTGTTCCAGTAGTAGCCGTTGTGGCGACCACGATCCCAACGGCTACGCTGGTCCCAGCGATGGTCGTAGCGGCCGTCGCGGCGGTCCCAACGATCCTCCCGCCGATCCCAGCGATCTTCCCGACGGTCCCAGCGATCCTCGCGCCGATCCCAACGGCCTTCCCGGTGGTCGCGGCGGTCCTCATGGCGTTCCCAGCGACCGCGGTCCTGTGCGGCCGCTTCGGTCGCCACGGCCAGCATCGGGCCGCCGACGGCGGCCGCAGCGGCGATGGTGAGCAACAGACGCTTCATCCGAACGTCTCCTCTGACGGTTGCGGCGACGCCGCCGCACGGTTCCCTCGACTGAGGCCTGATGGTGAATCCTCGCGGCTGAACCCCGGCTGAACGCGTTCGTCAGGTTTCTCGGCTCCCGGTCTTGCGCCGACGGCGGGCGTGCGCCCATCTAGCGGGGGCAATCGCAACAAGGACGGGAGCTGAAGCAGGATGAGCGACGACACCGGATACGTCCCGCCCAAGGTCTGGACCTGGAACAAGGCCAACGGCGGCCGCTTCGCCAACATCAACCGGCCGATCGCCGGCCCGACCCATGACAAGGACCTGCCGATCGGCCAGCATCCGCTGCAGCTCTACTCCCTGGCCACGCCCAACGGGGTGAAGGTCACGGTCATGCTCGAGGAACTGCTGGCCAAGGGCCACGCGGGCGCCGAGTACGACGCCTGGCTGATCAAGATCAACGACGGCGACCAGTTCTCCAGCGGCTTCGTCGAGGCGAACCCCAACTCGAAGATCCCGGCCCTCGTCGACCGAAGCGGCGACAAGCCGGTCCGAGTCTTCGAGTCCGGCGCTATCCTGTTGTACCTGGCCGAGAAGTTCGGCGAGTTCCTGCCGACGGACGGGACCCGCGCCGAGGCCCTGTCCTGGCTGTTCTGGCAGATGGGCAGCGGGCCGTACCTGGGCGGCGGTTTCGGGCATTTCTACGCCTACGCGCCGTTCAAGATCGAATACGCCATCGACCGCTTCGCCATGGAGGTGAAGCGCCAACTCGACGTGCTGGATCGCCGTCTGGCCGATGTCGAGTACCTGGCCGGCGACCAGTACACGATCGCCGACATGGCCGTCTGGCCCTGGTATGGGGCCCTGGCCAAGGGGCTGGTCTATGACGCCGGGGAGTTCCTGTCGGTCCACGAGTACAGGAACGTGCAGCGCTGGACCGACCAGATCGCCGCCCGTCCGGCGGTCCAGCGCGGCCGGATGGTCAACCGCGCGTTCGGCGACCCGGCCACTCAGCTGCACGAGCGCCACGACGCGAGCGACTTCGAGACCAAGACCCAGGACAAGCTCCAGGCCGGAAGCTGACCGCCGGCCCGCGGACCGCCCCGCCGTCATCGTGAATGCGGGACGGTCCGTCGATTAACCCTATGTTCAGCGCCGCGGGACTTTCCTGTGAACATCGATATCGGACAGAAGCGTCCGGTCAGAGGTTCGAGGAAGAAGACCATGCTTGCGAGCATCGACACCGAAGCTCCGGCGACCATCCCGCTGCCAGGACCCGACATGTCCGGCGACGACCTGTTTCGCATGGGGCTGCTGTATTCGACCGGGCAGGGCGGCGCGCCGCTCGACTATGTCTCGGCCCATATGCTGTTCAACCTGGCGGCCATGCGCGGCTCGACGGAGGCCAAGGTCTACCGCAAGGAGCTGAGCGCCGAGATGGACCCGCTCGACGTCGCCGAGGCCCAGCGCCAGGCGCGGGAATGGCTGGCGCAGGGCTAGGCCCCACGCCAGCCGGTTCGAGGCGGCTTATCCGCCTGGGCGGATGACCACGCGCGGCGGTATCCGCGGCAGGGGTCTCGGCTCGAAATCGAAGATCGATCGCGGCAGGCGATCGGAGACGACGCCGCTCTGAGCGTCCCACCACAAGACCCCGTTCCTGAAGCGGCTCACCCGGTCGAGACCGTCGCCGACGCCGGCCGGCCAGCCCGGCAGATGTCCGAGCGCCTCTTCGTCCGCGCGGGGATAGCCGAGCGGGCCCTCGCAGCCGCCGCGCGCCATGTAGGCCAGGAATATCCCGCCATAGACGATGACGGCTTCTTCCGAGATCTGCGGGTGCCAGAAGATCCCGCCGATCGGCGCGCCGTTGTTGGTGAAGATCTTGTACCGGCCGCCGTCGTGCTCGTCGTAGGTCTCGATGCCGCCAACGCAGTAGGCCTCGAGGAAGTAGGGCGCGGCGCGGGAGTCATGAAGCTTGACGTACTCCCACTTCTTGTCGAGCGGATCGGTGACGGCCAGCCGCTTGGGGTAGTCGACGGTCACGGGCTCCAGCCCCTCGAGGCTGCATTGGGCGACATCGGCGGAACACTGCTCGGCGCGTTCCGCCCATCGCGGGGCCAGGGCGTTCACCGCCGTTCGCTTGCTCTTCAGAAGCTCCAGGTCGAACGGCTCGAACTGACGCGGGTTGGCGATGATGTAGTCCAGCTTGCCGCGCTGCCGGATGGCTTCGATGACGTTCCGGCCGCAGGCTTCGATCGTGTCGCGGCGGAGGATGCGGGAGGCCTGGCTGGCGCCCCGCGGCAGCGGCAGGTAGCGGAAGTCCTTTATATGCGCCTTGTAGTCGATCGGATGGTCGCGCACGGCGACGTTGAAGTTGGCGTAGAGCGCGCGCAGTTCGTCCAGGCTTGCCGGGTTGTGGAGGCCCGACCCGCCGCTCATCACCGCCTGAATGGACATGGACGCTTTGCGGCTCGCCCGGGCGACGGTGTTCTGGAATGAGGCGGCGATCTCCACGCCGGCAAGGAAGTTTCCGATCTCGCCGTTCAGTTCGGCCGCGACCTCGCTCTTGCTGCTCTCGTCGCGCGTCCTGAAGGTGAACAGGCCGTAGAACTCGCCGCCGCTGTAGATGGAGTCGATGTAGGTATCGCCGTAGACAGCCGTGAACTCCTCCGGCGATCGATCGTAGATCGCCTGGGCGGCCGCGGTGAGCCTCGGCGCGCGCATGGCTCGCGGCGGGTTCTCGACCTCGACCCGGAACAGGAAGTAGAGCGAGTACTCGTTGACGGCGTGCTGCTGGGCGAACTTCATCTTCGTGTCCAGGCTGGCCGCCAGGCCATAGCGGGCGGAGAGCGCGGCGGAGATGTTCAGCGACTCCAGCAGGCTCTCCTGGCTTTCGATCATGCTGACGCTGGGATAGGCGTTCTGGCCGCCCTCGCTGCCGACTTCGCCGGCGTGTTCGATCGCCTCGCCACAGACGCGTTCGACGACGCTGTCGACGCCCATGCCGAAGCGCATGCCTTCTCGGATGTTGATGGTCTTCATGGCTTCCTCCTGGAAGCGCGCGCGACTCCGCCGAGCGAGGTCGCCGCTGCAAGGAAACGGGGAAGGACGTCGCCGGTCAGTCGACCCGGTAGACGACGTAGTAGTACGAGTTCTCGATGGGCGATTTGGCCAGTTTGGCGATCTCGCCCTGGCCCTGTTCGGAGGCGAACATGGTCACCGAACCCAGCAGATCGTCGTCGGAGACGGAGTCGTAGTCCCAGAGCGACAGGTTCTGGGAATGGTCGAAGGCGACGGTGACGTCCGGCGTCTCCGATTGACCGGCCTGAATCTGGACGACGCCGCCGGCGCTGGGCCAGATGGCGTTGTCGCGTCCGCCGCCCGTGCTGGTGGTGATGTACAGGTCGTCCGGATCGGCGCGGGCGGCGTCGACGGCGGCGATGACGCCGGGCAAGGCCCTGATGGCCTGCAGCGGCATGCCGCCGAACTCGCCCGGCAGCAAAAGCTCCGGCAGGCCGGCGATCGCTTCATTGACGCCGGCGTCGGTCCCGGTCGCCTGCTGGACGCAGTAGATCATCGAGACGGTGGCTTGGGGCATGGGGGTCTCCCGAGGCTTGACGCCGGCCCGGGGCGGCCGGCCTCGGAAGCGGTAACGACGTCGCGCCTACGGATGGCCTACGGCCCTTGCGGCGGGCGCAGGGCCGGCGAGATCAGCGCACGGATGGCGCTGGACACCTCCTCGTCGGCCGCCTCCTGCCGGCGCTCGTACCGGGCGTAGTCCTCCAGCGCGCCGACCAGATCGTCCCGCGCCAGCCGACCGCTGATCAGGGCGCCGTGGACGCGGGCGGAGTCCGGATAGAGCTCGAGGCATCGCAGGTAGATCGCGCGCGCCCTCTGGCCGTCGCCGTCTCCGGCGGCGAGGCGGTCGGCCAGGCCCAGCGTCAGATCACGAACCCGGTCGGCCGCGACCGTCGACCAGGGATTGGGCGGTTCGTGCGGCAGCAGCGCGCCCGGCAGAGCCAGAAACGCGGCGCGAAGCGCCGCGCGGTCGCCGCTCTCGATGGCGCTTGCGGCCCGGGCTTCCCAGGCGACCAGGTCCACCCAAACCAGCTCGGACGACAGTCGCAGCCGCCCCTCGCGCTGGATCACGAGGTCGGGGCGTCCGACCAGTCTCCTCAGTCTGTGCAACGCCTGTTCGCAGGCCGCCTTCGCCTGATCACCGTCGGAGTCGGGCCAGAGCCAGTCGTACAGCGCGGCCAGGGTGCAGGTGCGTCCCTTGCTGACCGCCAGGATCCGCAGGATGTCGAGCGATCGCGTCGCCGGCTTGCCGCCGAGCTTCAGCGGAGCATCGTCGACCGCCAGGCCGAAGTCGCCCAGGACCTGCACTCTCAGCGGCCAAGGCCAGCTCGGCCCGGCCTGGGGCGGCGGGGAAAGGCGCCGCTGAGCGATCAGGCGCCGGCAGAAGTCGGTCGCCGTCCCCTGGGCCAGCGCGTCATCGAGCATCTCCGCGAGGAGGTCGGGAAGGTTCGACAGGATCTGGCTCCAGCCCGCGGCCGCCAGCTGTTCGACGGCGGTCCGGAGCCGTTCGGGATAGCGGGCGCTGCCGCGGCGCTTCGCGTCGATCGCGCCGGCGATGGCGATACAGACACGGGTCCGCTCAGCCACCGCGCCGTCGTCGAACAGCGGTAGAACCGCCTCCAGCTCGCGGATCGCCGTGTCCGCGTCCCGGGCGGCGATGCGGATCTGGAAGCGGGTGATGAAGTGCGGCCAGCGCTCGATCGGCGGTTCGTCGGCCGCTTCGATGGCCGTCATGAAACGCTCGCAGGCCTCCGTCGCCGCGGGGACATCGCCGTTGCGGGTGTGAAGCGCGGCCTGGCAATCGGCCACCACCGCCACCTGGGTGGTGTGGCGGCTGTCGGCGACGGCGGCGAGCCGGTCGACGAAGGCGGCCAGCTCCTCCCAATCGTTCCGGAGCCTCATCAGGTGCTGGAGGTGGTAGAGCGCGCCGAACTCGACGGCCGGCAGGGCTTCAGCCTCGCCCAGGGCGACCGCCGTGCGCAGGGCGTGCTCGCCGCCGTCGTGGGGGAAGCCGCGCCGCGCATAGGGAAAGTAGCGGCCGCTGACCGCGCCGAACGCCACGAGCCACAGGCCCAGGATCCATGGCGCGATGCGCTTCTGGCGCAGGTCGTCGGCGACGCTGTCGACCGCGCGCTCGAACAGGTCGGCGGCGCCGGTGGAGCCCGCGTGTTCGATCACCGAAGCGCTGGCCAGCAGACGCATGGCGACGCTTTCGCCCGAGGCGCGGACGGCGAGGCGTTCGGTCAACCGAATGGCCAAGGCCCCTCCGACCGGACCGGCCGCGGCCAGATCGTCGGCGAAGTCCATCGCGCGCAGCATTCCGACCAGCACCAGCAGGTCCTCGTCGGAGGAGGCGGGGATCCATGGCTTCCCCAGCAAGGCGGTCGCGCGACGGGTCCAGGCTGACAGGCCCGCGTGGGTGCGCCAGCTGTCGGTCTTGGTCAGCACCGCGCGGGCGGCGGCCAGGTGCTGGCCGCGAAGGTCGCCTTCGCTTTCGAAGAGGGTCCAGGCCCGGCCGAGCCAGATCTCGGCGACGGCGTCGTCCGGCAGACTCGCCACGCCCCGCCAGTAGCAGAGCCAGCTGTCCCGCTCGGCTTCCGGCAGGCGATCGCACCAGTCGATCACCGTGCTGCGGCGTCCCTGGTCGAGCAGGGCTTCGGCGTGGTCGTTGATCAGCGCTCTCGCCAAGGGCCAGGCGCCGGCGGCGAGGGCCAGCTCGACGGCGTCGACGGGACGGCCGGCCGCCGCCAGCGCTTCCGCGGCGCGTCTCTGCAGCTGGGCGCGCTGTGTCGCCGGAACGGTTTGTTCGAGCCGGCGGTGCAGGAAGTCCCGCAGCAGATCGTGCAGTCGAAGCGTGTTGCGGTCGGCCGCCGTTCCGGTGGTCAGCAGCTGACGCCGGTGAAGCCGGTCGAGCAGCGTCTCCGCGTCCCGCGATCCGACCATCTCCGCCGCCAGCTGAGGCGTGATTTCGGGCAGCAGGCTGAGGATCTGCAGGCCGCTTCGCTCGGACTCCGGCAGGGTCTCGAACACCTGGCGGCCCAGGACGTCGAACAGCGCCGCTTCGCCGACGGGGCCGTCGCCGCCGGCGGGCGTCAAGGGCGCGCCGGCGAGATGGCCTTCCGACAGGAGCACCAGTCCGGCGGCCCAGCCCTTGGCCACGGCGAGGTCGATCACGGGGGCCTGGTGCGAGCGTTCGGCGACCAGCGCCCGGGCTTCCGGCTCGGAGAATTGCAGCAGGCCCTGGTCGAGCACGGCCAGATGGCGGGACAGCAGCAGATCGGCGAGATCGCGGGGCGGCAGGGTCCGCGACAGGCCCAGGCAGCGGACGGTCGACGGAGTTTCCCTCACCAGGATCGACAGGACCGCCCGGAAGTCCTCGGTGTCGGCATGGTGCAGGTCGTCCAGCACCAGCAGGGTGTTCGGCGGCAGTCCCGCGAACAGGGCGCGGAAGAACCGCCGCGAGAAGGCGGGGAGTTGATCGGCGTATTCCGGGCCATACCGAGGCAGCGCTTTTGCGACGGCGCTCGGGGCGGCCAGCGACAGGTAGTGGAAGAAGCTGGCGACGTCCTGATCGCCCTCGTCGACGCGGAGCCAAAGAGTGGCCGCTCCGCGTTGTCGGACCAGATCCACGGCGGCGGTCGTCTTGCCGTAGCCCGCCGGGGCCGCCACCCAGACGTTGGACTCGGCGAGCTGAGCCTCAAGGCGCTGCGACACCCGGGGACGGGCCAGCGTCCGGCCGGTTCCAGGCGGCGACAGCTTTGCGATCGCGGGGCGTCCGGACATGCTGCTGCTCCTCCGCCGGCGCTATTCTAGCAGAAGGCGAGCGGGGCATCAGCCCTTGGGGCCGGAGGTCAGTTCCGGCCGTTGATGGCGTAGTTGAAGCCGAGCTGGATCGGCGACAGGTCGCGGAACCACTGCTGCATCCACAGCCCGGCCTCGGCGACGCTGCTGCGCGGCACATAGACGATGTCGAACCGGCGCAGCGGGACCAGGTCGGCGTTCGGGTTGCGCATGGCCTGCTTGAGATTGACGGTCCGCATCATGGCGCGGCCATCGGGGCCGCGACGGATGATCACCACCCGGTCGACCTTGGCCGTGGGACGGAAGCCGCCCGCCTGGATCACGGCCTGCAGGCTGTTGATGTCGCCGGCCATCTCGAACACGCCCGGGTTGCCGACCTCGCCGCCCACGAAGACGCGCAGGGGGCTGATCGCCTTGACCTGGATCTGCACCTCGGGGCGCAGCAATTCGGCGGCGTAGGCGGCGGAGAGGTCGCGCTGGAACTCCGGCAGGGTGCGGTCGGCGGCCATCACCGGATCGACCAGCGGCATGGTCACACGCCCGTCCGGCTGGACGATCACGCCGGTGCGGCTGAGCTCGGGAGCGGACGGCACCGCGATGTCGACCTGGTCGCCCGGATAGAGCCGATACTGCGGCTCGGTTTCGGTCCAGTCGGCATAGCCGATGTCGGGGAAGGCCTGGGTCGGGCGCGCCACGGCGGGACCCGCGGCCGGCAGGGCCGTGGACAGGGCCAGGACGAGACTGAACAGGGCGGCTCCGCGCATGGCCCAAAGGTTAAGGAGAATGGGTAACGGAGTGTTAATCGCGCGCGCCGAGGGTCGGACGAAGATCGGTTCACTCGGATTCGCATGGCCTCGCAGAGCGCATGGACGACCGTACCGCACGACCCGCCGCCGCGGGGCGGCTGGGCGTCGCGTCCGCGCTACGCGCCTTCGGACTTCGTCACCCTGCTGTGGCGCGAGCGCTGGCTGATGCTGATCGTCTTCCTGGTCATCGCCCTGGCCGGCGCAGGCTTCGCCTTCACGATGAAGAAGGCCTATCCGGCCCAGGCCAGCCTGCTGATCCAGCTGGGCCAGGAGTATGTCTACGAGCCCCGCGCCGGCGACGCCGCCCGGGGCGCGGTGCCGGACACCAGCTCGCTGGTCCAGTCGGAAGTCGAGATCCTGCAGAGCGCCCAGCTGCGCGAACGGGTGATCCGCAAGATCGGCCTGGCGGCGATCTATCCCGACCTGGCCAAGGACTACGCGCCCGCCACGCCCGCCGAGAAGGCGCTGATCATGGCCAAGGGCGTCGAGAGCATGGGCAAGAAGCTCGAGGTCGGCTCGGCGCCGGACAATCCCGTCGTCCGGGTCGGGTTCGAGCACGACGATCCGGCGATGGCCGCCAAGGTGGTGAACACGCTGGTCGAGGAATATCTGATCTACCGCCGCAACGTCCTGATCCAACCCGGATCGATGGCGATGGAACGCCAGCGCGTCCTGTTCGAGGACCAGCTGCAGCAGGCCGACGCCGCCTACCAGACCTTCCTGACCACCAACGACATCGGCGATTTCAACGCCCAGAAGGCCTCGCTGACCCAGCTGATCGGCCAGATCGAGGCCCAGAGGTCCGCCGCCGAGGTCTCGCTGCAGGACCGCCAGGCGCGGCTGGCGACCCTGGACGCCCAGCTGCGCCAGATCGCGCCGGAGATCGGCCTCTATCGCGACATCGACCCCGCCGCGGCGACCCGGCTGGCCGCCCTGCGGCTGCAGCGCGAGGAGATGCTGTCCCGCTATCGGCCGGACTCGCAGCCGGTGCGCGACGTCGAGGCTCAGCTGCGGCAGCTGGAAGGCGCCGTCGGCAGCGGCCGGACCCAGACCGACGGCGCGCGCCGCCTGGGCGTCAATCCGGTCCACCAGACCCTGCAGACCGACCGCATCCAGACGGCGGCCGAGGTCGCCGCCCTGCAGCAGTCCCTGGCGACCTATGGGCGCCAGGCCGCGGCGGCCACCCAGCAGCTGCAGCGCCTGGCCTCCATCGAGCCGGAGTTCCAGGCCCTGAGCATGGACCGCGACGTCCTGCAGAGCAGCGTCCGCGACTTCACGGTCAAGGAGCGCCAGGACCAGGCCGCCCGCCAGATCGCCGCCGAGACCAACGACAACATCCGTATCGTCGATCGGGCCGTGCCCTCGACCAAGGGCAAGAGCCTGCGCAAGCCCGTGCTCGCCCTGGCCCTGCTGATGGGCCTGTTCTCCGCTCTCTGCGCCGGGCTGATCCGGATGTTCCTGCGGCCGGGTCTGCCGACCCCGGCCTCGGCCGCCCGCACCCTGGACCTGCCGGTGCTCGGCGCGGCGCGACTGAAGGCGGCCTAGTTCCTCGACGCGCCCTATGGGATAGCCTTGGTCGCTGGGCGCCGGGCGATTCGAGCATGGTGGATTTGAGCGCAGAAGTTGCGGAGTTGTGGGCGTCCCTGGGACCGCCTGCGCCCGGCCGCGCGCGCATCGTCCAGTTCGCCTCGGCGCGCCGCGGGGAGGGGGCCTCGACGGTCGCCCGCGAGTTCGCCCTTTTCGCCGCCCGACGGGCCGCTCGCAGGGTTTGGCTGGTCGACCTGGATCTGTTCGCTTCATCGCAGCACGCCGCCATCGACGCCGCGCCCGACCGCTATGGCCGCCTTGGCCAGCCGGTGTCGGCCAGCCCGGAGGGGCAGGCCTTCTTCACCGTCCGCCCGCCGACGCGGATGCCGGACGGCTCGGACGCGCCCGATGCGCGGTTCCTGATGGGCTATCCGGTGGGCGAGGGACGTTTCTGGGTGACCCGCTTCCGCGCCGACGTCCTGCGCGGCGGTCAGTCCGTCCACATCCTGCCCAGCGCCGACTACTGGCAAGTCCTGCGCCGCTACGCCGATGTGATCGTCGTCGACGGCCCGTCCGCGGACCGCTCGCAGTCGGCCGTGACCGTAGCGCCCTTCATGGACCAGACCGTTCTGGTGGTCGCCGCCGATCAGCCGGACGTGAAGGCGCCGGCCCAGCTGCGTGACGCGATCACGGCCGCCGGCGGCCGGCCGGCCGGGCTGTTCTTCAACCGGGCCAGCGTGGAGACGCCGGGTCTGGTCAAGGCCATTCTACCGTGACCTATCCGGCCGCGGCCCGCTGGGACGCCGGCCCCGCCCGCGACCGCGCGGACCTGTGGGACTGGCTGGCCTTCGGCCTGCTGGTCTTCAGCCTGATCCTCTACAGCCAGGGCTGGATCCTGCCGATCTTCGGCAGCAAGTTCGACGCCGCCAGCTCCAGCGCCATCCGCAACGCCTACATGCCGGTCTATGCCGGCGCCGTCGTGGTGCTGGCCATGCGGCCCTGGGATGCGGCCCTGGCGCTGATGCGTCAGCCGTTCCTGATCCTGCTGCTCGTCATCTGCGGCCTGTCGATGACCTGGTCGATCGACTCCGGCGCCAGCATGCGGCGTCTGATCGCCCTCTACGCCACGACCCTGACGGGGTTGGTGCTGGCGGTTCGGTTCCGCTGGGCGACGATGGCCGAGGTCATGGCCACGGCCTTCGCCGTCCTCACCCTGGGCTCGCTGGTCGCCGGGGCGGTCCTGCCGTTCGGTCGGATGAGCGATCTGTTCCCCGGCGCCTGGCGTGGCCTCTGGATGGAGAAGAACGCCCTGGGCGGGAACATGGCCTTCGCCTTCTCGATCTTCGGCGCCGCGGCCATGCTGGCGCCCAAGCGGGCTTGGTTGTGGTGGCTGTTCGCGGCCATGGCGCTGGGGCTGGTCCTGCTGTCGACCTCCAAGACGTCGCTGGTGTCGCTGATCCTCGGCGCGGCCGGGCTGGTCTTCGTCTGGGTCTGTCGCCGTGGGCCGGCCACCGGCGTGGCGGCCACCTGGGCCGCGGTGCTGGGGGCGGGGCTGCTGGCCGGTTTCGTCCTGGTCGCCTCGGACGTGTTCCTGGGCCTGCTCGGCAAGGACGCCACCCTGACCGGCCGGACCAAGATCTGGGCCGCCGTCATGCGCCAGATCGAGGAGCGGCCCTGGACCGGCTTCGGCTACGCCGCCGTCTGGGACGACAAGAGCGGCTGGGGCCCGCTCGCCTGGATCACCCGGGACGCCGGCTTCAAGGCCCAGCATGCCCACAACAGCTGGCTCGAGCAGTGGCTGGGCATGGGGTTGGGCGGGCTGATCGCCTGGGGCCTGTTCTATCTGCAGACGCTCGGCGCCGCCCTGGTGGCCGTGTTCCGGGAGAAGGGGGCGTATCTCGCCCTGCCGTTCCTGGTGATCTACAGCCTGGTCAGCCTGACCGAGAGCATCGCCGTCAGCTACAACGACATGCGCTGGGCGATCTTCGTGGCCCTGGCGGTCAAGCTGGCCTGGGGCGATCGGGACTGATCACAGGTTCAGGCGACGGGCGCCTTCCGCCACCGTGACGACCTCGAACCCACGCGCCTGGGCGGCGTCGGCGAGATGACCCAGAGCTTCCGCCGTACAGCCCCAGGCGGACGGACTTGGCGCCACGTCATGGGTGTAGAGGATCAACCAGGCCCGGCGATCGGCCGCGCGATCGAGCCAGTGCAGGGCCTTGGCCTCGCCGTCCTCGCCCTCGACGCCCACGGCGGGCAGCTGGTTGGCGTCGGCGCCGTCCTCAATCAGGCCGGCCTGCACGGTGCGCAGGGTGCGGAACCGGCCGCCGAGGACGCGTTTGGCCGGGATCGACACGTCGCCATAGGGATAGGCGAAGCTCTCGGTCGCGGCCGTTCCCCAGGCTCGGAGCCCTTCGGCGTTGCGATCGACGTCCAGGGTGATCGCCAGGGCGTCCGCCTTGCCGCAATCGAGGTGGGAATGGGTGTGGCAGGCGATTTCATGTCCCGCCGCGGCCAGGCGGCGCGCGTCCGCTTCGGTCGCGTAGGGGCCCATCGGGCCCTCGCCGCCGGCCAACCCCACCGAGAAGTAGTAGGTGCCGCGCATTCCCCGGGCTTCCAGCACCTGTGCGCCGGCCAGCGTGGCCGTGGTCGGGGCGTCGTCGAAGCTGAAGCTGATCATCGGCCGCTCCAGCGCCATCCGGAGTGGACGGCGGCAGGCCAGGCGGGCGATGCGGCGGCGCAGCTTGCCCTTCAGCGAGCGGTCGGCGGAATAGGCTTCCATCACACGGCCTCCGCGTAAAGGGCCGCGCGGTAGGTTCGCATGGCCAGGTCGCGCAGTCCGAGCGGCAGGCCTTCGGCCAGGGCGACGACCTTGAGGATCGGCCGCCAGAGGTTTCGCAGAGGGACCGCCTTCAGGAGCCTTGCGGCGCGGTAGCTGGGGTAGGTCTCGACCACCTCGCGATGAGCGGCGACCACGCGGGCGAAGTTGACGGCGGACTGTTCGTACTTGCGCGCCATGGCCGGAGCGGCGTCGAGACCCAGATGGCTGGCCGGGATGTCGGCGTGAACGATCTCATAGGCCTGCGTCACCCGCATGGCCCATTCGACGTCCTCCCAGCCCCAGCCGGCGAAGGCCTCGTCAAAGGCGATGCGGTCGAAGACGTCGCGTCGGACCAGCAGGTTGGAGGTGAAGACGTGCTTCTCCGGCGCCAGGGCGCGTTCGGCGGCGGGCAGGCAGTCGCTCTTCAGCGCCATGGCGCGGTGCAGGGCGTGTTCGGCCTTCTTCGGCGTCTGGTCGAGCGAGAAGCCGCCGAACGCCACGGCCGGATCGCGCTCGTCGACCAGATCCAGCCAGGCGCGCAGGAAGGTTTCGCTGTCGGGAGCCATGTCGGCGTCCAGGAACAGCAGCCGTTCGGCGCGGGCGTGCCCAACCAGCCGGTTGCGGCCGCGGGCGCGGCCCTCGTTGGCGGTCAGCCGCACGAACCGGGCCGGCAGGCGCATGGCCTCGACGGCCTCGGCGATGCGCAGGGCCAGGTCGGCGTCGCCGGATCCGTCGTCGAGGACGATCACCTCCGCCCGCACCGCCTCGCGGTTCAGCTGGGCCAGCAGCAGCACCGGGTCGTCGCGGTAGGTCGGGATCAGCACCGACAGCATCGGCCGGGCGTGGGCCCAGGCCGCGTTCTCGGTGGTCCACTCGCTGGCCTGGGCGGTCATTCCGCAGTCCTTTCGCGCAGGCTGCGGACCATGCCGAGGCCGCGGCTGCGCAGGCCGCCGGCGTCGAGACCCAGGATGACGGCGGCGTAGACGATCGCCCCGGCCGCGGCCTTGAGGGTCAGTTCGAGGATGCCGCCGAGGTCCGGGATGGCCAGGACCGTGAGCGCCATGGCGACACAGGCGACGCCCGCCTTCCACAGAGCCTCGATCGGCAGGGGCAGGGGCATGGCCTGTCGGCCGAGCGCCCAGGAAGCGGCGGCGCCGACCGCATAGCTGATCGCCGTGGCCCACATCGCGCCGTCGATGCCGAAGCGGGGGATCAGCAGCAGGTTCAGCAGCAGGTTCAAGCCGGCCGGGATGGTCATGGCGACGAACAGCAGCCGGGTCTTCTGGCCCAGGGTGAAGGCCTGATGCAGGTAGTAGGTGGTGACCCCGGCGAAGAAGGCGCCGAACGCCACCCACGGGGTCACGCGGGCCGCGCCCTCCGCCAGGCCTTCGCCGACCATAACCTGCGTCAGCGGGTGGGCGACCAGGGCCACGCCGACGGCGGCGGGCAGGGTCAGCAGCACCATGAAGGACGACTGTTCGCGCGCGGAGGCCTCCAGGGCGGGGCGGCCCCCACGCTCCAGCGCGGCGACCATGGCGGGGCCGCCGGCCATGCCGAGCCAGATGAACATCACGTCCAGGGTGCGGTTCGCGAGGCTGTAGCCGGCGTGGTAGACGCCCACCGCCGTCTCGTCGAGGAAGGCGGCCAGCAGGAAGCGATCGGTCGTCGAGATGACGATCGCCAGGATCAGCGACAACGCAACCGGCAGGCCGTAGGCGGCGTACTCGGTCAGGCGGTCCATCTGGAAGCGGCCGCCCCACATCAGGGCCAGTTCACGGCGCAGGGTGATCGCCAGGCACAGCACGGCGACCGCGGTCATGCCCAGGAACGGCCCGGCCGCGCCCAGGCCCAGGGCGATGAAGGCCACTCCGACCAGGAAGGCGCCGACCGTGAGCGCCATGTCCAGCAGCGAGGCGGCGACGACTTCGCCGTCGGCGCGGCGGCGCTCCTGCACCAGCTTGATCAGACTGCGGGCCATGACGGTGGTGAGCGCCGCCCCGACGGCCAGCTTCAGGGCCCCGGGCAACGGAGCCAGCCAGACTGCGACCGCCGCCACGATCGGGAAGCCGAACGCCAGAACCGCCCAGGCGCGATAGATGGTGACCATGTGATTGGAGGCGTCGCCGCGCTCGATGGACCGCGCCTGGAAGCGGGCCATGGCCGCCTCGATCCAGGTGAACACCAGCGTGTGGGCCAGGGTCATCGCCGACATCGCCAGGGCGTAGGCGCCGTACTGCGCCGGCTCCAGCAGGCGGGTGAAGACCACGATGGTGAGAAGTCCGACCACCCCGGCCGCGATGTTGGCGGGCAGGTAGCCGATCAGGCCGCGGCGAAACATGGGCGGTTACCGGACGGCCTGCCGGTCCCCCAGCAGGCAGGGGATCGTCATGGCCATGATGTAGAGGTCGAACCAGAACGACTGGCGTTCGATGTAGTCGATGTCGAGGGCCACGCGGCGGCGGACCAGCTCGGGCGTGTCGACCGGCCCGCGCGAGCCGTTGATCGCCGCCCAGCCGGTCATGCCCGGCTTCATCCGGTGGCGATGGGCGTACTCGGCGACGATGCGGGCGGATTCGATCTCGCCGGTCTTCATGCCGATCGCGTGGGGGCGGGGGCCGACCAGGGACATCTCGCCGACCAGGACGTTGAACAGCTGCGGCAGCTCGTCGAGGCTGGTCTTGCGGATGAAGCGTCCGACCCGGGTGACGCGATCATCGCCGGCGGTGACCTGGCGGGCGGCGGTGGCGTCGGCGGTTTCCTGGCGCATGGAGCGGAACTTCCAGACCAGGATCTCCTCGTTGTTGAAGCCGTGGCGGCGCTGGCGGAAGAACACCGGCCCGGGGCTGTCCAGCTTGATGAACAGCGCGACGGCCAGCATGATCGGCCAGGCGAGCAGCAGGGCGAGCGCGCCGACCGCGAGGTCCTGGGCGCGCTTGAAGGCGGCGCGACGGGCGTCGGTCGGCCCGCCCGACAGCTGGGCGACCTGGGCGTCGGCGATCCGTGACAGCGTGCGGTTCGGCGAGACGCTTCCCGCCGCGTCGAGCACCAGGGAGACATCGTTCGGCAGGACCCTGAGCCGTCGGATCAGCTCGGCGATCCGGTTCTCGGCCGAGGCCGGCACGGCGATCACGATGCGGTCGACGTAGGGCAGGACCTTGTGGCCCAGCAGGTCGGCGGTGTCGCCGAGCACCGGCACGCCGGACAGATTGTTGGGCACGCGGCCGATGCGGTCGTCGAAGATGCCGAGCACCGCGACGTCGCGGCTCTCCAGGGCCGCGTCGATCAGGGTGCGCGCCGCGGGGGTGGCGCCGACGATCACGATGTTGGGCGTCAGCTTGCCCTCGCGACGCCAGCCGCGGACCATGGCCCACCAGCCGCCGTTCAGGGCCATCAGCGCGCAGAAGGTGATGCAGAACCAGGCGATCGCCGGCGCGCGCAGCGGTTCGGCGGCCGGCAGCAGCAGGGCGGCGGCCAAGGTCAGGCCGGCCAGGCCGAAGGCCGCGGCCGTTCGGGTCAGATGCCGCATCAGGCCTTCGCGCGGGCCGAAGGCGTAGGCGCCCAGCAGATGCAGGCTCCAGATCAGCAGGCCGACGCCGAGGAGAGCGGGCGCGGCTCCGGCGAGCGTGGCGTTGGCGAGTCCGCCCGGCGCGACCGCGTTGAGCACCGCCGCGGCGGCCAAGGCGGCGACGGCGGCGTCCGCGAGGCGGAAGAGGCCGGTGATCTGGCGCAGTTCGAGGCGCGCCCGCACGGGCGTGAGGCGATGGGGGCGGAAGGGGCCGCGGCGGTCCTTGCCCTGAGGGTCGACGTCGGGCTGGAACCCGCTCTCGACCTCCTGGCGCAGCGCGCGCGCGGCTTCCAGCCAGTCCTCCTCGGACTGGTCGCGCCTATGATCGCGAGCTGCGGCGGCCGTCGACATGACGCGACCATGGCAGGATCGCCTCAAGCGCCGGTTAACGCGGTTCTCCGGAAGGTTGTCGGGTTTGACGCCTTCAGGCGTATTTTCCCGAGCGGCCGCATTGCGAAACGCACGGCGCTTGGATAAGAGAGGCGTCCCGCGACGCGGGGGGTGTGGAGACGTGGCCGAGAGGCTGAAGGCACTCGTTTGCTAAATGAGCGTACCCCCAAAAGGGTACCGAGGGTTCGAATCCCTCCGTCTCCGCCATCCGCCTATTGTTTCGTAAGATCTTTTCCCACAACCCGACGCACGGTGCGGCAGGGCATGGACGCCATCGTGTCCGTCGGAGACGCGACGCGTTCAGTCGGCGTCCTGATTCCCCATCGGGAAGGTGGCCAGCAGCTTGAGCAGGGCGCTTTGGCGGTTGACGCCGGTCTTCAGGAACAGCGATTTCAGCTGGGTGCGCAGGGTCTCGCGCACGACGCCGCGCAGGTCGGCGATCTCATCGAGGGAATGTTCCGCGTACAGGCGCAGCGCCAGATCCGCCTCCATGGTCGTGAGACCGTAGGCGTCCTGCAGCGCCCGACGCCAGTCGGTTCCGGGCGTCGGCCGGTCGGGGTCGTCGATCCGCAGCAGCGCGCCGGCGTCGCCGTCGAAGCCCGCCGGCAGGAGCGCCAGCCGATAGGGACGGCGACCGGAAGGCCGGTGACAGAGCAGCGCCGCGCGCGCCAGCGTCGTCCGATCGATGACCGCGGCGACGGCGGCCCGGAGCTCCGTGGCCACGCCGGCCGGCGCAACGAGGCTTCTTCGGTTCAGGCTCAGACCGTCCCCGGCGTCCACCAGGCGACGGGCCGCGGCGGAGAGCGCTATGACCTGGAGGTTCCGGTCGAGGCGCAGGATCGCCTCGCCGGTCTGGTCGACGATGTCCTGAAGCCGGGCGCTTCGGTCGCGCTCCAGCGCCAGGGTTTTGCGAAGCGAAACGACGCGGCGGACATGGCCATAGACCTCGTCGAGCCGTTGCTCGTCGGCGACCGTAAAGGCCGCATCGCCGGCGGCCCGGTGGATGGCCATGATCAGACCTTCCCGCCCGGGCGGCGGCATCACGCCGAGGCACCGTCCGGTGTCGTCGCCGTGGACGCGAAGCAGATCATTGTAGATCGCGGTGTCGACAAGATCTTCCGGGGGCAGGCGCTGGTCGAGCGCCGCCGCGCGGCCGAAGCGGCCGATGGTCACCGCCGTCTCCGTCCAAGGGTCGGCCTGGATGAAGTTCCGCTGGTACTCGGCCAACAAGGCCCTGTCCCAATAGTTGGCCCGAAGCCAGGACGCGGTTCCATCCGGCTGCTGGCCGACGAAGATGGCCGAACGCGTGTCGCAGGCCGAGGCGATGTGGTCGGCCAGCTGATCGAACGCGCGATCATCCTCGATCGCGGCGTAGATTCCATCGAGGTCGATCGTCATCGCGCCGTTTCGAGCTCGTCTCGACGCCTGTCCCTCAAGCGCCTCCGGGTCGAGTTAGCGCCCGTTTCTCCACAGCGACAAGGCGGCGTGGGCGAGACGCTCCGTCGCAGGGGGAGGCGCTCACCCGTGCGGGGGATGCCCGTCGAACGAAGGGCGGCTATGCCGCTTCGCGATGGGCGCCGGGGCTGGCCCGGCGCTGGGTTTGGAGGGAAGGGCGATGTTCAGACGCTTCATCGTCGCGTCGGCGGCAGGGATGCTGGCCTGTCTCGGCTTCGGCGCGTCCGGCAGGGCGGACCCGTCCGATCCTGTTCCGGTGACGCTGGAGGGGCTGCAACAGAGCTGTGACGGCGGCGAAGCGGTCGACTGCGCCGCGCTTGGCCATCTGTATCGCAGGGGCGAGGAGGTCCCTCAGGACCTGTCCCGCGCCATCGCGATGTTCCGGAGGGGCTGCGACCTCAGCAGCGGCGCCGAGGAGTTCGGAAGCTATGCCTGCCACTTCCTGGCCGCCTTCTACGAGAGCGGCGAGGGCGTGCCGCGGGATCTGGCGCGCGCGCTTCAGCTGTACGAGAAGTCCTGCAAGGCGGGGAACGACGACAGCTGTTCGCAGGCCAGGGTCGTGCGGCTCTCGATCGGGAATTAGGCTCCCGAACCAAGACCGGATGGTCGCCGATCAGGCCGCCGGGGCCGGGGCCGCCAGGCAGGGCGCGGAAAACAGGTCGCCGCGCCAGGCGCCGTGCAGGGTCCGCGCCGCGACCAGACCCCAGACCGCGACGAGCGCTGCGGCCAGGACCGTTCCGGCCGCCTTCAGGCCGATCAGGTCCAGCGTTCCGCCCAGGCGCAGGGTTGCCAGGGTGTAGACGCCCAGCGGAAAGACGTAGCCCCACCAGCCGAGATTGAACGGCGCGCCCTCGCGGACGTGGCGGCCGGTGATCAGCAGCGCCAGCAGCAGCCACCACAGGCCGAGGCCCCACAGCGCCAGTCCGCCGATCACGCCCAGGCCCTGGGCGACCCGACCGACCTCCGCCAGTCCGTGCTGGGCGAAGACGGCGGGCGCGTCGCCGCCCAGCAGCAGCAGTCCGAGCGCGCCCGTGCCGATCGGCCCCAGGGTCAGCCAGCTCGACGCCGCCATGTCGGCCGGCGGCAGGCGATGCAGCGCCATGCGCAGCAGCAGGATGGTCAGGATGGCGAAGGCGATCGGCACGGAATAGGCCCACAGGACGTAGCCGCTCGCGAGCAGGACGAAACGCGCGCCCGGGTCGGCCAGATGCGGTGCGACCAGGCCGGCGCTGGCGGCCGTGACCTCCGCCGCCACCACCGGCAGCAGCCAGACGGCGGTCATCCGGTCCAGGGCGTGCTCCTGGCGGGTGAACATCAGATACGGGAGCAGCACTCCGCAACCGATCGCCAGGACCGCGTCGATCCACCAGAGGCCGTGGGCGATCTCGATCGCCGCCTGGCCGAAGCGAGGCAGGCCGAACACCACGAAGCCGTTGATGATCGTCGCCAGCCCCATCGGGATGGTTCCGATGAACATCGAGGCCGTGGCGTGGCCGAAGATCCGGCGGGCCTCGTCGCCGAACAGGATCCAACGCGCCGCGTAGAGCCCGCTGAACAGCACGAACAGGCCGATATCGACCAGCCAGAGCGCTTCGCCGACGGCGCGAAGGCCGGGGACGGGAACCTGGGCCAGCACCAGGGCGACCACGCCGACGCCCATGGTGACGGCGAACCAGTTGGGCGTGAACCGACGGATCGCCTCCAACGGACGGTCGAGTTCGGCGAGGGGACGCAGGCTCATGACGGCGCTCCGATCAGGTCGAGCAGGGCCGCAGAGGCCCGGCTGCGGCTGCAGTCGCGTCGACGCAGGGCGAACAGCGGCCGCTCGGGCAGGGCGAAGGGCAGGGCGTGCAGAGCGCCGACCGTCAGGGAGGTCTCCACAACCAGGCTGGACAGGGCGGCGATCCCGGCGCCCGCCTCCACCGCGCTGCGCACCGCCTCGTTGGACGGGGCGACCAGAGCGACGTCGAGGGCGTTCGGATCCAGGCCCAGGTCGACCAGCACGCGCTCGAAGGACGACCGCGTGCCCGAGCCGGGCTCGCGCATCACCCAGCGAGCGGCGCGCAGATCGGCCGCCTCAAACCGCGCCGCTGGATGAGCGGAGACCAACAACAGCCGGTCGGCGGAAACGGGCGAGACCTCCAGAGCCGGGTCCTCGACCACCCCCTCGACGAAGGCCAGTTCGGCGCGGCCGTCGCGCAGTCGCCGGGCGGCGCCTTCGGTGTTCTCCAACGCCAGGTCGATCTCGACGCCGGGATACCGCTCGTGGAAGGCCGCCAGGTGCCGCGGGAGCCAGTAGCCGGCCAGGGTGTGGCTCGCCGCCAGCCGTAGGCGGCCGCGCTTGAGGCCGGCGATGTCCGACAGCGCCTGTTCGGCCTCGTCGGCGGCGGCCAGGACGCCGCGGGCCGCGGCCAGGAACTGCCGTCCCGCCTCGGTCAGGGCGATGCCGCGCCCGACGCGGTCGAAGAGGGCCACGCCATGCCGGCCTTCGAGAACGGCGATGGCGGCGCTGGCCGCGGACTGGGTGACGTTCAGGGCTTCGGCCGCGCGGGTCATGTGCTCGCGCTCGGCGACGGCGACGAAGATGCGGAGCTGCTCAAGGGTCATGGAGAGTCCATGCGCCTCGCCAATCAATCGGTCCAATGAATTGATATGCTCAATATGATCGATAAAGCAGATTGAAACTCGACTCTTCCGCCCTGTCGCGATCGCGGGCACGATCGCTTCGGGAGGATCCGGCCATGGCCTTGCGGGCGTTCGAGGAGATCTGGGATCGCGCCGCGGCGCGGAAAGGCGGAGACGCGGCCGTCGAGGGGCAGCTGCCGACGATGAAGACGCCGGCGGAGCTGGCGGCCATCCCGGATGACCGCTGGCTGTCGCAGATGGCCCGCTGCGTGTTCCAGGCCGGCTTCTCATGGCAGGTGGTCGACAAGAAGTGGCCGGGGACCGAGGAGGCCTTCTGGAACTTCTCGCCGTCCCGCTGTCGGGCGATGTCGGACGAGGCGTTCGACGCCCTGCTCAAGGACGCCCGGATCATCCGCAACGGCGCCAAGGTCCGCTCCGTGCAGAACAACGCCGCCTTCCTGCTGGACCTGGCGGCGGAGCACGGGACCAGCGCCGGGGCGGTGTTCGCGAACTGGCCGATGAGCGACTACGTCGGCCTGCTGGACCTGATCAAGACGCGCGGCGACCGCCTGGGCGGCAACGCCGGCATGATGTTCCTGCGCTTCATGGGCAAGGACAGCTGGGTGACCTCGATGGACATGGTCAAGGCGCTGGCGGTCGAGGGCGTCATCGACGGCGCGCCCGACACCAAGAAGGCCCGCAAGGCGACCCAGGCGGCCTTCGATCAATGGGCCCAGGAAAGCGGCCGCCCGTTCGCCCACATCAGCCGGGTGCTGGCGATGAGCGTGGACTGACGTCGGGTCACGCTGTTCGCCGAGTTCAGCGGGGTGCATGATCCTCCGAAACGGGGAGGACATGGCGATGCATGACCTGGTGATCCGCAACGGGCGGGTGGTCGACGGAACCGGCGCGCCGGCTTTTCAAGCCGACATCGCCATCGAGAACGGCGTGATCGTCGCGGTCGGCGAGGTCCGGACCGCCGGGCGGCGCGAGATCGACGCGGCGGGCCGGATCGTCACGCCGGGCTGGGTCGACATCCACACCCACTACGACGGCCAGGTCACCTGGGATCCCTATCTGTCGCCGTCCAGCTGGCATGGGGTGACCACCGCGGTGATGGGGAACTGCGGCGTCGGTTTCGCGCCCGTGAGGCCCGACCGTCACGACTGGCTGATCGAGCTGATGGAGGGGGTCGAGGACATTCCGGGCTCGGCCCTGGCCGAGGGCATCGACTGGACCTGGGAGACCTTCCCGCAGTACCTCGACAGCCTGGACGCTCAGCCGCGCGTGCTCGATGTCGCCGCCCAAGTGCCGCACAGCGCCGTCCGCGCCTATGTTATGGGCGAGCGCGGCGCCCGCAACGAGGACGCGACGGCGCAGGATATCGCGGAGATGTCGCGGATCGTGGCCGAGGGCATGGAGGCGGGCGCGCTGGGCTTCTCGACCTCGCGCACCGTGGTGCATGTCACCAAGGACGGCGCGGTGATGCCGGGCACCACAGCGGCGGCCGACGAACTGCTGGCCATCGGACGGGCCATGTCCGAGGTCGGGCCGGGCGTGTTCGAGATGGCCTCCGACATGGCGCCCGCCGAGCCCGAATTCGAGTGGATGCGGGCCATGTCGATGGATACCGGCGTGACCGTGACCTACAGCCTGCTGCAGTCGCCGATGAATCCGCGCAACTGGGTCAAGCTGCTTGAGCTGAACGCTCAGGCGCGGGCGCAGGGCGCCAGCATCACCGCCCAGATCGCCTGCCGGCCGACCGGGCTGGTGCTGGGCTGGCAGAGCACCATCCACCCCTTTGTGGGTCGCCAGACCTATCGCGACATCGCCCATCTGCCGTTCCCGGAGCGGCTGGAGAGGCTGCGCGATCCGGCGGTGCGGGCGGCGATCCTGGCCGATCCGAGCAAGAAGATGGGGCCGCTGGGCGCGATCATGACCCAGGGCTTCGACCGGATGTTCCGCCTGCAGCAGCCCGACGGCCGGCTGGACTACGAGCCGCGGGCCGAGGACTCGATCAAGGCCCTGGCCGAGGCGAGCGGCCAGGCGCCGGACGCCGTCGTCTTCGACATGCTGATGGAGAACGATGGGCGCGGGTACATCTACCTGCCGCTGCTGAACTACACCGAGTTCAGCTTCGACCACATCCACGCGATGATGCACGACCCGAACACGGTGCTGAGCCTGTCGGACGGCGGCGCCCACTGCGGGGTGATCTGCGACGCCAGCTTCCCGACCTACATGCTGACCCACTGGGTCCGCGACCGCTCGCGCGGACCGCGCCTGACGCTCGAGAAGGTGGTCTCGATGCAGACCCGCGACACCGCCCGGCTGTACGGCCTGAACGATCGCGGCGTGCTCGCGGTCGGGATGAAGGCGGACGTCAACGTCATCGACTTCGACGCCCTGGCCATCCAGCCGCCGGAGATGGTCTTTGACCTCCCGGCGGGCGGCCGCCGCATGATTCAGAAAGCCGTCGGCTATGTGGCCACGGTGGTCAGCGGCGTGGTCACCTATGAGAACGGCGAGGCGACGGGCGCCCTGCCGGGCAAGCTCATCCGCGGCCCGCAGGGCGCGGGCGCGCGGATGGCGGCGGAGTAGGGCGCTTCTAGGCGGCGCAGGCGGCCGGCTTGACCGGGATCGGGAAGACCCGGTCGTAGGTCAGGTTGAACAGGAAGGCGTAGACCACATAGAAGCCGGCGAAGGTCATATCCATCAGGAAGGCCTGCGTCAGGCTGATCCCGAGATACCAGGCGATCGGCGGCAGCAGCATGATCAGCAGCCCGGCCTCGAACAGGGCGACGTGCAGCACGCGCAGGGGCAGGGTCTTGCGGGTGTGTCCCGCGGCGCGCTGCATCGCGTGGTCGAAGCCGAGGTTGAAGACGAAGTTCCACACGGTCGCCAGGGTCGCGCCGGCGACGCCGACGACGCCCATGTGCTTGGCCGGGATGTTGAACAGATAGGCCGCCGCCGGGATGAACACGGCGAGGGCGATCGCCTCGAACAACACCGCGTGCCGGATACGGTCTTGGACGGTGCGCATGATCAGAAGTCCTCTCTTGCGGATGAAGGAGGCGCTTTCTATCGATCATTGGGGTTGTCTCAAGTTGGGTAGTATCTGAATATCAGATAGATGACCGTTTCTCTCGATCAGCTCCGCGCCTTCGTCGCCGCCGCCGAGCAGGGGTCCTTCTCCGCGGCCGCGCGTGTCTTGCGGAAGGCGCAGTCCGCGATCAGCACCCAGGTGTCGAACCTGGAGGAGGACCTGGGCGTGGCGCTGTTCAGCCGGCAGGGGCGCAATCCGGTGCTGACGCCGGCCGGCGAGCGCCTGCTGCTGGAAGCCAAGGTGGTGCTGGACCGGCGCGAGCACTTGATCGGCGTGGCGCGCAGCTTCGAGGCTCATGTCGAGCAGCGGCTGACGGTGGCGATCGACGAGCTGTATCCTGAGCGGAATCTGGGCGCGCTGTTCGCCGATTTCGCCCGGGCGTTCCCGCATGTGGAGCTGGAGCTTCTGTTCCCGGTGATGGAGGACGTCAGCGCCCTGGTCCTGGCGGGCAAGGCGGATCTGGGCGTCATGTGGCGACAGGAGGCGCTGCCGGTCGAGCTGGGCTTCCAGGCGCTGGGCTGGGTCCCGCTGAAGCTGGTCTGCGCCAGGGACCATCCGCTGGCGAACGTGCGGGTGGCCTGGGAGGACCTGAAGCGCCACCGCCAGATCCTGCTGGCCATGCGCAGCGACGGTCCCGAGAAGCAGCGTCTGCGCGCCGCCGCCGAGGTGTGGTGGGTCGAGAGCCACTGGGTGATCCTGCGGCTGGTGGAGCAGGGGATCGGCTGGGCCCTGGTCCCCGACCACATCATCGCCCACTCCCCGATCGCGGCGAACCTGGCGACGCCGGAGCTTCAGTTCGACGACGTCGACTGGCCGGTGGCGCTGGAGATGGTCTGGCACAAGCAGCGCCCCTGCGGTCCCGCCGCCGAATGGCTGCGCGAACGCTTCGCCGCGACCCGGATCGGGGCGACGGGGGACTGAGGCTTCGCAGGCGGATAGTCCAGGCCACAGAGACGAGGCCTGGACTTGACGCCGATCCCACCGACCAAAGGCGCCGCGCGGGAGGGTATCTTCGGTCGGCGGAACGGCGATCACGCCATTGTCTGCGCCTACTGCGTACCGCCCCCGATGAGCATCGGGTTGGCCGTCTCGCACAGGTTGTCCCGGATCACATACCCGGCGCCGGTGCTCGACGCCGCCCGGATGCAGGCGGGATCGGGGCGTGCGTTCGGAGCGGCGTCCGTGGGACGGGCGAACCGGTTGCCGGTGATCGTAGCGCCGGCGCCCGGGTAGACCCCCTCGACATCATGCCTTCCGAGGTTCCAGTTTTCGACCCGGTTGCCGGAGATGATCGAGTTGGCCGTCGGGGCGTAGATGCCGACGAACTGAACGTTCTGGACGATGTTGCCCATGATCGTGACGGCGCCGGGCGTGGCGCCCTGATAGCCGATGCCCGTGCCGTTGCTGTCGCGGACCTGATTGTTCGCGATGATGACGCCGCGGCTCTGGGTGACGTTGCCGGCCGAGACATTCAACGCGACGGCGTAGTGGTTGCCGCCGCCGTACGAGACCGTGTTGCCGATGATCGTCCCGCCCCACTGCGCCTCGATCCGGATAGGGCTCTCAAAGTCCGAGCAATGGTTGCCGACGATCTGCGGCCAGGTCACGCCCGAAACCTTGACCCCGCGGATCGAGCGTCGGGGGACCCCCTGGGCGGCTTCCGCGCGCCAGCGGCCAACGATGGTGTTCCCCGTCACCGCGCTGGTCACGGCCTTGGTGATGTTCACCCCGAAGGCGCTGCAGTCGATGGTGTTGTTGCTGAAGTGGATGCTGTTCGACTGCTGGAAGGAGGCGCAGGCGGCCGTGCTTTCGATGTCGGTCCAGGTGCAGTCGGTGACGGTCTGACGGACGCAGTTGATCGTCTGGACGACGTTCCGCGTCGGCAAGGGAACGTTCAAGGGCGTCGACGCCCTGAAGTTCCTGATCGTCACGCCGTCCATGACGAAGTCCTCGTAGAACTGCAGGCGGAAGGCCAAGCCTTCGGCATCGTTCTTGGTGCAGCGGGCGCCGTCGATCACGCCGTTGGCGATCCGGCACTTCGGCAGCATCTGGGCCGCGGACACGAAGTAGGCCGAGACCGTGCCCAGGAAGGTCACCGGAAGGGGACGGTCGAGGGACACCGCGGCGCCCGTGACGTTGGAGACCCTCGACCAGCAGAACGGATAGAAGAGGACGTCCTCCGGCGGGCTGTTGACCGCCGTGATGGCGAGCCAGCCGCCTTCCACGATGCCGGCCGGGTTGGCGACGACCACCTGAAGGCTGCCCTCCGTCGCGCCGGATGCGACGGTCGTCGTGGCCGTGAACGCACCGTCGCGATTGAGGAAGTTGTGCGCGCCGTGCAGCGCGATCGTCGATCCGTTCAGGTCGATGTCGATGGCCTTGCTCGGAAACACCGCGCCGTCGAGGCGATAAGTCCGGCCCGGTCCGCACTGGATGGGGCGGCCGGTGTCGACGGCCGCCTGCCAGGCGGCGGCGTCATTCGCGACGCCGTCGCCGACGGCGCCGAAGTTTTCGGGGGAATTCGTCATGTCTACTCTCTCCAGGGAGCGCACAGAACGTCCGTGCGTCCTGCGGCCATCCTGGAGGCGCCCGGCGGGGGCGCGGGGAAACGAAGATCTATCCCCCTGTCAGGTGTCCGCCCCACTGGGCCCGCAGCGTCTTCTTGTCGATTTTCCCCGTCGCGGTCAGGGGCACGGCGGCGAAGACCACGTCGTCGGGCGTCCACCACTTGACGATCTTGCCCTCCAGGAAGGCCAGCACCTCGGCCTTGGTCACCGCGCGGCCGTCATGGGGCTCGATGACCAGCAGCGGGCGCTCTTCCCACTTGGGATGCGGCACGCCGACGACGGCGGCGATCTTCACGCCCGGACAGGCGACGGCGATGTTCTCCAGGTCGATGGAGCTGATCCATTCCCCGCCGGTCTTGATCACGTCCTTGGCGCGGTCGGTGATGCGCATGAAACCGTGCTCGTCCAGGGTGGCGATGTCGCCGGTGTCGAACCAGCCGTCGTCGTTCACGGCGTCGGCCTCCTTGCGGAAATAGCGGTTCACCACCCAGGGTCCGCGGACCAGCAGCGAGCCGCTGGTCTCGCCGTCGCGCGGGCATTCGTTCCCGTCGTCGTCGACCACCTTCAGCTCGATGCCGAACTGCAGCCGGCCCTGGCGGGTCCAGATGATCTCGTCGACCTGGTCCTCGCCCAGGGCGGCGACGGAGGGGGTCGGCGTGGCGACCACGCCCAGCGGGCAGGTCTCGGTCATACCCCAGATCTGCAGCACCTGGACGCCGTAGCGGCGCTTGAAGGTCTCGGCCATGGCCCGCGGCACGGCGGAGCCGCCGATGATCACCCGCTGAAGCCGGCCGGGCGTCTGGCCGTTCTGGTCCAGCCAGTCGAGGTACATGGTCCAGATCGTCGGCACCCCGCCGGTGAAGGTCACGCCCTCCTGGGCGATCAGCTCCTGCAGCGACGCGCCGTCCATCTTCTCGGCCGGGAAGACCATCTTGCAGCCGTTGATCGGGGCGATGAACGGCAGGCCCCAGGCGGTGGCGTGGTAGAGCGACGAGCAGGGCATCACCACGTCGAAGGCGGTCAGGCCGAAGGCGCTGGCCAACCCGGCCGCCAGGCCGTGCAGCACCACGGCGCGGTGGCTGTAGAGCACGCCCTTGGGATCGCCGGTGGTGCCGGAGGTGTAGCAGAGGAAGGCGGCGGCGTTCTCGTCGAAGCTCGGCCAGGCGAGCGGGCCGTCATCCTCGGCGCCGATCAGCGCCTCGTAGTTCAGCGCGCCGATCGCGCCGGCGTCGTGGACGTCCTCGTCGCTCATCAGGACGAAGGTCTTCACCGTGGTGAAGCGGTCCTTCAGGCGGTCCACCAGCGGGGCGAAGGTGCGGTCGTAGAACAGCACCGTGCTTTCGGCATGGTCCAGGACGTAGACGATCTGGTCGTCGAACAGGCGCGGATTGACCGTGTTCAGCACCGCGCCCAGGCCGGGGACGGCGTAGAACAGCTCCATATGGCGGTGGGTGTTCCAGGCCAGGCTCGCCACCCGATCGCCGCTCTTCACCCCCAACCGCAGCAGCGCCCGCGCCAGCCGCCGGGTCCGCGCGGCCAGGCCGGCGTAGTCGTAGCGGTGGATGCGGCCCTCGACGGTGCGGGAGACGATCTCCGTCCGGCCGTGGGCGACCTCGACGTGGTTGAGAATGGCGGTCGTCAGCAGCGGGACGTCCTGCATCAGGCCTGGAATCACTGGGGCGTTTCCTTTGTTGTGCTTTGCCCCGCAG
Organism: Caulobacter mirabilis; assembly: GCF_002749615.1. Lineage (GTDB taxonomy): Bacteria > Pseudomonadota > Alphaproteobacteria > Caulobacterales > Caulobacteraceae > Caulobacter > Caulobacter mirabilis. The sequence continues at coordinate 2,021,228 of NZ_CP024201.1, forward strand.
CATCCGTCCGGCCGGCCGGCTGTCAATCCAGGCGGAAGGCTTCCCGCGCCGCTTCGCGCCAGGCCTTCACGATCCGGCCCCACCAGCGGATGCGTTCCTCGTCGGTGAGGCCGTCGCGGTCTTCCAGCCAGGTGATCATGCTGTCGACGAACAGGCCGAACATCGCGCCGGAGGCCTTCAGCGCCCGGGTGTCGGCGCCGGCGGGGGCGTTTGGACCCGGCTCGAACAGCGGCATCGAGGTCCGGGCCATGATCCGGCGCAGGCGGTCCTCCCAGTCCAGCTGGCCGGACCGGCAATTCTTGAGCACCACCAGGAACGGCGCGGGCTCCTTGCGGGCGACGGCCAGGACGCGGCCGACCATCGAGCCATAGCCCTCCCAAGGCTGGGCGTAGGCGTCGAGGATGATCGCCTCGACCTTCAGGAACACCGCCTCGACCAGGGCCTCGCGTGAGGGGAACAGGCGGTAGAACAGCACCTTGGCGGCGCCGGCGGCCTCGGCGATGTCGCGCATGGTGGCGGCGTGCAGGCCCTTGTCGTGCAGCACGCGGGCCGCCACCGAGACATACTCCGCCCGGCGGGCGTCGTGATCCACCCGCGGCTTGCGACGGGCGGGCGAGGCGAGGGGCGCGGCGTCGTCCATGACCTGTGCTTAGCCGATGATTTCCGGCTTGCCGAATGAGACCAATTGGTAACATTATATCGACGTGACGGCCAATGCGCCCGAAGAGGCGCGACCTGTGCTTCTGGAGGAACGCCATGAACCAGCTCGTCCGCAGCCTCGAGATCGAGAGCCTGACCCTTCTGCCGATGACCCCGACGATCGGGGCCGAAGTCGAGGGGCTGGACCTGTCCCGTCCTCTGGACGCCTCGACGGTCGCCGCCCTGCGCCAGGCGCTGCTCGACTGGAAGGTGCTGTTCTTCCGCGACCAGGACATCACGACCGAGCAGCACCTGGCCTTTGCAGGGAACTTCGGCGCGCTGGAGGTGCATCCGTTCGCGCCGCACAAGCCGGGCTATCCGGAGGTGCTGGCCATCACCCACGACGACAAGTCCAAGGGGCGCGAGAACACCTGGCACAGCGACGTGACCTGGCGGGTCGAGCCGTCGCTGGGCTCGATCCTGCGGGCGCTGGAGATCCCGCCGGTGGGCGGCGACACCCTGTTCGCCGACATGTACGCCGCCTACGACGGCCTGAAGGACGAGGTGAAGGAACGGATCGAGGGCCGCCAGGCCGTCCACGACTTCGCCCATTTCCGGATCGCGATGCGCAAGCGCGGCGCCACGGAGGCGGAGATCGAGGCCTTCAACGAACAGTACCCGATGGTCGAGCACCCGGTGGTCCGGACCCATCCCGAGACCGGCCGGAAATGCCTCTACGTGAACGCCGCCTTCACCCAGCACATCGTCGACATGGACGAGCACGACAGCCGGTCGCTGCTGCGTCATCTCTACGCCCAGGCGGCGATCCCGGAATACCAGTGCCGCTTCCGCTGGGAGAAGAACTCCATCGCCTTCTGGGACAACCGCGCCAGCCAGCACTACGCCGCCAGCGACTACTTCCCCGCGGTGCGCCGGATGGAGCGGGTGACGGTGATCGGCGATCGGCCTTACTGACGTTCGGGCCTTCATGAGCTATCTTCTGACCAGCTAGTCAGGAGATGGCGATGGCCGGTCGAAAGCCACCCGCGTCCGGGGTCTCGGAAGCCGACGGCAATGTCTGGAAGCTGGAGGACGCCAAGGCGCGCTTCAGTGAAGTGGTGCGCCGCGCACGGGCCGTGGGACCGCAGCGTGTGACGGTGCGGGGCGAGCCGGCGGTGGTGATCATCGACGCCGCCGAGCTGGAACGGTTGGCGCCCTCGGAACGGCGTCAGCCGCTGGTGCCATTCCTTGAAGGTCTCGGCCTCGACGAACTGGATCTGACCCGGGAAAGGGACACCGGCCGGGACATCGACCTGTGATCGGCTGGCTGCTCGACACGAACGTTGTCGCGTCGTTGATGTCCGCCAACGGCGCGCCCAGCGTGAAGGCCTGGGCGAATGTGCAGGACGAGCATCGACTGTTCATCAGCGTAATCACCCTGGCTGAAATCGACAAGGGCATCCACCATCTGTCGGACGATCATCCGGCGCGGCCACGTTACCGCCTGGCCCTGGCGATGCTGGAGGAGCGGTTCGCGGGGCGCGTCCTGTCGCTGAACGACGCCGCGGTGCGCCGCTGGGGGCGGGTTTCGGGAACCGTGCTGCGTCGGAACGGCGTCGCGCCGTCGGTCGTCGATACGCTGCTGGCCGCCACGGCCCTGGAGCACGACCTGCACTTCGTCACGCGCAATGTACGCGACGTGGCCGACGTCGGCGCTTCGGTGTTCAATCCCTGGACCGATGACGCGACAAACTTCCCTGTGGCTGGGGCGCCGCCGCGTCGCTGACCGCTACTCCCGCCGCAGGGCCTCGATCGGGTCCAGCCGGGCCGCGCGCCAGCTCGGATAGGCGCCGAACACCAGGCCAACCAGCATCGAGAAACCGAGCGAGACCGGGATCGACCAGGGGGCGATCGCCACCGGCCAGTCGCCGAGCTTGGCCATCAGGAAGGCTCCGCCAACTCCGAGGAGCAAACCGATCGCCCCGCCGATGACCGACAGGGTGATGGCCTCCAGCGCGAACTGGAACAGCACGTCGTTGCGCCTCGCGCCCACGGCCATGCGCAGGCCGATCTCCCGCGTGCGCTCGGTGACGGCGACGAGCATGATGTTCATGATCCCCACGCCGCCGACCACCAGCGATACGGCGGCGACCGCGGCCAGCAGGCCGGTGAAGGTCTTCACCGAGGCCTGCATGGCCTCCATGATCGAGGCCATGTTCTGGACGCTGAAATCGTCCTCGGCGCCCGGGCGGATGCGGTGCCGCTCGCGCAACAGGTTGGAGACGTCCTCCTGCACCCGGTCCAGGTCGTCGGCGGAGGCCGCCTTGACGTAGATGGTCTGGACGTTGTCGCCCTTCACCCGCCGGCCGACGACGCGCGAGCGCACCGCCTGCAGCGGGCCCAGCACGATGTCGTCCTGGTCCTGGCCGAAGCCGCTCTGGCCCTTGGAGGCGAGCAGGCCGATCACCTCGAACGGCACCGAGCCGACGCGGATGCGCTTGCCGATCGGGTCGGAGTCGGGGCCGAACAGCTCGTTGGCGATGGTCTGGCCGATGACGATGACCTTGCGGCCCTGGCGCGCCTCGTTCTCGTCGAACATGCGGCCTTCGGCGATGGTCAGGTCGCGGGCGAGCAGATAGTCGGGCGTGACGCCCTCGACCCGGGTGCTCCAGTTGGCGCCCTCGGCCGCCAGCTGGGCCGCGCCGCGGACGCCGGGCGCCACGGCGACGGCGCCGTCGACCTGGGCCGCGATCGCGGCCGCGTCGCCGTCGGTCAGGGTCATGCCGGTGCCGGCTCCCTGGCTGACGAACCCGCCGCCGGGACCGCGCGAGGCGCCCGGCTGGATGATCAGCAGATTGGAGCCCAGGCCGCCGATGGCGCTGGTCACACGCTGCTGCGCGCCCAGGCCGATGGAGGTCATCATGACCACCGCGGCGACGCCGATGACCACGCCCAGCGAGGTGAGGGCGCTGCGCATCGGGTGGGCGGCGATGGCGCCGGCGGCGAAGCCGACCAGGTCGATCCGTCTCATGCCGCTTCGCCTCCGCGTTCGTCGCCGACGATCAGGCCGTCGCGGAAGGTCACCCGCCGCTGCGCCTCCGCCGCGACCTCCAGATCGTGCGTGACGATCACCACGGTCAGACCCTCGGCGTTGAGGTCCTTGAACAGCTGCAGCACCTCCTTGGAGGTGTGGGTGTCCAACGCGCCGGTCGGCTCGTCGGCGAGCAGCAGGTCCGGTCCGTTGGCCAGGGCGCGGGCGATGGCCACCCGCTGTTGCTGGCCGCCGGAGAGCTGCGTCGGCCGGTGGCCCATCCGCGAGCCGAGGCCAACCCGCTCCAGCATCTCGGCCGCCCGCGCCTTGCGCGCCGCCGGTTCGAGGCCGCCGTAGATCATCGGCAGCTCGACGTTCTGTAGCGCCGACAGTCGCGGCAGCAGCTGGAACGACTGGAACACGAAGCCGATGCGGCGATTGCGGAAGTCGGCCAGGGAGTCGTCGTCCATGTGGCCGACGTCCTCGCCCTCGAAGCGGTAGAGGCCGGCGGTCGGGCGATCGAGACCGCCTAGGACGTTCATCAGCGACGACTTGCCCGAGCCCGAGGGACCGATGATCGCCGTGTGCTCGCCCCGCTCGATGATCAGGGAGACGCCGGCCAGCGCGGCCACCGTCTCCTCGCCCATCTGGTAGATCTTGGTCAGATCCTGGATCTCGATCATGCCAGGCCTACATCCGGACCCGGACCTGGCCGCCGCCCATCGGGCCGCCGCGGGCCTGGACCTTGGCCTTGGGCCCACCGCCGATGATCACCTGATCGCCCGGCTTCAGGTCGCCGACGATCTGGGTGAAGGAGCCGTCGGTGGCGCCCACGCGCACCGGAACGGCGGCCGGCTTCTTGTCGCGCAGGACATAGACCACGCCGGCGGTCATCCCGCCGCGGCCGCGGCCGCCGCCCATCTGGGCCATGCGGGCGCGCAGGGCGATGAGCTTTTCCTTCTGGGCCGGCTTGAGGATCGGCTCCAGCTTGGTCAGAGCCTCCTCCATCGCCTTGCGCATGGCCTGGCGACGCGCCTGGGGATCATCGGAGGCGGCGGCCTGGGCCTTGGTCCGAGCCTCGGCGAAGATGGCTTCGGCCTTGGCCTTCTGACCGGCGTCGAGATCGAGCTGCTCGAGCATCCGGCCGCCCATCATGCCCTGGCGCTGGCCGCCCTGGCCGCTGCCTTGGCGCTGTCCGCCGCCGGGCGGCGGGCCGCCCACGCCGGGAGGCCCTCCGGGGCCGCGCTGCTGCGACGACGAGGCCTGGTCGGCCGGGGTCCAGCGCAGCGCCGCCGCCGGGACCTTCATCACCCCGCGCAGGTTCTGCAGCACGATGTCGGCGTTGGCGGTCATGCCGGGCAACAGCTTGCCGCCGGGATTGTCGGCCTGGGCGATCACCACATAGGCGACCACGTTCTGGTCGGTCTCCGCCTGTTTGCGCACCTGGGTGACCACGCCGGTGTAGGTGTCGTCCGGGAAGGCGTCGACGGTGAAACGGACGGTCTGGCCCTCGACGACCTGGCCGATGTCGGCCTCGTCGACGGTGATCTTCACCTCAAGTTTCGACAGGTCCTGAGCGATCTGGAACAGCACTGGAGCCTGCAGACTGGCGGCGACGGTGTTGCCGGGCTCGATGGCGCGGTTCACGACCACGCCGTTGATCGGCGAGACGATCTTGGTGCGGCCAAGGTCGACCTCGGTCGCCGCCAGCGAGGCGCGGTTCTGGGCGACGCTGGCCTGGGCCGACTGAATGCCGGCGCGGGCGGTCTTCCAGGCCGCTTCGGCGGTCTCCAAGGCCGCGGGCGCGACGATGCCCTTGTCGAACAGGGCCTTCGTGCGGTTGTAGGCGGCCTGGGCCTCGGCGGCCTGCGCCTGGGCCTGGGCGACGCCGGCCTGGGCCTGGGCCACCTGGGCCTGGCCCTGACGCTGGCGGCTGACGTAGGTCTGCGGGTCCAGGGTGGCCAGCAGTTGGCCGGCCTTCACCTGGTCGTTGAAGTCGACGAACACCTGATCGATCTGGCCGGAAATCTGCGAGCCGACGTCGACCGTCACCAGCGCCTGCAGCGAGCCTGAGGCCGACACCGACTTGGTGATGTCGCCCTGCTGCACCGCCTCGGTGCGGTAGGGGTCCTTCGGCGCCTTGGGTTTCAACAACTGCCAGCCGGCGAAGGCGGCCGCCAGGACGACCAGCGCCGTCAGGCCATAGACGACCGGTCGCGGCAGGCGGTTCCGGCGCGGGGGCTTCGAGGAGTTCAGGCTCATGGCTTCCCGGGGCTAGGCAGGGCGTTCTCTGGACGCGACCTGAACGCGGTAACGGGTCCAGTTTGCAGCCGGATTTCAGGTTGTGACGGTCATTTCTTCGCCGCCGCCCGTTCGAACAGCCACTGCATCGGCGTCGGCGGAAGCTCGGCCTGGGTCAGGCGGCCGTCATGATCCTTGTCGAGCAGGTCGAAGCGCCGGCGGGCCGCGGTCTCGGCCTCGGCGCGGCTGACCTTCTGGTCCAGGTCGGCGTCGGCGCCGCGCACCGGATGCGGCTCGTTCAGCAGGCCGTACTGGGCCGCGCCCTGTCGTCGGCGCTCCCGGTCGCGCTTGCCGTCGCCATCGCGGGACGTCAGCAGGGAGCGGCCCAGCTCGGCGTCGTCGCGGCTGAACGGGTTCCAGCCGCGCGCGCGGGGGGCGTCGGGGGGACGCATCACGCCGTTGATCTCGGGCGCGATGGTCTTCTCGTAGTCGCCGTTCTCGAAACCGTCGACGAAGCCGTCCTTGTCGGCGTCCAGCCGGTCGAAGAAGGCCAGGGCGTCGGCGACGAACTCGGCCTTGGTCAGGACGCCGTCCTTGTCCCTGTCCGCCTGGGCGAACCAGGCCGCGACCGGATAGGGCTTGTCCGCGGGGCCGCGGAAGGGCTCGCCCGCCGGGCTGATGAAGATCAGTTCCTCGGGCCCGCCGTAAGGCTGATCGACCTTGAGCGCCGGCGGCGGCGTGGCGTCCGCCGGGGGCGCGCCATGCTGGGCCGCGGCCGGACCGGCGGCCAACAGGGCGAGGAGGGCGAGACGGCGGGCGGGCATGGCGACTCCGGGAACGCGGGAACGGCGGCAGTAGGTCAGGCCGCCGCCCGATCGTCTAGAGCGGCAGCGAGACGCGGGCGGTCAGGCCGCCGCCGCGCCGGTTCAACAGGACGACGTCGCCGCCGTGGGCGCGGGCGATGGAGCGAACCACCGCCAGGCCTAGGCCGGCGCCGCCCGTCTCGCGGCTGCGGGACGGCTCCCGGCGATAGAAGGGTTCGAACACCCGCTCCATCTCGGCCGGCGGCACGCCGGGGCCGTCGTCCTCGATCTCGATGACCGCGCAGCCGCCCTCGGCGAATACGCGGCCGCGGGCGCGGGCCCCGTACTTCACCGCGTTCTCGACCAGGTTGGCGACCAGCCGGCGCAGGGACAGCGGATCGCCGTCGACGACCAGCTTCTCCGAGGGCAGGGCGGTGGCGTCGGCGCCGGTTTCCGCCGCCTCGTCCAGGACGCTCTCGACCAGCGACGACAACTCCAGCCGCTCGCGCGCGCCGGCGCGGGTGGCGTCGCGGACGAAGCCCAGGGCGGCGGCGATCATGGCGTCCATCTGGTCGATGTCCGCCGCAAGCTTGGCGCGGATGTCGTCCGGCACGGCCTCGATCCGGAAACGCAGGCGGGTCAGCGGCGTGCGCAGGTCATGGGCGATGGCCCCGACCATGGCGGTGCGGTCCTCGACATAGCGGCTGAGCCGCTCCTGCATCTGGTTGAAGGCCTCGGCGGCGGCGGCGATCTCGCGCGAGCCCTCGATCTCCAGCGGCGGGGCGCGGGGATCGCGGCCGAGACGCTCGGCGGCCTTGGCGAAGGCGCTGATCGGGGCGGCCAGGCGGCGCGCGAACAACCAGGCCAACGGCGCCACGGCCAGGGCCGACAGCAGCAGCGTCAGCAGGATGCGGCCCTGCCAGGACTCGAGGCGAAAGCCGGGGTTCGGCTCGGCGACCAGCCAGCGGCCGTCCGGCTGGCGCACGCCGACGCGGAAGGGCGCGAAGATCACCCGGTCGTCGCTCCGCCGCATGGTGACGCGTCCGCGCGGCCCGTCTGGCGCGCCGCGGTCCTTCCGCAGGTGCAGCTCCACCGTCTGGCCGCGGCCGACGCCGTCCGGCGGCGGAGGCGGCGCGCGGAACACCTGCAGGGCCACGATCCGTTCGGCCTGCATGGTCTGGACGAACATGCGACGAGGGCCCTGGGTCTCGATGCGGATGTCTTCCGGCTGGACCTGGAGCTGCTGGGCCAGCATCCGGCGGAAGTCGTCCCGCCAGCGGGCCTTTCGGATCAGCGGACGCTCCTCGGGCGGCTTGGAGCGGACCTTGACCAGCAGCGGACGACCGTCGCCGACGGGCGTCAGTCCCGGGCTCTTGAGCGCGCGCGAGATGTCGGTCAGCCGGTAGATCTCGGGCGGCGGCGGCGGCAGCGAGAAGATCACCGCGGTCGAGACCAGATGCGCCGCGATCAGGGTCGCGACGGCCAGGGCCAGCATCTGGACGAACAGCGGCGCGCCGCGCCTGACCGATTTCATGATTGGCGCGTGACCTTGGGCGAGAACATGTAGCCCTCGTTGCGGATGGTGCGGATCATCTCCGCCCCGCCGCCGTCGTCGAGCTTCTTGCGCAGGCGGCTGATCTGGACGTCGATCGCCCGGTCGTAGGCGTCGGTGTCGGGGCCTCGGGCGAGGTCAAGCAGCTGGTCGCGGGTCAGCACGCGCTGCGGCCGGTCGACAAAGGCCCGCAGCAGCGAGAACTCGCCGCTGGACAGGTTGACGATCACGCCCTGGGGCGAGCGCAGGTCGCGGCGGACCAGGTCGAGCCGCCAGCCCGCGAACTCGCAGGCGGCGCCGTGCTGGTCCTCAGCCGCGCGAGGTTCGTTCCTGCGACGCAGAACGGCCCTGACGCGGGCCAGCAGCTCGCGCGGGTTGCACGGCTTGGGCAGATAGTCGTCGGCGCCGAGCTCCAGGCCGACGATGCGGTCGGTGTCCTCGCCCATGGCCGACAGCATGACGATCCCGGGACCGCCGCTCTGGCCGGCCAGGCGGCGGCAGATCGACAGCCCGTCCTCGCCCGGCATCATGACGTCCAGGACGATCAGGTCGAACGGTCCCTTCAGCTGCATCCGGGCGTCCATCGTCCGCGCGTCGGAGGCCTCCTCGACCCGGTAGCCGTGACGGGTCAGGAACTCGGCGATGACGTCGCGGATCCCCGGATCGTCGTCGACGATGAGAATGCGGGCGCCGGCCTCCTCGGCGGTGGCGCTCTTGTCCATGGTCAGCTCCATGCCTCCGTCATGACAATCGCACGTGGCGTCTGGATTTCAGGGCTGAAACAAGGTCTGCGACCGGTCGTCCCGGCTCAGCTGTACCGCTTGGGCACGCCCTCGGGGGCAAGTCCCGCCTCGTCGGCGCTGGCCCCGCCCACGATGACGTCGGCGACGAAGGGGTTGGTCTTGCGCTCGGCGCCGAAGGTGCTCATCGGACCGTGGCCGGGAACGAAGGCGACATGCTCGCCAAGGGGCCACAGCTTGCGGGTGATCGAGTCGATCAGCTGGTCGTAGTTCCCCTTCGGGAAGTCGGTGCGGCCGATCGAGCCTTTGAACAGCACGTCGCCGACCTGCGCGAAACCGGCCTCGCGGTGGAAGAACACCACATGCCCCGGCGTATGGCCCGGGCAGTGGATGACCTCGAACTCGGTTTCGCCCAGCGTCACGACGTCGCCGTCGCCCAGCCAGCGGTCGGGCGTGAAGCCCTGAGCGTCCGGCATGCCGTAGCGGGCGGCGCTTTCTGGAATCTGATCGATCCAGAACTGGTCGTCGGGATGCGGCCCTTCGACGGGAACGCCGGTGAGTTCTTTCAGCCTGGCCGTGCCGCCGGCGTGGTCGAGGTGGCCGTGGGTGATCCAGATCTTCTCCAGCTCCAGCCCGTGCTGCTTCAGGCCGGCGACCAGGCGGTCGACTTCGCCGCCCGGGTCGATGATCGCGGCCTTCTTGGTCTTGGTGCACCAGACGATCGTGCAGTTCTGCTGCAGCGGGGTCACCGGCGCCAGCATGGCGCGGATCGGCGGTTCGGGGCGGTCGGTCGTCGGGGTGCTCATGGGCTTATGATCGGCGTTCAGGGGCGCGGAATAAAGGCCCTGCGGCAAAGAAGAAGGCCCGGGATCGCTCCCGGGCCTCTCCAGTCCGTCGATGAAGTCAGGCGCGGGGCCTATTTCTCCTTCACGTCGTCCACGCCGAAGACCATGGCTTCGGCCGGGCTCGACATCGAGGTGTCCTCGGTGATGTCGATGCCCTTGGCCAGCTTGGAGTTCCAGAAGCCGTAGAGGGCGTAGACCACCGCGCCGACCGCCGCGTAGCTGCCCAGGATGGTCAGCGGCAGCGGGTTGTCGTTCATCGCGTGCTGCAGCATCGGCGAGAAGTTGTTCCAGGCCAGGAACAGGCAGGCCAGGATGCCGGCGACGGCGGTGTAGATGCCGCCGGGGACCCGGAACGGGCGCTCCATCTCCGGGTGCTTGATGCGCAGGTAGATGACCGACAGGCAGACGATCGAGAAGGCCAGGGCGGTGCCCAGCGACACGAGGTCGCCCAGCAGGCTGATCGGCAGGAACGAGGCGGCGATGGCGATCAGCACGCCCAGCAGGATGGTGCCCATCCAGGGGGTGCGGAACTTCTGGTGGATGTTGGCGAACACCTTCGGCAGCAGGCCGTCGCGGGCCATGGTGTAGAAGATGCGGGTCTGGCCGTAGCAGAGCACCAGCATCACCGAGCTGAGGCCGGTGATCGCGCCGATCTTGATCATGAAGCTGATCAGGTTGAACGGCTTGCCGTCGGCGTTGTTGAACGGAAGGTTGGCCCATTCCAGGCCCATGCGGTCGATGGCGACGGCGATGGGGGCCGGGCTGGCCAGTTGCTTGTAGGGCACCACGCCGGTCATGACGGCCGCGACGGCCATGTAGATCAGGGTGCAGATCACCAGGGCGCCCAGGATGCCGATCGGCACGTCCTTCGAGGGGTTCTTGGCTTCGGCGGCGGCGGTCGAGACGGCCTCGAAGCCGACGTAGGCGAAGAAGATGATCGAGGCGCCGCGGAAGATGCCGCCCCAGCCGAACTCGCCGGGCTGGCCGGTCGGTTCGGGGATGAACGGCGACCAGTTGGCCGGGTTGATGTAGGCGATGCCGACGCCGATGAAGGTCATCAGCACGATCACCTTGATGACCACGATGGCGTTGTTGACGTTGGCGGATTCGCTGACGCCGATGACCAGCAGGATCGACACCAGGGCGATGCCGATGGCGGCGATGACGTTGATGCCGCCGGTCATCTGGAAGCTGACGTTGCCGGCCGCGTCGGGCACGGCCTGGATCAGCGGCGTGCCCCACTGGACCACTTCGTTTCCGCCGACGGTTATCATCGGCAAATGGACCCCGAAGTCGTGCAGGAAGCTGACCACATAGCCGGACCAGCCGACCGCCACGGTCGAGGCGGCGACTCCGTATTCGAGGACGAGCAGCCAGCCCATGACCCAGGCGAAGACCTCGCCCAGCGTGCCGTAGGCGTAGGTGTAGGCCGAGCCGGAAACCGGCATGGTCGAGGCCAGTTCGGCGTAGCAGAGGCCCGCGAGGCCGCAGGCGATGCCGGCGACGACGAACGACAGCAGGATGGCCGGGCCGGCATTGGCGGACGCCACCTGGCCGGTCAGCACGAAGATGCCGGCGCCGATGATGGCGCCGACGCCGAGGCTGACGAGATTGACGGGACCCAGCGACCGCTTCAGCTCACTGCGAGCGGCCTCCTTCTGAATGTTTGCGATCGACTTCTTGAGAAAAAGTCGGTTTCCGCGTGGCGCGGTGTCGGCGGACATTGCGTCTCGCTCCCCCATGATTGGCCGGCGACCCCCGCCAGCAAATTGGCGCGACGTTAGGCGCCCGGGCGTCCTCGCGCAACGGCTTACGGTGACGGAGCGCATTGGACGCACTAGGACTGCGCCCGATGCTGCCGATCGAGCAAATCCTGCCCCGCCTCCAGGCGACGCTCCGCGAGCGTCCCAACGCCGTGCTGGTCGCCCCGCCCGGAGCGGGCAAAACGACCGGCGTTCCCTTGGCGCTGAAGGACGAGCCGTGGACGGACGGCCGCAAGCTGATCGTGCTCGAGCCTCGCCGGCTGGCCGCCCGCGCGGCGGCGGCGCGCATGGCCTCGACCCTGGGCGAAAGCGTCGGCCAGACGGTCGGGTATCGGGTCCGGATGCAATCGAGGGTGTCGGCCGCCACCCGAATCGAGGTGGTGACCGAGGGGGTCTTCACCCGGATGATCCAGGACGACCCGGCGCTGGACGGGGTCGCGGCGGTCCTGTTCGACGAGTTCCACGAGCGCAGCCTCGACGCCGACCTGGGCCTGGCCTTCGCGCGCGACAGCCAGGGCGTGCTGCGCGAGGATCTGCGCCTGCTGGTCATGTCGGCGACGCTCGACGGGGCGGCGGTGGCCAGGCTCCTGGACGAGGCCCCGGTGATCGAGAGCGAGGGCCGCGCCTGGCCGGTCGACACCCGCTACCTCGGCCGCGATCCCGCCAAGCGCCTTGAGGAGCAGGTCGCCCGCGCGGTGGACAAGGCCCTGGCCGAAGAGACCGGCAGCCTTCTGGTCTTCCTGCCGGGACAGGGCGAGATTCTGCGCACGCGCGACCTGATCGCCGAGCGGATGCGCCGTCCGGACGTCGACCTGGCGCCGCTCTATGGCGCGATGGAGGGCCGGGACCAGGACCTGGCCATCAGCCCTTCGCCGGCCGGGCGCCGCAAGGTGGTGCTGGCCACGGCGATCGCCGAGACCAGCCTGACCATCGAAGGCGTGCGGGTGGTCATCGACGCCGGGCTGGCCCGGGTTCCGAGATTCGACCCGGCCAGCGGACTGACGCGGCTGGAGACGGTCCGCGTCTCGCGCGCCGCTGCCGACCAACGCCGCGGGCGCGCCGGACGGACCGAGCCGGGCGTCTGCTACCGCCTGTGGGACGAGGAGGAGACCCGGGCGCTGGTCCCGTTCGGGCGGCCGGAGATCCTGGAAACCGACCTGTCGGGCCTGGCGCTGGACCTCGCCCGCTGGGGCGCGCGCGATCCGTCCGAACTCCAGTTCCTGGACCCGCCGCCGGTGGCCGCCTTCGCCGAGGCGCGGACGCTGCTGGCGCGGCTACGGGCGCTGGACGGGCAGGGCGCGCTGACCGCCCACGGCAAGGCGCTGGCCGATCTGCCGCTGCCGCCGCGGCTGGCGCATATGGTGGTCCGCGGCGCGGCCGGCGGGCAGGGATTGCTGGCCGCCCGGATCGCCGCCCTGCTGACCGAACGCGGCCTGGGCGGTCGCGACGCGCACCTCGGGCATCGGCTGGAGGCGTTCGACCGCGATCGGAGCCAGCGCGCCAAGGACGCCCGGGCCCTGGCGGAGCGCTGGGCCCGCGCCGCCGGTTCGCCGCCGAAACAGCCGCCGCTGGATGAGGCGCTGCTGCTGGCGGAAGCCTTCCCTGAGCGGGTGGCCAAGGCGCGAGGGTCGTCCGGAGAGTTCCAGCTGGCCACCGGCCGCGGCGCCCATGTCGAGCCGACCGACGTGCTGGCCCGCGAAAAATGGGTCGCCGTCGGCGAACTGGGCGGCGGGGGGCAGCGCGACCGCATCCTGCTGGCCGCGCCGCTGGACGAGACCGCCCTGCGCGAGGCTTTCGCCGACCGCCTGACCCGCGAAGAGCGGCTGGAGATCGAGGGCGACGGCAAGGTTCGGGGCCGCCGTCTGCTCAAGCTCGACCGGCTGGTCGTCGAGGATCGCCTGATCGACAGGCCGGACCCGGAGATGATCGCCCGCGCCCTGGCCGACCGGGTCCGGCGCGAAGGCCTGGCGGCGCTGAAGCCGGGCGAGCGCACGGCGTCCCTGCTGGAGCGGCTGGTCTTCCTGCATGCCCGTCGACCGGAGGCCTGGCCGGACCTGTCCGAGCCGGTGCTGGTCGAGCGCCTCGACGAATGGCTGGAGCCGCTGCTGGTCGGCAAGCGGTCGCTGGCCGATCTCGCCGACGATGCGGTGGCGGACGCCATCCGCACCCTGCTGCCCTGGGACCTGGCTCAGCGCCTGAACCAGGAGGCGCCGGCGCGTTGGGAGGCCCCGACCGGCAGTCGCTTTCGTATCGACTACGCCGCGGAGGGCGGACCGCGCGTCGAGGGGCGGGTGATGGAGTTCTACGGGCTATCCGAACACCCGACCGCGGCCGGCGTGCCGCTGACCCTGGCGCTGCTGTCGCCCGCCCATCGCCCGATCCAGGTGACCAGGGACCTGCCGGGTTTCTGGCGCGGGAGCTGGAAGGAGGTCCGCACCGAGATGAAGGGCCGCTACCCGCGCCACGTCTGGCCGGAGGAGCCCTGGGCCGCCCAGGCTACGACCCGGGCCAAGCCACGCGGAACCTGAGGGCGGGAAGGTTACGGGGATTTAAGGCGCGGGAGCGTTCGGCCGCCTTTAGCGTCTGCTGAAACCTCCGGGGGACGACATGATCGCAGCACTGGGCCTGGCGGCGGCGCTGACCGCGCAACCGGTTCCCGAGCCGGGTGTCTGGCGCAGCCAGGGCTACGGCTATGTGCTGGACGTCAGCTCCAGGGGCGCCCAGCTCTACGACTTCGACGGCGGCCGCTGCGTGCGGGGCGACTTCATCGAAGACCTGTCGGACATGGGCGCGATCACGCCGGCGGGGCCGGGACGGTTCCTGCTCACCGGCGACGAGATGCACATCGGCTTCGAGCGGATTGCGGGCCTGCCGAAGCCCTGTGACTGGCCGTCCGGTCCGTCGGCCGATCCGCTGGTCAATTTCGACACGCTCTGGGCGATGCTCGACGAGCATTATCCCTTCTTCACGGCGCGCGGCGTCGACTGGACGGCGGTCCGCCGCGAGTATCGTCCGAAGGTCCAGGCGTTGGGCTCCAAGGGAGATCCCTGGCCGATCTTCACCGAGATGCTGGGCAAGCTCCACGATCCGCACACACGGCTCGTCGACGGGCAGCGGCGGTTCCAGGCGCGCCGCGGCGACGCCTCGCCGATCGCACCGATCCAGGCTGCCCTGCTGGCCTATCTCGCCAAGTCCGACAGCCCGTTGGCCGGGAAGGTGGAGACCCTCGCCCACGAGCGCCTGGTCTTCGGCAGGACCCCGGACGATGTCGGCTACATCGCCGTGCCCACGATGGGCGGGTTCGACGCGGGCCCGGTCGGCTGGCCGGCCAACACCAGCGCCGCGGCGGATCAGCGAGCGGCGACCCAGGCGCTGACGACCGCGTTCAGCCGGCTGGCCGGAGTGCGCGGCCTGATCCTGGACCTGCGCGTCAATCCGGGCGGGTCGGAGGCCTTCGCGGATCTGATCGCCGGCTGCTTCGCGGACCGGAGGCGCCTGGCCTACAGCAAGGCGGCCAAGGACGGCGCCGGGCAGGGGCCGGCCTATGAGGCCTATGTCGAGCCCGGCGCCTGCCCGCGCTTCGAAGGGCCGGTCGTCGTGCTCGTCGGCGAACGCACGACCAGCGCGGCCGAGGCGCTGGTGATGCGGCTGCGGGTCCTGCCGAACGTCACGACGCTGGGTCAGCCGACGCAAGGGGCGCATTCGGAGGTGCTGGACAAGACCCTGCCGAACGGCTGGCGCCTGGGTCTGTCGAACGAGGTCTACCGTCTGGCGGACGGCAAGGTCTACGAGGGTGTCGGCATCCCCCCGGCCGTCGTGACGCCGGCGACCGCGCCGACGGATCCGGACGAGATCCGCTTCGGGCGCGACATTCGCGCGGCGCAGCAGCGTCTGCGGCCGTAGCACGCTCAGGGACGCCGCTTGCGCCGCGCGCTCCAAAAATGGGCGGAGCGGAGGCGAACCCGTCGCTCGCCTAGTCGGAGTACAGCGCCCGCACCTCGATCGGCAGGGTGATCGCCGTCGCCAGCCGGGTCGCCCAGTCCCGCGCCTCGTCGAGAGTCGCCACGTCGATGATGGTGAAGCCGCCGATATGTTCCTTGGTCTCGGCGAAGGGGCCGTCGGTGACGGCCGGCTTGCCGCGGCCGGTGCGGACCACGAAGGCCTGGCTGGGCGGCGTCAGGCCGACGGCCATCACCCGGACGCCGGCGGCGGTCATGTCGGCGTTGACCTTGGCCAGGTCGGCCAGGATCGGGTCGAGGATCTCGGGCGGCGGGGGCGGGCCGTCGGGCTGGATGATGCTGAGGATGTAGCGGGTCATGTCGATGGTCCTTCCGTTGAGCCGCCTGGGCGGCTGACGGCCGAAGGACGGAGCGGGGGACCGCCGGCCGACATTCGCAACCTCTCGCGTCAGTCTCCCGCCGCATAGATCATGATCCCCGTGGCCACCGACAGGTTCAGGCTGTCGGCGCGGCCGCGCATGGGGATCTTGACGTTGACGTCGCAGAGGGCCGCCAGCTCGGGCGTCAGGCCGGCCTGTTCGTTGCCCATCAGGACCAGGGAGGGGCGGCGATAGTCGGCGCTCTTGTGGTCGACCGTAGCGGTCAGCAGGGTGCCGACCACCGAACCCGGCCAGCGGTCGCGCCAGGCGATGAACTCAGCCTCGGCGGCCTTGGCGATCGGCACGGCGAAGATCGAACCCATCGTCGCCCGCACGGCCTCGACGGAGTAGGGGTCGCAGCAGTCGCCGACCAGGATCACCCCGCCGGCGCCGGCCGCGTCGGCCGTGCGGATGATGGTGCCCAGGTTGCCGGGGTCGCGCACGCGGTGCAGCCCGACCCAGACCTTGGCCGCCTGCGGCTCCAAGGTCTGCAGCGGCGTGAAGCGCTGGTCGAAGACGGCGAGCACGGCCTGCGGATTGTCCCGCTTGGCGATCTTCTCGAGGATCTCGCGATTGACCTCGATGACCTCGCCGCCGGCCTTCTCGGTCGCCGCGACGGCCCTGGTCAGCAGCGGATGGCCGTCGGCGTCCTTGCCGTAGAGCAGGATCTTCGGCGCGTGGCCCAGCTCGACCGCTTCGGTGACGATCTTCAGGCCCTCGGCCAGGAACTGGCCGCTCTCCTCGCGCGCCTTGCGCATGTGGAGAGCCTTCACCGCCTTGACGGTGGGGTTGCTGTGGGAGGTGACGAGCCGGCTCACGAGGACCACCGCGCGAAGAAGGAGAGGCCGACCTGCCGCTCGCCGGCCTCCTCGACCAGGGCCAGCTCGCCCCAGTCGACGCGGCCGGGCCTGTTCACCGCCTCGGCGACCAGGCCGGCCATCGAGGCGCCCGAGATGCGGGCGGCGTAGGCGTTGAGGATCAGGAAGGAGGCGTCGTCCGACAGCAGGCCGCCGCACAGGCCGATCATCTCCGGCAGGTCCTCGAACAGGCGCCACACCTCGCCGTCCGGTCCGCGGCCGAACTTCGGCGGATCCAGGATGATCCCGTCGTAGCGGTTGCCGCGGCGGTCCTCGCGCTGAACGAAGCGACGGGCGTCCTCGACGATCCAGCGGACGTTGGCGACGCCGGACAGCTCGGCGTTCTCGCGGGCGCGCTGGACTGACTGTTTCGAGGCGTCGACGTGGGTCACCTGGGCGCCGGCCAGGGAGCAGACCAGGCTGGCGACGCCGGTGTAGCCGAACAGGTTCAGGATCTTCAGCGGTCGGCCGGCGGCGCGCTGACGAGCGTCCAGCCATTCCCAGTTGGCCGCCTGCTCGGGGAAGAAGGCCAGATGGCGGAAATTCGTGAAGCGGCCATGGAAGCGCGCCTGGTTCCAGGCCAACGCCCAGCTCTCGACCGGCTTGCCCTTGAAGCGCCAGCGGCCGGCTTCGTCCTCGTCGGTCGGGTCGAAGACGGCGTCGGCGCTATCCCAGGCCTTGGCGTCCAGGCGGGGCGTCCATAGGCACTGCGGCTCTGGCCGCACGACGCGGTAGGGGCCGTAGCGCTCCAGCTTGCGGCCGCCGCCGCTGTCGAGCAGGGCGTAGTCCGCCCAGCCCGTGGTGCGCATCAGGCTGGGAGCGTCGGCGATGATCGGGCCTTGGGTCATCGCCCGGCGGATACGGGTCAGGCGCGCGCCTGTCCAGTCCGCGCGCCGTGATCCGCTCGATGCGGGGTCTTGTCCCAGTGGTGCGGCTTGGTGAACAGCTGATAGATCGCGTGGGCCCCGGCGAGGGAATGCAGCGGCCAGTAGAAGGGCGCGATGAGCAGGTCGCGAACCCCCACGGGACGTCCGGCGCGACGGCCGCCGACCACCGCGGCCAGGCCCGCGGCGATCCAGCCGAAACCGAACAGCCAAAGGTCCAGCGGCGTCACCCAGTCGATCTCGCCGGCCAGCCGGCCGAGGCCGCCGATGAGCGTCCAGGCGACCATGGGGCCGTGCAGCAGGGCGGCGGCGATGGCCACGCCCAGGGTGAGGAGCAGCGAGGCCGCGGCGCCGGTCCGCCAGTGCGGCGGGTTGCGAGCCTGGACTCCGAAGGTCTGCATGTAGCCCTTCACCCAGCGGGTCCGCTGCGGCAGCCATTCGCGCAGGTTCCGGGGCGGCGGCTCCAGCGTCGGGCGCTCCAGCATGCCGAGCTCGTAGCCCTCGGACGCCAGTCGAAAGCCCATGTCGGCGTCTTCGGTGACGTTCCAGGCGTCCCACCCGCCGAGCGCCTTCAGGGGCTCGATCCGGAAGTGGTTGCTCGTGCCGCCGAGCGGAAAGGGCAGCCCGATGCGGACCAGGAACGGCAGCACGACCTCGAACTGCACCGCGTATTCGAGGCCGAACTGGGCCGGAATGAAGCGGCGGTCGACGTCGATGCGCAACGGCGCCTGCAGGCAGGCCAGTCGCGGCGACCCGGTCGCGAACCGCGCCGCCGCCTCTCGCAGCTGGCCGGGGTCGGGACGATCCTCGGCGTCATAGATCGTGAGCAGATCTCCGGTCGCCAGCTCCAACGCCACGTTGCAGGCGCGGGGCTTGGTGCGCGGGTGGCCGGGCGGGGCGACGATCACCTCGATGAAGGACGGCAGGTCCAGCCGGTGCAGAGCCGCCAGGGTCGCCGTGTCGTCGGCCTCCAGCGCCACCAGCGCCTGAAGACGGTCTCGCGGGTAGTCGAGCGCCTCCAGGGCGGCGATCAGGTCTGGAGCGATGTCCGCCTCGCCGTAGAGCGGCGCGATGATGGTGTAGCGGGGCAGATCCGCCTCGTGGATCGGCGGCGGCGTGACCCCTTCGCGCGGCGTCAGGGCGGCGACGAGACGAAGTCCCGCGCCGAGGGTGAAGGCGACGAAAAACAGCGGATGCAGAATCGCCCAGGCCGTAGCCGGCGCCAGCAGCAGGCCGGCGACCGGCAATCCGGCCGCGAGAAGGAGCAAGGTCCACTGCAGCCGATCGGGCGGGCAGGCCGCGCCGCGTCTGTGGAGCGTATCGGCGTCTCCGGCCAGCCTCGGCGCCGGTCTGCGAAGGACACGCGTGCGCTTGAGGCGGCGACGATGCGCCGTCAAATCGTCCTGCCAGGCCATGCACTCCCCCGGTCGCCGCCCAGCCGCGACTCAAGGGAGGCGCACGAATGCGCGTCAAGAGGGAATCGTTAACGATGCAACCAAAAGCTGTCGCGCGGCGGTTTGGCCGCTTGCCGCCCCCAGGTGATTGCCGTTTAGTGTCCTAAGGGGAACGCCAGGGGATGAGCCGAGTCGTGACAACGACCTTGAAGAAGCCGCAGCGATCTGCACGTAAACCGAAGGGCGACGGCCACCTGCGGCGGGGGGAAATCCTGCAGGCGGCCGAGCGGATCTTCATCGCCGAAGGTTATCATGGCGCGACGATCCGCAAGATCGCGGATGAAGTCGGCGTCTCGTCGACGGCGCTGTACATGCACTTTCGGGACAAGGACGAGATCCTGCTCGAGATCTGCGACGGCGCGATCGAACAACTGTTGAACATCAATCTGGAGATTTCCGCCCGGCCGATCGACGCGGTCGCTCGCGTGCGGCTGATGCTCGACGCCTACATGGCCTTCGCGATGGATAATCCGAACGCCTACCAGCTGGTGTTCTGCGGCCCGGCCGGCGTGCTGTCGGAAGCGAAACAGGCTGCGACCCAGGCGCTGGGCGATCGCTGCTACGAGAAGTTCGTCGGCGTGGTGCGCGAGATCGGCGCTTCCGGGCGTCTGCGCACGGGAACCGTGGACAGCGCCGCCCAGTCGATGTGGGCGGCCTGTCACGGCCTTGTGTCGCTGCTGCTGACCAAGTCGGGCTTCAACTGGGCGCCGGCCGACGAACTCCGCGCGGTGCTGCTCGACGGCCTGCTGTACGGTCTCGTCACGGACTGATCCCATGCCGGCGCCGCTTCGTTACGCCGTCGCTCTGGCGGCGGGGCTGGCGCTCGCAGGGCCGGCTTCGGCCTCGCCCCGCGTGATGTCGCTGGACAGTTGCGCGGACCAGTATGTCGTGGCCTTGAGCCCGCGCGAGGCGATCGTCGGCGTGTCCGCCCGGGCCGACGACCCGGACTCCTACATGCATGCTCAGGCAAAGGGGTTGCCCATCCGTCGCGCGACCACCGAGACCGTCCTGAGCCTCAAGCCGGACGTCGTGGTCCGCTACTGGGGCGGCGACGCCCGGATCGGCGAGGCGCTCGACCGTCGCGGGATCAAGGTCGTCAGGATCGAGGACGCCACGGACTTTGCGACCGTTCGCGCCAATGTCAGGGGCGTGGCGGCCGCGCTGGGCCAGCAGCCTCGCGGCGAGGCCCTGATCGCCGACATGGACGCGCGGCTGGCGCGGTCGAAGGACGCGTGGGGCGGCCGCAAGGCCCTGTACCTGACGCCCAGCGGCTACACCTCGGGCGGCGGCACCCTGATGGACGCCATGCTGCGGGCGGCCGGACTAACCAATCTGGTATCGGGCGCCGCCTGGGAGCCGATCCCGCTGGAGACCCTGGTGCGCGACACGCCGGCCGCCTTCGTCCTGGGTTTCTTCAAGGATGTCTCGACCGCGATGACCCGCTGGGGACCGGGGCGGCACCAGGCGCTGCGCAAACGGCTGGAGGGGCGCACCGTCGCCTCGCTGCCGGGGTCGATGATCGGCTGCCCGGCCTGGTTCATCGGCGAAGGCGTCGAGACCATCGCCGAGGCGGCCCGATGACCGGCCGTTCGGGATCGATTCTGCTGGCGGTCCTGCTGACCCTCGTCCTGGTCCTGGCGTTGCTGGCCGGGGAGACCGCGCTGACGCCGGGCGAGTATCTGCAGGCGCTGACCGCCCCGGCCTCCTCGGCCGGCGAGATCCTGTGGACCCTGCGGGCGCCGCGAGCGGTCACGGCCGCCTTGGTCGGCGCGGCGTTGGGGCTGGCGGGCGCGGCGTTGCAAGGTCTGCTGCGCAATCCGCTGGCCGATCCGGGCGTGCTGGGCGTATCGGCCAGCGCCGGCCTCGGCGCGGGGCTGGCGATCATGTTCGGCCTGGCCGCCATCCCCTGGGCGATCGAGAGCTCGGCCCTGGCCGGCGCGCTGATCGCCGGCGTGGTTGTGGTCGCCCTGGCCGCCCGGTTCCGCGAGCCGGAGGCGCTGATCCTGCTCGGCGTCTCGATCTCGGCCTTCGCCGGAGCGCTGACCTCGCTGGTCTACAACTTCGCCGCCTCGCCGGTGCAGGCGACCGAGGTGCTGAACTGGATGCTCGGCTCGGTGGCCAACCGCGACTGGCCCGACGTCCTGCGCCTGGCGCCGGTCCTGGCGGCCGGGGCGGGCCTGGTCGCCTGGTCGGCCGGCGGCCTGCGCATGCTGACCCTGGGTGAGGAGACGGCGGCGCTGTCCGGCCTGCCCATGGCGCGGCTGCGCGCGGCCGCCGTCGGCGGCGCGGCCATCCTGGCCGGGGCGGCGGTGGCCAGCGCCGGCGTCATCGGCTTCGTCGGCCTGGCCGCCCCGCATCTGGTGAGGCGGCGCGCGGGGGACGATCCGGCCCGGACCCTGCTGCCCTCGGCGCTGGCCGGCGCGATCCTGCTGGTCCTGGCCGATCTGGCGGCGCGGGTCATTCCGACGGAGCAGGAACTCAAGCTCGGGGTGGTCACAGCCCTGTTCGGCGCGCCGCTGTTCGCCCTGGTCGCCTGGCGCGCCTCGCGGAGCTGGCGGCGATGAACGGCGCGGCCTTGAAGGGAGCGGCCTGGGAGATCGAGGGCCTGGTCGTGCGCCAGGGCGGCCACAGGGCGCTGGACGGCGCCGGCCTCGTCGTCCGTCCGGGCGAGGTGCTGGGCGTGCTCGGGCCCAACGGCTCGGGCAAGACCACCCTGCTGCGCGCGGGGCTGGGTCTGCTCAGGGCCGAGGCGGGCGCCGCGCGCCTGTCCGGACGGCCCGTCGCGGCGCTGTCCGAACCGGAGCGAGCCCGCCTGGCCGGCTATCTGCCGCAGGAACGCCGCGTCGGCTGGAACCTGGCCGCGCTGGAGATCGCCGCCTTGGGCGCGCCCGATCTGCCCGTGGCCCGGGCCCGCGCGATCGCCGCCGAGGCGCTGGGGCGCGTGGGCCTGGCCGGCTTCGAGCGCCGCGGGGTGCTGGACATGTCCGGCGGGGAGCGGGCGAGGGTGCTGCTGGCCCGGCTGCTGGCGACGCGCGCGCCGCTGCTGATCGCCGACGAGCCGGCCGCCGGCCTCGACCCCGACGCCCAGTTCCTGACCCTCGACCTGCTGCGGCAGGAGGCGGCGCGGGGCGCGGCGGTGGTCGTCACCCTGCACGACCTGACCCTGGCGGCCCGGGGCTGCGACCGGCTGCTGATCCTGAAGGGCGGCCGGGTCGCCGCCGAGGGACCGCCGGCCGAGGCGCTGTCGCCCGCGGTGCTTCGGCAGGCGTTCGGCCTCGACGGCGAGCTGATCCAGACGCCGGCCGGACCGGTGGTCGCGGCGCGGCGTCTGGCCTGACGGATCTACTGCGGGTCGCTGGTCCCCGTCGCGCCTTCCGGGCGGTTGTAGGGGAAAGCCGATCCGCCTGGGACGTATGGCTGCGGGCCGCTGGGCAGCAGGGTCGGCTTGGTCCCGCGATTGATTTCCTGGCTCAGGACCAGCGGCGTGCTGCCGCCGTTCAGCCGGGCGCGATAGACCATCATCGTCTCGGTGGTCCGCATGACGTAGTTGCGCGTCTCCGAGAAGGGGATGCATTCGATGAAGTCGAGGGCGTCGGTGCTGGCTCCGCGCGGATCGCTGCAGATCTGGATCCACTGCAGCGGGCGACCCGGCCCGGCGTTGTAGCCGGCGGCCGCCATCACGTAGCTGCCGCCGAAGTTGCCGATGATGTCGCCCAGGTACCGCGCGCCGAGCCGCATGTTGTATTCGGCCTCGTAGAGGCGGCTCTCGACATAGTCGTCGCCCAGCTTGCGGGCCACGACCCGCGCGGTGCTGGGCAGCAGCTGCATCATGCCGCGGGCGTCGGCGCTGGACCGGGCGCGGGGATCGAAGTTGCTCTCCTGCCGGGTGATCGACAGCACGAAGGCCTTCTCGGCGTCGCCGGGCGCCTCGCGGTAGTTCAGCAGCGGATAGCCGCGCTCGGGCATGATCATGCCGCGCTGGGCGGCCGTGCGGATCACCCGCATGGCGGTGTCGAAGTCGCCGTAGCCGCGGGCCAGGTCGTAGAGCAGGGCGCACTCCGCCGCCGTGGGCAGGGTGTCGTCCAGGTGCAGGGTGAAGACCTTGAAGGTGTCGCGGTTGCCGCTCTCGACCAGGACACGGATCGCCCGGACCAGCTCGCGGCCCTCGAAGCGGGCGCGGTCGGCCTGGGTGACGGCGGGGTCCTTGCCCAGGGTCAGGGTCTTGATCCCGGCCTTTTCGCCGGCCAGCTGGCCGTAGAAGGTCGTGTAGAACTCGGCGGCCTGGCGATAGAAGCCCTGCGCCTCGGACGGCTTGTTCAGCGCTTCGGCGGCGCGGCCCTGCCAGTACAGCGCCCGGCTGCGGGTCAGCGGCGAGGTGCCGGCGCCCGCCAGGACGGCGAAATGCCGCTCGGCCGCCTTGGCGTCGCGCAGGCGGGTGAGAGCGATCCAGCCCGCGTAGAACTCGGCTTCCGAGGCCTCGACGCCGACCGTCGCCCCGGTGCTGCCGGCGATATGGTAGGCCGCCTGGCTGTCGCCGGCCTGCAGGGCGTCGACCACCATCCGCTTGCGGCCGTTGGTCCAGACGCGTCCGCCCAGCTCGTTGGTCGGAGCGGGCTTGAGGCCGCGGGCGAGGCTGCGCGCCGAGCTGTCCAGCCCTTGGCGGCGGAAGTAGTCAGCCTGTTCGGAGATCAGACCCGGATCCTGGCGCTGCTCGTGGGTCATCGCCGCGACCAGGTCGTTCGCCGTGCGCTGGTTGGCGCGGAAGGCGAGGCGGGCCTCGCCGACCTGGCGGTAGGGGCCGATCAGCTGCGAGACATGGTCGCGCGCCGCCGGTCCCTGCGGCCCGTAGAGCAGGACGTCGGCGCGGCGGAGGTGATCGTCCTCGGTCAGGTACTGGCCGAAGCGGGCGCGCATGGAGCGCTGCGGATCGGCCTCGAACAGCTTCTCGCGCCACCAGCGGCGGACCAGGTCGCGGGCTTCGGTCTCCTTGCCGGTCGCGCGGTAGGCGCCGGCCAGGGCGATGGCGCCTTCGGCCGTCTCCGGTTCGACGCCGCCGAACCAGGCGACGATGCGGTCGGGACCCAGGCCCGAGGTCTCGAGCAGCTTCTCGGCGGCGGCCTGGCGCTTGGCCTGGCGCGGCCAGCCGTTCAGGTCGCGACGCGCGGCGTCGGCCTCGAAGAAGCTCAGCGATTCGGGGAATCGGTCGACCAGGGCCCACAGCGCGATCTTCCTGGCCGTGGCGTCCTGGATCGAATCCATCGCCATCCGGATGTTGGCCGCCGAGGTTCCGTTGAGCGCCGCGCGCAGGTTGGCGGCGTCCATGTCGGAAACGCGCTGACCATAGGCGGTCTGAGGCGTGGACACGGTTTGCGGCGTACTGACGCCGGCCGGTTGGGCCGCCGCCGCGCTCGCCAATATCGCGGTCAGAACCGCCCCCGTCCCCCACTTCCGACCGATCAACGCCAAACCTTCGTCTCCTGAGCGATTCACACGCGCGAGCCATTGCTTCGGCCCGGCGGGGGGACATATTGTCCGCGCCCTCTCCATAGCCGCAATCGAAAGCGGCGATCTCACGGCCTTTTGCGACACGTCATGCCTCACATTCCCTTCCGGGGCGCCTTCACCGCCCTGATCACCCCGTTCCGTGACGGCGCGGTCGACGAAGACGCCTTCGTGGCGCTCGTCGAACGCCAGATCGCGGGCGGCATCCACGGCCTGGTTCCCGTCGGCACGACCGGCGAGACCTCGACGCTGAGCCATGACGAGCACAAACGCGTGGTCGAGCTGTGCGTGAAGACCGCGCGCGGGCGCGTGCCGGTGATCGCCGGCGCCGGCTCCAACGCCACCGCCGAGTCGATCGACCTGGCCCGCTACGCCAAGAGCGTCGGCGCCGATGCGGTGCTGGTCGTCGCGCCCTACTACAACCGCCCGAGCCAGGAAGGCATCTACCGCCACTACGAGGCCATCAACGACGCGGTGCAGATCCCGATCGTCACCTACAACGTGCCCGGCCGCACGGTGGCGGACATTTCCAACGAGACCCTGGAGCGGCTGTCGAAGCTGCCCAACGTCGTCGGGATCAAGGACGCCACCAGCGACCTGACCCGGATCAGCATCCAGCGCCTGACCTGCGGCGACGACTGGGTGATGCTGTCGGGCGACGATCCCACGGGCCTGGGCTACATGGCGCACGGCGGCCACGGCTGCATCAGCGTGACCTCGAACGTGGCCCCGGACGCGGTGTCGGCCTTCTACGCCGCCTGCCTGAACAAGGACTACGACACCGCCCTGTACTGGCAGGATCGCCTGATCCGGCTGCACAAGGCGCTGTTCCTGGACGCCTCGCCGTCGCCGACCAAGTTCGCCCTGGCGCAGCTCGGTCTGTGCTCGGAGGAGGTGCGCCTGCCGATCGCCCCTTGCTCCGACGCGGTGAAACCCCAGATTCTGGCGGCCATGCGGGACGCCGGACTGATCAACTCGTGACCAAACCCATCGCCGAGAACCGTCGCGCGCGGTACGACTACTTCATCGAGGAAACGGTGGAGGCGGGCCTGGTCCTGACCGGCACCGAGGTGAAGAGCCTGCGCGTCGGTCGGGCGAACATCGCCGAATCCTATGCGGCGGTCGAAGGTCAGGAGATCGTGCTGATCAACGCCGACATCCCGCCCTACGCGGGCGGAAACCGCTTCAACCACGAGCCTCGGCGGCCCCGGAAACTCCTCCTGCACCGCAAGCAGATCGGCAAGCTGATCGGCGCGGTGCAGCGGGACGGGCGGACCCTGATCCCGACCAAGCTCTATTGGAACGAGAAGGGCATCGCCAAGCTCGAGATCGGCCTGGCCAAGGGCAAGAAGACCCACGACAAGCGCGAGGCCGCCGCCGAGCGCGACTGGCAGCGCGACAAGGCCCGCCTGATGCGGGACAAGGGCTGAGGCGCATGGCCGGCGCGGTTCCGACGCGGATCGCCTGGGCCGTCGATCGCCTGTCCATTCGTCCGGACGAAACCCTGCTCGAGATCGGCTGCGGCCGCGGCGTCGCCGCCGGCCTGGTCTGCGCCCGGCTCGGCGAGGGGCGGCTGGTCGCCATCGATCGCTCCGATACGGCCGTGGCGGCGGCCCGCGCGGCCAACGCGGCCTGGATCGCCGCCGGCCGGCTGGAGGTGATCGCCGCGGACATGACGGGCGACGCCTTGCGGGATCGCCGCTTCGACGCGGTCTTCGCGATCAACGTCAATCTGTTCTGGACCGCCCCTGACGCCGCGGTTCCGGCCGTTCGCGGGCTGCTGAAGCCCGGCGGCCGCCTGCTGCTGGTCTATGAGACCCCGGGCCGCGCGCGGGCCGAGGACCTGGCGGCGCGGCTGCCGGCCTTGCTGAGCGCCGGAGGGCTGACGGTCGCGGGCGTCGACCTGGACCCCTTCGGCGCGCCGTTGCTGGCGGCGGCGGCCACGCGCGGCGCCGCGTGACGGCTCAGCCGCCGGTCGCGCCCTGGCCGGCCGCGTAGCCGCTCATCAGATCCTCGAAGTCCGCCATTTCCGGGAAGCGGGGGAAGCTGCGCACGGCCGGCGTGGAGGCCCAGGGCAGCTTCTCGTCGGTGAAGCTCTCCAGGTAGGGCGTGTTCCACTCGGGAACTCCGAACATCGTCGAGCGGGCGTTGACGAAGAAGTCGACCCCCTCGACCTTGGTGAACAGCCAGCTCATGCAGCGCGGGCAGTGGTGGTGGTGCAGGTCGGCGCCGTGCAGGCCGCCGATCGCCGTTTCGCCCTCGATCACCGCAAAGCCCGGCGCGGGGATCATCACGCTCAGCGAGAACGGGCCGGCGGTCATCTTCTGGCAGCCGGTGCAGTGGCAGGCCATGGTCAGCATCGGCGGCGCGCTGACCCGCATCTTCACCTGGCCGCAACGGCAGGAGCCTTCGACGGGAAGAGACGACATAGCGGAGCCTTTCAAAACGGGACCTCAGTCCAGATCGATCACCGCGACATAACGTGATCCGTCGATCTCGCGGAACACCCTCAGGAAGCCGCCCGCCGCTCCTGACATGACTTCCCCCTATTTCAGCAGCGCCTTGGCCCGCTGGAAGATCTCCTCGAACATCGGCGCGGTCAGGCGGCCTGTGTTCGTGTTCAGCCGCGAGCAGTGATAGCTGTTGATGATCGTATAGGGGCCGGCCTGGAACTGCGAGCCGTGGCCGGGCTGGCCGATCGAGGCCTTCAGCCCCATCGCCCGCAGCACGCTGCGCCGCGCCACGTCGCCCAGGGTGACGATGACCTGCAGCCTGTCCAGTTCCGCCAGCTTGGCGGTGAAGAAGGGGCCGCAGTTCTTCTCCTCGGAGGTCTCCGGCTTGTTCTGCGGCGGGGCGCAGCGGACCACGTTGGTGATCGTGCAGTCGATCAGCCGCAGGTCGTCGTCGCCGTTCGGATCGTAGCGGCCGGCCGCGAAGCCGGTCTTGCGCAGGGTGTCGTAGAGCAGCCAGCCGGCGTGGTCGCCGGTGAACGGCCGTCCGGTGCGGTTGGCTCCCGTGCGGCCCGGCGCCAGGCCGGCGATCATCAGCCGCGCGGCCGGGTCGCCGAACGAGGGGGCGGGGCCGTTCCACCAGTCCGGGTTCTGGCGGGCGTTCTCGGCCCGGTATTCGACCAGGCGCGGGCACAGCGGACAGTCGCGAGCGGGCTCGGCCCGACTGGATCCCGCGATGGCGAGCGGGATGTCAAAGTTCATCGTCGGCGTCCAGTTCGGCGCGGGTGCGGGTCTCGGCGATGCGCGGCTGATGCACGCGTTGCGGCCGGCCGATGATGTCGCCCAGGTCGGCCAGGTCGACGAAGCTGTCGCACTGGCGGCGCAGGTCGTCGCTGCACATCGGCGGCTGGGATTTCACGGTCGAGACCACGGTGACGCGGACGCCCTTGCGCTGGATCGCCTCGACCAGGGGGCGGAAGTCGCCGTCGCCCGAGAACAGCACCAGATGGTCGGCCTTGGCCGAGATCTCCATCATGTCGACGGCGATCTCCATGTCCATGTCGCCGCGCCAGCGCTTGCGGCCCTGGGCGTCGGTGAACTCCTTGGCCGGCTTGGTCACCACCGAGAAGCCGTTGTAGTCGAGCCAGTCGACCAGGGGGCGGATCGGCGAGAAGTCGTCGCCGTTCTCGACCAGGGCGGTGTAGTAGTAGGCGCGGATCAGCACCCCGCGCTTGCGGAACTCGTCCAGCAGCTTCTTGTAGTCGATGTCGAACCCCAGGGCCTTGGCCTGGGAGTAGAGGTTGGCCCCATCGATGAACAGGGCGAGCCTGTCGGTCGGGTAAAAGGTCAAGATTTCAAATCCTTGAGTAAAAATTCTCAATTCAAAACAGACGAATCCGTCGTCATCGCCCTGGGGAGCAACCTAGCGGGACCCTACGGCTCGTGCGAGGCCCTGCTGGAGGCGGCCCTGGCGGCGTTTCCGGCGCGTGGCCTGACGGTGATCGCGCGGTCTGGCTGGTGGCGGTCGGCGGCCTGGCCCGACCCGACGGCGCCGGCCTTCGTCAATGGCGTGGTCCTGGCGGAGACCCGGTCGGGGCCGGCGGAGGCCCTGGCGATTCTGCACGCGCTCGAACGCGACTTCGGCCGGGTCAGAAGCGAGACCAACGCCGCCCGGACACTCGATCTGGACCTGATCGCCCACGGCCGCGCGGTGCTCGCGGGGCCGGGGCTGGTTCTGCCGCATCCGCGGGCGCATGAGCGGCTGTTCGTGATGGGGCCGCTAGCGCAGGTCGCGCCGGAGTGGCGGCACCCGACATTGAGCGAGACGGCGGCCGATCTCGCCGCGCGCGCGACGGTCGGAGCGGACGCGACGCCGCTGTAGCGGCATGCTCATTCGCTTCCGCCGACTTCATCCTCCATCCGGTCGTCCCGGCGAAGGCCGGGATCCAGGTCGCAAGGCCGCGCCGCGAAATCACGCCCCGCCGAGCTTGGATCCGGGGCCCGGCCTTCGCCGGGATGACCGGGATGGCGTCGGCCGCTCTAGCGGTCCTTCCGCGCCGTCGGGCTGGCGCCGGTCCAGCGCTTGTAGGCGCGGGAGAAGGCGCTGGGGTCCGAGAAGCCGAGCAGATAGGCCGTCTCGTTCACCGACAACCGCTCGCTGTCCAGGTAGCCGTCGGCCAGGGCGCAGCGCAGGTCGTCGACGATGGCGTCGAAACCTGTCCCCTCGGCCTTCAGGCGGCGATAGAGGGTCTGGCGGCTCATGCCCAGCCGGACGGCGATCTCGGCCATGGCGGCCTCGCCCATATGCAGGCGGGGGGCGAGCAGGGCCTCGACCCGGCCGCGGACGGTCCGTTCGCGTCCCAGCCGCTCCAGCAGGGCGTCGGCCCGGTCGTTGAAGATGCCGAACACATAGCGGTTCGGGGCGTGGGTCCTCATCGCCAGCCAGGCCTCGTCGATCCGCATGGCGTTGCGGCCGATCCCGAACCGCGTCGGCGCGCGGAGGATGCGGTCGTAGGCCTCGGCGTGAGGCGGGCGGGCGTGGGCGACCTCGATGGCCTTCACGAACGAGATATCTTCGCCGAAATGCCGCGCCACCTCGCAGACGAACCGCCCGAAGGCGAGTTCGGTCAGTTCGGGGAAGCTTGCCGGGTCAGGCCGCTGGTCGACCAGCCACAGGTCGGCGCCCTGGCGCGCCAGCTTGAAACGCTCGCCGTCGCCGCCGGCCTCGGTGACCAGCCGCTGATAGCGGTTCAGCTGCCGCAGGCCTTCGCCCATGGTCTCGGCGGCCTGGCAGATCAGGCCGACCAGGGAGAAGGCCTCGAACCGGCTGGCCGCACAGAACTCCAGCACCAGGGCCGGCGCATCGCAGAGCGCCTTGGCCGTCCGGATCAGGGCCAGGAACCGGTCGAGGGGCAGGCGGCCGTCCTGGTCGGCCAGGTCTTCGGCGGCCAGGCCTGCGCCGGCCGTCAGCGCCTCCGCCGACGCGCCACGCGAGACCGCATAGTCGAACAGCGCCCGGCCA
The DNA here is from genome assembly GCF_002749615.1 of Caulobacter mirabilis. Classification (GTDB taxonomy): domain Bacteria; phylum Pseudomonadota; class Alphaproteobacteria; order Caulobacterales; family Caulobacteraceae; genus Caulobacter; species Caulobacter mirabilis. The sequence goes on from NZ_CP024201.1 coordinate 2,051,389, forward strand.
TAGCCCGCCGAGACCGTCGGCGCGGTCGGGGTGATCGTCTGGGTCAGGTTTCTGGTCTCGGCGGTCATGGCCCGTCGCCGACGCCTCCCGGAGATTGCCGCCGGGACGCGTCGCATAGCTGCAGGGTCGTTGTTGATGGAACTGGCGTCGGAAACAAGCAAGCGCGCCGTGCTCGCGGGGCGGGCGGACGGCGTGCTGAACCTGGCCGTGAGGCTGTGGTGGCTGGTCTCGGCGGCCGGGCTCTGGCTGTTCGCGGTCTATATCGCCGGCCTCTACGGCCTGGGCGTGGTGGGCGGCGACATGGACCGCTGGAACCGGGTGCTGCCGGACGGGCACGGTTACGTTCGCGGCGACGCGGCCGGCAACGCCGTGCTGGGCGTGCATCTGCTGATGGCGCTGATCGTCACCGTCGGCGGGGTGCTGCAGCTGGTTCCTTGGCTGCGGCGCGTCGCGCCGGGGGTGCACCGCTGGAACGGCCGCCTGTTCCTCAGCGTCGGCATGGTCGCGGCGGTCACGGGCGTCTTCATCGCCCTGTCGCGCGGCGCGGTGGCCGGAAACTGGATGACCGCCGGCAACATCCTGAACGCGACCCTGATCCTGGTCTGTGGAGCCCAGGCCTGGCGCCATGCCGCGGCGAAGCGGTTCGCGGTCCACCGCCGCTGGGCCCTGCGCGCTTTCGTGCTGATCAACGCCGTCTGGTTCTACCGGCTGGGCATGATGGCCTGGTTCGCGATCCACCAGGGGCCGGTCGGCCATACGGACGCCTTCGACGGTCCGTTCGACATCTTTCTGGCCTTCGGACATGTGCTGGTCCCGCTGGGCGGCGTCGAGCTGTATCTGGCCGCCCGCGACCGGGGCGGGGAGGGGGCGCGGCTGGCGATGGCGGTCGGCGTGCTGGCGGGCGCGCTCGTCATGGGGCTGGGAGTCGCCGCCGCCGCGCTGGGTCTCTGGCTGCCACGCCTCTGAGGGGGCTCCGAACGGCTCCTTTCGCGTGCGACACAGTTGAACACGCGCGCTGAGCCCTTGCGGCGTTGCACAATGGGGCGCAAAACTCTATGTAGCCCGGTTCCTAGACACTCCCGAGAGACTCCATGGCCCGCGTCACCGTCGAAGATTGCGTCGAGAAGGTCCCCAACCGCTTCGGCCTCGTGCTGTTCGCGGCCCATCGCGCCCGCGCCATCTCGGCCGGCTCCGCCCTGCTCGTCGATCGCGACAACGACAAGAACCCGGTCGTGGCCCTGCGTGAGATCGCCGACGACGTCGTCGACAACGAAGGCCTCAAGGAAAGCCTGATCGGCACCCTGCAGCGCGTGGATGAGCGGACCGAGGCCGAGGAAGAGGCCGAAACCGTCGCCCTGCTGCAGGATCCGTCCCACCAGCAGATGAGCGAAGCGGAGCTGATCCGCGCCCTGCAGAGCGACCGCGACGGCGGTCAGGAGGAGCGGTACTGAGTCCGGAAGGATCAGAACCCCTTGTGATTGAGGCGGCCGAGGCCGCCCCGCCCCAGAGCGCGCCTGATTCCGGCAAGGCTGGAGAGGCGCCTCTGCCGCCCGCGGCCAAGGCCGCGGCGCGGCCCAAGTTCCTTCGCCAGTACGAACTGATCGAGCGCGTCCGGGCCTACGACCCCAGCGCCGACGAGGAACTGCTCAACCGCGCCTATGTCTATGCGGTGCGGATGCACGGGGCCCAGACCCGGGCCTCGGGCGATCCCTATTTCGCGCATCCGATCGAAGTCGCCGGCATCCTGACCGAGTATCGGCTGGACACCGCCTCGATCGTCACCGCCCTGCTGCACGACATCATCGAGGACACCTCCGTCACCCGCGAGGAGATCGCGGACCTGTTCGGCGAGGAGGTGGCCGAGCTGGTCGAGGGCGTGACCAAGCTATCCAAGCTGGAGCTCGCGGCCGAACATACGCGCCAGGCCGAGAACCTGCGCAAGTTCATCCTGGCCATCTCCAAGGACGTCCGCGTCCTGATGGTCAAGCTGGCCGACCGCCTGCACAACATGCGGACGCTGGGCTTCATCTCCAAGCCGGCCAAGCGCGAGCGGATCGCGCGCGAGACGCTGGACATCTACGCCCCGCTGGCGCGCAACATCGGCTGCCACCGCATCTGCACAGAGCTGGAAGAGCTTGCGTTCGAGCACTTGAACCCGGTCGCCCGGCACGCCCTGCAGCGCCGCCTGGAGGCGATGCGGGCCGACCAGGGCCAGGCCGTCGAACAGGTCAGCGGCGAGATCACCCGCCTGCTCGAGGCCGAGAACATCCCGGCCCGGGTGTTCGGCCGCGAGAAGCATCCGTTCTCGATCTGGCGGAAGCTCCAGCGCAAGTCGATCGGCTTCTCCCAGATGTCGGACATCTACGCCTTCCGCGTGATCGTCGACAGCGAGGAGGACTGCTACCGGGCGCTGGGCCTGATCCACCGCCACTGGCCCTGCGTGCCCGAGCGGTTCAAGGACTTCATCTCCACGCCCAAGCGGAACAACTACCGCTCGCTGCACACCACGGTGATCGGGCCCAAGGGCATGCGGATCGAGATGCAGATCCGCACCGAACTGATGGACCGCATCGCCGAGGACGGCGTGGCGGCCCACTGGCGCTACAAGAACCAGTCCTACGGCTTCGACCGCGAGGCGATGGAGGCCGACGGCGGCCGCGATCCGCTGGCCAACCTGCGCCAGCTGGTCCAGGTGCTGGAACACGGCGGCGACGCCGAGGATCTGGTCGAACACGCCAAGATGGAGATGTTCCTCGACCAGGTGTTCGTCTTCACCCCGAAGGGCAAGCTGATCAGCCTGCCGCGCGGGGCGATGCCGCTGGACTTCGCCTATGCGGTCCACACCAACGTCGGGGACACCACGGTCGGGGCCAAGATCAACGGCGAGCTGAAGCCGCTGCGCAGCCAGCTGCAGAACGGCGACGTGGTCGAGATCATCCGCGGGCCCAAGCCGGCCGTGCCGCCGGACTGGCGGTCGCTGACCATCACCGGCCGCGCCCGGTCCGCCATCCGTCGCCATATCCGCCAGTCCGAGAAGGAGGAGTTCCTTCGCGTCGGCGTCTCGGCCATGGACCAGGCCTTCGTCCGGGTCGGCAAGACCCGTTCGGGCGTGCTGCTGAAACCGGCGCTGGAACGGTTCGCCGTGCCGACCGAGGACGAGCTGTTCGACGCCATCGGCCGGGGGCGGATCACGCCCGCCGACGTGCTGGAGGTGCTGTTCCCCGGCCTGGGCGAGTCGGAGAAGGCCGCCGTCACGGCGCGCCGCCGGATCGAGAACGGCAAGGAGGCGCGGCTCTACGTCACCGGCGACCTGGCGTCCGGAACCTCGCTGCACTTCGGTCCGTGCTGCAACCCGCTGCCCGGCGACCGCATCGTCGGCATCAGCGTCGGGCCCAAGACCGTCGACGTCCATACGATCGACTGTCCGACGCTGGAAAAGTACGACGACCGCCAGGACCTGTGGCGCGACCTGCACTGGACGCTGGACGCCGAGCGCAACACCGTCTCGCGCACCCGGCTGCGGGCGACCATCCTCAATGCCCCGGGGGTGCTGGGCGAGGTCTGCACGGTGATCGGCGACGCAGGCGGCAACATCGTCAACCTGCGCATGCACCATCGCCAGGACGACCGCTTTGACGTCGACTTCGACCTCGACGTGAAGGACGCCAAGCACGCCACCAACATCGTCGCCGCCCTGCGCGCCAACCCGTCGGTCGAGACGGTCGAGCGGGCGAAGGGCTAGGAGCGGATCCCCTCATCCGATCGTCCCGGCGAAGGCCGGGAGCCGGATGCAAGCTCGGCAGGGAGAGGTTTCGCCGTAAGGCGCAGCCCTGCGACCTGGGTCCCGGCCTTCGCCGGGATGCCTCACCTGAAGGACAGCCCTGGAGGCTCCGCCATTCCGGCCATAAGGCCATCTGCCGTCGGCATCCCGTCTTGACCGTCGCCGCAATTTACGATGCAATTCTGTATCGTTATTTGTGTCGGAGTGGGCGGCATGGCCGGTCGCAGGCGGGTCTCCTTCTGGTCGAACGGCGCCGAGTGCATCGGCTATGTCTATGGCGAAGGCGTCGGGCCGTGCCTGGTCATGGCGCACGGTTTCGGCGGGACGCAGGAAGGTTCGCTGGCCCGCAACGCCGCGGACTTCGCCGCTGGCGGGCTGACCGTCCTGACCTTCGACTATCGGGGCTTCGGCGAGAGCGGCGGCGAGCCCCGGCAGGTGGTCGATCTTTCGGCGCAGAGGCAGGACTGGCAGGCCGCCATCGCCTTCGCCCGCGGGTTGCCCGCCGTCGATCCTGACCGCGTCGCGCTATGGGGCAGCTCGCTCGGCGGCGGCCACGTCCTGGCGGTCGCGGCGGAGGACCCGCGTCTGGCCGCCGTGGTGGCGCAGGTTCCGTTCAACGGCTTTCCCAAGGCTGTCGAGGGGCGCGACCGGGCCGAGACCTGGCGGCTGTTGCGGGCGGCGCTGGCCGACTGGATCGGCAGTCGGCTCGGTCGGCCGCCGATCTACGTCAAGGCGGTCGGCGAGCCGGGCGAACTGGCGGTGATGGCGACGAGGGAGGCGGCCCGGACCGTGGCCTTGATGGACAACCCTACCTGGCGCAACCAGGTGACGCCGCGGGCCCTGCTCGACATGCTCGTCTACCGGCCGGGGCGTCGCGCCCGCCGCCTGGCCATGCCGGTGCTGCTGTCCCTGGCCGAGCGTGACCGCGAGACGCCCGCGGAACTGGCCCGGCCGATCGCGTTGCGGGCCCCGTTCGGCGAGCTGCGCCGGTATCCCTGCACCCATTTCCAGTTCTACGACGAGGCGGTGCGGCCCACCGTCTTCGGCGACCAGCTGAGCTTCCTGCGCGCGCATCTGCTGGGCTTTCCGGGTCTGGCGCATTGAGCGGCGGGCGTGGACGGCCGCGCAGCGCCGCGGCCGATACGGCGATCCTGGAGGCCGCCGTCGCGCTGTTCGCCGAGCAGGGGGTCGAAGGCGCGAGCATCGACCAGATCGCGCGGCGCGCCGGGGTGACGCGGGCCACCCTCTATCGGCGTTGGGCGACCAAGGAGGCTCTGCTGGTCGAGGCGATCGGTCGCCTCCGCGAAGGCGGCGACGAACGCGTCGAGGACTGGGGCGACGTCGATGCGGACGCCTTCGTCGCGCTGATGACCGACAGCGTGCCGGACATTCTGGGGCGGCCGGACCTGGCCAGGCTGACCGCGCGGCTGCTGGGCGCCGCGCGCAGTCATCCGGAGCTGCTGGAGGCCTACTGGTCCGGCTACCTGGCGCCGCGTCGCGCGGCCTTCATCCGCTCGCTGGAGGCGATGAAGACGGCGGGGCGGCTGGCGGCCGACGTCGATCCGGAGGTGTTCCTGGACATGGTCTCCGGCGCGCTGCTGTACCGGCTGCTGGTCCGGCCCGACCCGTTCCCGCCGGAGGCGCGCCGCGCCTACTGCCTGGCGCTGCTGCGGACGGCGGGGCTGAAGGTCTGACCCGAAAAGCCGTCATCCTCGCGCTCGTCGCGAGAATGACGGAGTAGGGGCGGCGGCGGGCGCCCGTCTTAGCTCTTCAAACCCTTCAGCGCCGCCAGCGCGGCCTTCGTCGCGTCGGTCAGCGGCTCCGGCAGGGCGTCCAGCGGGAACCACGCGACGCCGCCCATCTTGTCCGGCTCCAGCAGCGCCGCCTCGCCGACGGCGTCTTCCACGAGATAGGTCGGCGCGACCCAGTGCATGCCGTCGCCCTTGTCGATGGTCTCGGCGATGCACAGCAGGCGGTCGGGCGTGATGGTCAGTCCGACCTCCTCGGCGATCTCGCGGGCCACGGCGGCGCGGAGGCCTTCGCCCCAGTCGATCTTGCCGCCGGGCAGGCCCCAGTGATCGGCCTCGGGCTGGCGCAGCCGCTTGACCAGCAGCAGGCGGCCGTCCCGCAGGATGGCCGCGCCGCAGGCGGCGCCGGGGCGCTTGGATTCGCTGTCGCTCATGGGAGGGCTCATAGGCCGGTCAGTCGTCCAGCCCAAGCATCTGGATGCGCCGCTCTTCGCCGGCGGCGTCCAGCCAGGCGAAGACCTGTTCCTCCGGCAGGCCGATCAGGGCCGCGCCGATGGGCGACAGGATCGAGATGCGGCCATGGTCCATGTCGGCGTCGCCGGGCATCACCACCTGCACCTGGCGCTCACGGCCGGTGATCAGGTCGCGGTAGCGGACCCTGGAGCCGATCCGGACGACGCGGGCCGGCATGTCGTCCTCGGCGCAGATCTGGGCGCGGGCGATCTCCTCGGCCAGCAGGGCGGCGCCCGGCGCGGTCGGGAGGACGCTCTCGGGCAGCAGGTCGATCAGCCGCTCCAGGTCGGCGGTGCTGATGAATACGGCGGGGCGGGCCGCGGTCGCGGCTTGGGGGGCGGTCATGGGGAAGCTCCTCGGCCTTCGCGGCCGGAATGCGGGATTCGTGTGTCAGGCAGACACGGGTCAGGCGACATGGGTCAGGCAGGCGAGCGGCCCCGGGCCGGTCGCGACGCGCGCGATCAGGCCCGGGGACAGCCGCCTTCGACGAGGCGTCCCGCGTGATGAGCTCGACGATGGAAGGTCGCGCGTGGGTTCATGACCCGCTCAAGGTGGGACGCCCCGCGTCGGAAGTCAAAGCCCGACCGTGATGCCGATCGTATCGCAGCGCCTAGCCGAGGTCGGCGGACCCGGCTATCTACGCGGGCCATGAACACCCAAGACGTCCTCGAAGAATTCCGGGCTTCCGGCGCCCTGCGCGAAGGCCATTTCGTCCTGTCCAGCGGGCTGCACAGCCCGGTCTTCCTGCAGAAGAACCTGGTCTTCGCCCAGCCCGACCGTTGCGAGCGCCTGTGCAAGGCGCTGGCGGAGAAGATCGTCGCCCAGGTCGGCAAGCCCGACGTGGCGATCAGCCCGGCCGTCGGCGGGATCATCCCGGGCTACGAGACCGCCCGTCACCTGGGCGTGCAGTCCTTCTACGTCGAGCGCGAGGGCGGGGCCTTCAAGCTGCGTCGCGGGTTCCACATCGAGCCGGGCCAGACGGTGGTCATGGTCGAGGACATCGTCACCACGGGCCTCAGTTCGCGCGAATGCATCGAGGCCATCCGCGCCGCGGGCGGCGAGGTGATCGCCGCGGCCTGCATCGTCGACCGCTCCGGCGGCAAGGCCGACGTCGGCGTGCCGCTGATCGCGCTGGCCTCCATGGAGGTCCCGGCCTACGAGGCCGACAAGCTGCCGCCGGAACTGGCCGCCATTCCGGTTCAGGACCCGGGTAGCCGCCGGCTGCGCTGAGCCCTATCTTCGCGGTGTTGAAGGAAGGCCGCGCATGAACCGTCTCCGTCTCGGCGTGAACATCGACCACGTGGCGACCATCCGGAACGCCCGCGGCGCCAGCTATCCGGAGCCGGATCGCGCGGCCGAGCTGGCCCTGGCGGCCGGGGCGGACGGGATCACGGCCCACCTGCGCGAGGATCGGCGGCACATCTCCGACGCCGACATCGACATCCTGGCCGGCCTCTGCCGCAAGCGCGGCAAGCCGCTGAACTTCGAGATGGCGGTGACCGATGAAATGATCGGCATCGCCCTGCGCCATCATCCGCACGCCGCCTGCCTGGTGCCCGAGCGGCGCGAGGAGGTCACCACCGAGGGCGGACTGAACGTCGTCGGCGGCCACAACCACATCGCCCCGGCGGTGAAGCGGCTGCGCGACGCGGGCTCGCGCGTGTCGCTGTTCATCGAGGCCGATCCTCGGCAGATCCGCACCAGCGCCGAGATCGGCGCCCAGGTGGTCGAGCTGCACACCGGCGCCTATTGCGACGCCGCCCGGGCGGGCGAGACGGAGCGGGCGGAGGCCATCCTGCATCGCCTGCGCGAGGGCGCGGCCCTGGCCGGCTCGCTCGGGCTGGAGGTCCACGCCGGCCACGGCATCGACTACGCCACCGTCGCCCCGATCGCCGCCATCCCGCAGATCGTCGAGCTGAACATCGGCCACTTCCTGATCGGCGAGGCCATCTTCATCGGCCTGACCGGCGCGATCGAGCGCATGCGCCGGCTGATGGACGCCGCCAGATCGAGCGAGCAGGCCGCGTGATCATCGGCATCGGCTCGGACCTGTCGGACATCCGTCGCATCGAGAAGACGCTCGAGCGGTTCGGCGACCGCTTCGTCAACCGCACCTTCACGTCCGTCGAGCGCGACCGGTCCGAGCGCAAGGTCAACGCCCAGGGCGGCCGCGCGGCCAGCTATGCCAAACGGTTCGCGGCCAAGGAGGCCTGCGCCAAGGCGCTCGGGACCGGCGTGCCGCGTCGCGGCGTGCACTGGGCCGACATGGGCGTGGTCAACCTGCGCAGCGGCAAGCCGACCATGGCCCTGACCGGCGGCGCCGCCGAGCGTCTGGCCGAGATCACCCCGCCCGGGATGGTCCCGGTGATCCATCTGTCGCTGACCGACGATCACCCCTACGCTCAGGCCTTCGTCATCATCGAGGCGATTCCGGCGACGGAAGACTGAGATGATGCGGGGGCGGACGGTTACCATGGGGCTGGCGGGTGTCGTTGTTGTGGTCGGCATCGCGGCCGCGACGGTGGGCGTGGTGAACGCGAGCCGCAGTTACAGCTACGGCGGAACGGCCATGCTGCCCACCATGGCGCCTGGGGATGTCTTCTACGTGGAGCCGCTTGATGAAGTGCGTCGCGGCGATTTCGTGACCTTCCGGGCGCCAAGCGCCGATGTGCTGATGGCGATGCGAGTTATCGGCCTGCCAGGCGACCGGATCCGGTTGGAGGATGGAAGGCTGACGGTGAGCGGCCAAGCGGCTCAGCAAGTGGGGGAAGGCGAAGGTCCCAGGAGTGTCTGTGCCGATAGCGGCCGGCCGCCACGACGTATTCGTGAGACTCTGCCCGGGGGCGCTTCCTACCTCACTTACGATTGCGGCCCACGCGATCTCGACAACATGGCCGAGTTGATTGTGCCGTCAGGGCGCTACTTCCTGCTCGGGGACAATCGGGACAATGCCTTGGATAGTCGACCTCCCGAGGCCGAAGGCGGCTTCGGCTTCGTGCCGTCCGGCAATCTGGTAGGTCTTGTGCGTTCGGGGCGGCCGCCGATCTTCAAGCGGATGATGCGCTCGTTCTCACGGAATGAAGCCGATTTAACGCGCGAACAAACTGCGGCTATCGTAGCGTCGCCGGGGCAGGGGCCCACGCAGATCACGACCAAGGAAGGCGCGCCTAAATGAATCAGGCCGACAAGCCGAATGGCGCGCGGGAGGAAACCGTCGAGACGATCAAGTCGCTCGGCGTGATCCTGCTGATCGTGCTGGTGCTGCGGATCTTCCTGTTCCAGCCCTTCACCATCCCGTCCAGCTCAATGAAGCCCAATCTGCTGATCGGCGACTACATCGTGGTCAGCAAGTTCAGCTACGGCTTCAGCCGGCATTCGATCCCGTTCAGCCCGCCGCTGTTCAAGGGGCGCATCTTCGGCAGCGCGCCCAAGCGCGGCGACGTGGTGGTGTTCAAGACCCCGGCCAACAACCGCACCGATCTGATCAAGCGCGTCGTCGGCCTGCCGGGCGACAGCATCCAGGTCACCGACGGCGTGCTGTCGATCAACGGCAAGGCGCTGCCGCGCGTGGCCGACGGCCAGGGCAATCCCGACGCCTGCGCCAACGGCGCGACCCCGACCCGGTTCATCGAGACCAACCCGATCGGCAAGCGCTACGAGACCTACGACTGCGGTCCCGACGGCGCGCTCGACAATACGCCGGTCTATGTCGTGCCCGAGGGGCACTACTTCATGATGGGCGACAACCGCGACAACTCGGCCGACAGCCGGGTGCCGCCGGAGGTGGGCGGCGTGGGCTTCGTCCCGGCCGAGAACCTGGTCGGCAAGGCGCAGATCATCCTGGCCTCCTGGGAGAACGTGTCGCTGTTCAAGCCCTGGACCTGGTTCCTGAACCTGCGCGGCGACCGTTTCGTGCACCCGATCAAATAGCCGGACGCCGCGCCGCCTTCGCGTCTTGAGGCCGTGGCGGCGGCGCGGACGCTTGCCCCTGCCGTGCGGTCGGACTAACCAGACCCCGACCAAGGCGGGTCGATGTCCCGCGTATCCCTGAAGAAAGTCGCTCGCGAGCATGACCACCGCCGCCCCGTCGTCCGAAAGCGATAGCCGCGAGCCGAAGAAGAACGGCGCGGTCCAGGAGACGGTCGAGATCGTCAAGACCGTCTTCTATGCGCTGCTGATCGCGCTGGTGCTGCGGGTGTTCCTGTTCCAGCCGTTCACGATCCCGTCGGCCTCGATGGAGCCGAACCTGCTGCAGGGCGACTACATCATCGTCACCAAGTTCAGCTACGGCTACAGCCGCCACTCGGTCCCGTTCAGCCCGCCGCTGTTCAAGGGGCGGCTGTTCGAGCGCGCTCCGCAGCGCGGCGACATCGTGGTCTTCAAGCTGCCGAGCGACGAGAAGATCGACTACATCAAGCGCCTGATCGGCGTGCCGGGCGACCGGGTGCAGGTCCGTGGCGGCGTGGTCTACGTCAACGGCCAGATGCTGACCCGCGTCGCCGAAGGCCTCGGCGTCGCCGGCGACTGCCCGACCGGCGCCACGCCGCAACGCTTCGCCGAGACCAACACCGTCGGCCGCACCTACATGACCTACGATTGTGGTCCAGGCGACGTGGACGACACCGGCGTCTTCGTGGTGCCCGAGGGCCACTACTTCTTCATGGGCGACAACCGCGACAACTCGCTGGACAGCCGGGTGCCGCCGGAGCAGGGCGGCGTCGGCTTCGTGCCGGCGGAGAACCTGGTCGGCCGGGCGCACATCATCCTGCTGAGCTGGAACGCCGAGGCCGCGCTGTTCAAGCCCTGGACCTGGTTCCTGGACGCCCGTCCGAGCCGGTTCTTCAACGTGCTGAAATGACCGGCGACCGGCGACAGCAGGCGGTCGCGGACCTTGAGCGCCGCATCGGCCACGTCTTCGCCGACCGCGACCTGTTCGAGCGGGCCCTGACCCATTCGAGCGTCGGCGACGGCGCCCGCAAGGTGCGCCACAACGAGCGGCTGGAGTTTCTCGGCGACCGGGTGCTGAACCTGCTGGCCGCCGAGCGGCTGCTGGCGCTGGATCCGGAAGCCAAGGAAGGCGTGCTCTCGCCGCGCCTGGCCGCTCTGGTCAACGGCAAGGCCTGCGCCCGCGTCGCGCGTCGGATCGGTCTGGCCCCGGCGCTGCGCCTGTCCGGCTCGGCCAGCAAGATCGGCGCGCGCGACTCCGACGGCGTCCTGGGCGACGCCACCGAGGCCCTGATCGCGGCCATCTACATCGACGCCGGACTGGAGATCGCCCGGGCCTTCTTCGTCGACGCCTGGAAGGAAGAGTTCGCCGATCCGGCCTCGCCGCGCGGCAAGGATCCGAAGACCCAGCTCCAGGAATGGGCGCAGGGCCGCGGCCTGCCGCTGCCGAAGTACGAAGTGGTCTCGCGCACCGGCCCCGACCATGCGCCGAACTTCAACGTCTCGGTCATTGTCCAGGGATTCCCGCCCGAGATCGGCGAGGGCAAGTCCCGCCAGGAGGCCGAGAAGTCGGCCGCCCTGGAGATGCTGCTGAAGCGGGAAGGGCGGGGCTAGGCCGCCGCCCGCTTTTCCTCCGGCCGCAGCGTCAGCACCCGTACGCCGTCGCGGGTGACCGCCACCGTATGCTCGAACTGCGCCGACAGCTTGCCGTCGGTGGTGACCACGGTCCAGCCGTCGTCCTCGGTGCGCACCGTCCGGCGGCCCTCGTTCAGCATCGGTTCGATGGTGAAGGTCATGCCTTCGCGCAGCCGCATCCCCGTTCCCGGCTTGCCGTAGTGCAGCACCTGCGGCGCCTCGTGCATCTCACGCCCGATGCCGTGACCGCAGTAGTCGTGGACGACGGAGTAGCCGGCCCGCTTGGCGTGCCGTTCGATGGCGTGACCGATATCGCCCAGCGTCGCCCCCGGCCGTACGGCGCGGATGCCTTTCCACATCGCCTCGTAGGTCGTTCGCACCAGCCGCTGGGCCGGCGCCGCGACCTGGCCGATGAGGTAGGTCTTGCTGGAGTCGGCGATGAATCCGTTCTTTTCCAGGGTGATGTCCAGGTTGACGATGTCGCCGTCCTCCAGGAACTCGTCGTTCGACGGCACGCCGTGGCAGACCACGTCGTTGCGCGAGCAGTTCAGAACGAACGCGTAGTCGTACTGCCCCTTGCTGGCCGGCCGGGCGCCCAGGTCGTCGACGATGTAGGCCTCGACCAGGTCATTGACCGCCATGGTGCTCATGCCGGCGAGCGGTTGCCTGTCCAGGTAGGTGAAGACAGAGGCGAGCAGCCGCCCGGACTCCGCCATCAGTTCGATCTCGGCCGGGGTCTTGGTCATGCCGCGTCGGCCCTTGGATCGTCGAACGTCTCGACCCCCGCCGCCTTCAGCTCGCGCGCCATCAGCGCCTGGAAGCTCACGCCCGGGTTCAGCTCGCACAGCATTCCCAGGCGGATCCAGAACGCCGCCTGGCCATTGATCGACCGGCAGGACGCCTTGCTGGCCCGCCGCAGCTGTTCGTGCAGTTCGTCCTCGATGTTGACGATGCCCATCGGTTGGCCTCGGTGTATATGAAACAGATATATTTCATATATCCCCATGGCTCGGAGCCGGCAAGTCGCTGCGGGAGCCGGGCCGCGGCCGCTTTCGCCGAGCGACGGTCTGCGGGATGATGCGGCCGCATCGGGGAGCGACGATGACCTTCAACCGCGCGGACTTCTACGACGCCGAGCTGCGGCGGCACGATGAGCCCTTCTACGCCGCCCTCGGGATCGGTTCGGGGGATCGCGTGCTGGATATCGGCTGCGGCGCGGGGAAGACCACGCGCGATGCGGCGCGCATGGCCGGGGAGGGCGGCGCCCTTGGGGTCGACGTGTCGGAGGAGATGCTCCGGGTCGCCCGGCTGCGCAGCATTCAGGAAGGCCTGGGCAACGTCTCGTTCGAGCTGGCGGACGCTCAGGTCGCGCCGTTCCCGGCGGGCGGTTTCGACCTCTGCATCAGCCGTTTCGGCGTGATGTTCTTCGCCGAGCCCGACGTCGCCTTCGCCAACATCGCCCGGGCGATGCGTCCCGGCGCTCGGCTGGTCATGCTGGTCTGGCAGGACCGCGACCGCAACGAATGGGCGACCGCCATCCGCGACGCGCTGGCCCCGGGCGAACCGCCTCCCAGCGGCGGGCCGGCGTTCTCGCTCGCCGACCGCATGGGGACGAGCGGCGTGCTCACGGAGGCGGGGTTCGCCTCGATCGACTTCGCCGATGTCCATGAGCCGGTGTTCTACGGTCCGGACGCGGATGCGGCTTACGACGCCGTGGTCGAGCTGTTCGCGGGCAGGGATATCCTCACCGATCCAACCCCGGAGGCCGGCCGGACGCGCGAGCGCTTGCGAAGCCTGGTGGAGGCGCATTCGACGTCCGACGGCGTGTTGTTCGATTCCCGGGCGTGGCTCGTGACGGCCCGTAGGGCGTGAAATCTCGGACGGCGGATCCTATTCGACCAGGCTCGCCGCCACCGCCTCCGCCACCTTGATGCCGTCGACGGCCGCCGAGAGGATGCCGCCGGCGTAGCCGCAGCCTTCGCCGGCCGGGAACAGGCCGCGGGTGTTCAGGCTCTGGAAGTCCTTGCCGCGGGTGAAGCGCACCGGCGCCGAGGTCCGGGTCTCGACCCCGGTCAGGAAGGCGTCGGGGTCGTCGTAGCGGGGGATCTGGCGACCGAAGACGGGCAGGGCCTCGCGCAGGGCGGCGATGGCGTAGTCGGGCAGGGCGGCCGACAGGTCCGTCGGGGTGACGCCCGGCCGGTAGGAGGGGACCACCTCGCCGATGGCCGTCGAGGCGCGGCCGGCCAGGAAGTCGCCGACCCGCTGGCCCGGCGCGAAGTAGCTCCCGCCGCCCAGCACGAAGGCCCGGCTCTCCAGGTCGCGCTGCAGTTCGATTCCCGCCAGCGGGTGGTCGCTGGGATAGTCAGCCGGGGTGATCCCGACGACGATGCCGGAGTTGGCGTTCCGCTCGTTGCGCGAATACTGGCTCATGCCGTTGGTGACGACGCGGCCTTCCTCGGAGGTCGCCGCGACCACCGTGCCGCCCGGGCACATGCAGAAGCTGTAGACGGTCCGGCCGTTGGAGCAATGGTGCGACAGGGCGTAGGCCGCCGCGCCCAGGTCCGGATGTCCGGCGCAGTCGCCGAAGCGGGCCCGGTCGATCCAGCCCTGCGGGTGCTCGATGCGGAAGCCGATCGAGAAGGGCTTGGCCTCGACGTACACGCCGCGCGCCTGCAACGCCGCGAAGGTGTCGCGCGAGGAGTGGCCGATGGCGAAGACGGCGTGGTCGGTCTCCAGGAACGACCCGTCCTCCAGGTGCAGGCCGCGTAGCCGGCCCTGGCCGTCGGCGCCGCGCTCGATCTCGACGTCGGCGACGCGCGTGGACCAGCGGTATTCGCCGCCCAGGGATTCGATCTTGGCCCGGATGGCCTCGGCCATGCTGACCAGCCGGAAGGTGCCGATGTGCGGGTGGGCCTCGGTCAGGATGTCGTCCGGCGCGCCCGCGGCGACGAACTCGGTCAGCACCTTGCGGGTGAGGAAGCGCGGATCCTTGATCTGGCTGTAGAGCTTGCCGTCCGAGAAGGTGCCGGCGCCGCCCTCGCCGAACTGGACGTTGGACTCGGGATGCAGCCGGCCCCTGCGCCACAGATCCCAGGTGTCCTTGGTCCGCTCGCGCACGACCTTGCCGCGGTCGAGGATGATCGGGCGGAACCCCATCTCGGCCAGCAGCAGGCCTGTGAACATGCCACAGGGGCCTGCGCCGATGACGACGGGCCTCGGGCCTCGCCGGTCGGCCGGAGCGCGGACCGGATGCCGGTATGACGTGTCCGGCGTCGGCTGCACCCGCGGGTCGCCGGCCAGCCGCTTCAGCGTCGCGGCCTCGTCGGCCAGTTCGACGTCGACCGTGTAGACCAGCAGGATCGCCGACTTCTTCCGCGCGTCGTTGGCCCGCCGCCAGACCTTCCAGGACTTGATCTCGTCCTCGCGCACGCCCAGCCGCTCGGCGATCGCCGTCGGCAGGGCCTCGGCCGGGTGGTCCAGGGGAAGCTTCAGTTCGGTCAGGCGTAGCATCGGCGCCGTTTAGCGCCTCTCGCGCCGATGCGCACGCGGTTCGCGAAGTCCGCCCCCTGTGCTATGAGCCGCCGCAATGACCGATACCCCTGAGAACACCGGCCCGACCCGCGCGGGCTTCGCCGCCGTGATCGGCGCGCCGAACGCCGGCAAGTCCACCCTGACCAACCGCCTCGTCGGGGCTAAGGTCTCCATCGTGACCCAGAAGGTCCAGACCACCCGCTTCCCGGTGCGCGGCGTCGCGCTGGAGGGCGAGGCGCAGATCGTGCTGGTCGACACGCCGGGCATCTTCAAGCCGCGCCGCCGGCTGGACCGGGCCATGGTCCGCTCGGCCTGGGCCGGGGCGGAGGAGGCCGAGGTGGTCGTCCATCTGGTCGACGTCCAGGCCGAACTGGCCGTGCAGGACGGCGGCGCTTCGGGCGCGGACAAGAAGGCCGCCGAGGACGTCCAGTCGATCGTCGACGGCCTGAAGGGCGCGAACCGCAAGGCGATCCTGGCGCTGAACAAGATCGACGGCGTCAAGCGCGAGCGGCTGCTGGCCGTGGCCAAGGGGCTGTTCGACACCGGCGTCTACGACGAGGTGTTCATGATCTCGGCCGCCACCGGCGCCGGCGTGGACGACCTGAAGGCGCGCCTGGCGGTGCTGATGCCGCTTGGTCCCTGGCTCTATCCGGAGGACCAGACCGCCGATCTGCCGATCCGGCTGCTGGCGGCGGAGATCACGCGCGAGAAGCTGTACCTCCGCGTCCACGAGGAGCTGCCCTACGCGGCCAATGTCGAGACGACGGCCTTCCAGGAGCGTCCGGACGGCTCGGTCCGCATCGAGCAGACCATCCTCGTCGAGCGCGACGGCCAGCGCGCCATCGTGATCGGCGCCAACGGCCAGACCCTGAAGTGGATCGGCAAGGCCTCGCGCGAGGAGCTGACCGACCTGCTGGAGCGCAAGGTGCACCTGTTCCTGCACGTGAAGGTCCGCGAGACCTGGGCCGAGGAGCGCGGATCCTACGAAGGCCTGGGCCTGGACTTCGACGTCTAGGCTTTCCCAACGGGTCCTCCCGGCCGTAGCGTAGCGAAGAGCCGGGACCCGGGGCGGATTCTCTGGGTTCCGGATCGGCCCCTGGCCGTCCGGGATGACAACGAATGCTCTCCAACATGCTCCGCGCCGCATCTCTGACCTTGGTCCTCGCCGCCGCCCCGGCCTTCGCGGCCACGCCTGAGGAAGACATCGGCGTCGTTCTCGACAGTCTGCACGCCGCCGCGGCCAAGGCCGACGGCCCGGCCTATTTCGCGCTGTATGCGCCGGATGCGGTGTTCATCGGCACGGACGTGACCGAGCGCTGGAGCCTGCCGGAATTCCGCGCCTACGCCGAGCCGCACTTCTCCAAGGGCAAAGGCTGGACCTACACGCCGCGAACGCGCCACGTGACGATCGCGCCGGTCGACTGCCGGTGCGTGGCCTGGTTCGACGAGGTGCTGGACAGCGCCGGCTACGGCACGACGCGCGGGACCGGCGCGCTGGTGAAGACCGCCGACGGCTGGAAGGTCAGCCAGTATGTCCTGACCTTCCCGATCCCGAACGACATCGCCAAGGACATCACGGCGAGCATCAAGGCCTTCGAGGCCAAGCCGAAACCCTGACCGCATGGAGTGGGAGGACGAGGCCTATGTGCTGTCGGCGCGGGCGCACGGCGAGACCGGCGCCATCGTCGACCTGCTGACCGAGCGCCATGGCCGCTGGGCCGCGCATGTGGCCGGCGGCGCGTCGCGGCGCATGAAGCCCTTCCTGCAGGCCGGGTCGCGGGTGCTGGTCGGCTACCACGCCCGCGTCCCCGACCAGCTCGGCTCGGCGCGGCTGGAGCCGGTGGGCGAGGGGGCCTCGGCCCTGTTCGACGATCCGCTGGCCCTGGCCGGCCTGGCCGCCGCCGCCGCGGTCGCCGCCGGCGCGCTGCCCGAACGCGAGCCGCATCCCGGCGCCTTCCACGCTTTCGAGGCGCTGACCGCGGCCTTCGCCCTGCCGGAGGTCTGGCCGGCGGTGTTCGTGCGTTTCGAGGCTGGCCTGCTCGAGGAGCTGGGCTTCGGCCTGGACCTCAGCCGCTGCGCCGCCACCGGCGCGGTCGACGATCTGGTCTGGGTCAGCCCGCGCACCGGCCGGGCGGTCAGCCGTCAGGCCGGCGAGCCCTACGCCGATCGCCTGCTGCCGTTGCCGCGCTTCCTGCTGTCATCGCAGGGGGGCTTGGGCGAAGGCGACATCCGCACCGGCTTCGACCTGACTGGCCATTTCCTGGAACAGTTCGTCTTCGGTCCCCTGAACCGGCCCTTGCCCCCGGCGCGGGTCTGGCTGATCGAGAAGCTGGCGGAGGCGGAGCGGCTTTAAAGGGTAATCCGCTCATCCCGGCGAATGCCGGGATGAGCGGTTGAAGTGGCGCTCGAAGAAGGGGCATCTAGTGCGCATGACCTTTCCTCACCCCATCACCCAGGCCGAGCGCCTGACCCGCCTGGACGGCCTGCGCGGCCATATGGAGGCGGCCGGAACGGCCGCCGTCCTGCTCGGCTCGACCAGCAGCCTGCGCTACTTCACCGGCGTCAACTGGCACGGCTCGGAGCGCCTGGTCGGCGCCATCGTCCATCTCGACGGCCGGCTGGAGTATGTCGCGCCGCGCTTCGAACTGGAGAAGGTCGAGCAGATCATCGGCGTCCCCGGCGAGGTCCTGACCTGGGAAGAGCATGAGAGCCCCTACAGCCTCGTCGCCGACCGGTTGGCGTCCGGGTCGCTATTGGCGGTCGACGACCAGGTGCAGCTGTTCACCTACCGCGGCCTGCGCGGGGTGATCGACGACACGAGGCTGACCGACGCCTATCCGCTGATCAATCCGCTGCGCCGCCGCAAGTCGCTGGCCGAGATCGCCCTGATGCAGGCCGCCAAGACCGCGACGATCGAGGTCCATCGCCGCGCCCACGAAAGCCTGATCCCGGGCGTGCGGACCTCGGAGGTCACGCGCTTCATCGACCAGCAGCATCGCGCCCTGGGCGGCGAGGGCGGCTCCAGCTTCTGCATCGTCTCGTTCGGCGAAGACACCAGCCTGCCGCACGGCGGCGAGGGCGACCGCGCCCTGGCCGAGGGTGACGTGGTCCTGATCGACACCGGCATGCGGCTGGACGGCTACAGCAGCGACATCACCCGCACCTACGTCTTCGGCGAGCCGACCGCCCAGGTCCGCCGCATCTGGGACATCGAGAAGCGCGCCCAGGCCGCCGCCTTCGAGGCCGCCGTGCTCGGCGCGCCCTGCGAGACGCCCGACTACGCCGCCCGCGCGGTCCTGGCCGCCGAGGGTCTGGGCCCAGACTACGCGCTGCCGGGCACGCCGCACCGCACCGGCCACGGCATCGGCCTGGACATCCACGAAGGGCCCTATCTCGTCCGCGGCGACACGACGCCGCTGGAAGAGGGCATGTGCTTCTCCAACGAGCCGATGATCGTGGTCCCGGGCCAGTTCGGCATTCGCCTGGAGGACCACTTCCACATGACCGCCACGGGGCCGAAGTGGTTCACCCAGCCCCAGCACAGCCTGGATGATCCGTTCGGGGGTGTAATCCCTCTCCCGGAGGGAGAGGGAGGGGCCCGCGCGTAGCGTGGGAGGGTGAGGGATCACGCCCTCTCCAAGTCCCATCTGTCCCTAACCCCTCATCCTCCCATTCGCCTGCGGCTCATGGGCCCCTCCTTCTCCCCCTGGGAGAAGGGATGGTGCTAGAACCAAACCTGAACCTGTCTTCCCGATTCGACGAATGACCCTGCATACCCCCCCGCCGGGCGACGGCGACCGCATCCTGGAAGAGCCGCTCACCGAGGCTCTGTCGCGCCGCTACCTGGCCTACGCGCTCTCGACCATCAGCTCGCGGGCGCTGCCCGACGTGCGCGACGGCATGAAGCCCGTCCACCGCCGCCTCATGTACGCCATGAGCAACATGCGGCTGAACCCCGAGGCCGCCGCGCGCAAATGCGCCAAGGTGGTCGGCGAGGTGATGGGTAACTTCCACCCGCACGGCGACCAGTCGATCTACGACGCCCTGGTCCGCCTGGCCCAGGACTTCTCGCAGCGCTACACGCTGGTCGAAGGGCAGGGGAACTTCGGCAACATCGACGGCGATAACGCCGCCGCGATGCGCTACACCGAATGCAAGATGACCCAGGCGGCGATGCTGCTGCTGGATGGCATCGACGAGGACGCGGTCGACTTCCGTCCGACCTACGACGGTCAGGACGAGGAGCCGGTGGTCCTGCCGGCGGGCTTCCCCAACCTCTTGGCCAACGGCAGCTCGGGCATCGCCGTGGGCATGGCCACCTCGATCCCGCCGCACAACGTCGGCGAGCTGATCGACGCCTGCCAGCTGTTGCTGAAGTCGCCGGAAGCGACCACCGCCGACCTGATGCAGCATGTGAAGGGGCCGGACTTCCCGACCGGCGGGATCATCGTCGAGTCCCAGGCCTCGATGCTGGAGACCTACGAGACCGGCCGCGGCGGCGTCCGCACCCGCGCCCGCTGGTTCAAGGAGGAGCAGGGCCGCGGCGGCTGGCAGATCGTCGTCACCGAGATCCCGTATCAGGTGAAGAAGTCCGATCTGGTCGAGCAGCTGGCCGATCTGATCGAGAGCAAGAAGGCCCCGCTGCTGGGCGACGTCCGCGACGAGAGCGCCGAGGACATCCGCCTGGTGCTGGAGCCCAAGAGCCGCAACGTCGAGCCGGACGTCCTGATGGAGAGCCTGTTCAAGCTCTCCGACCTGGAGACCCGCTTCTCGGTCAACATGAACGTCCTGGACGCGCGCGGCACGCCGGGCGTGATGGGCCTGAAGCAGGCGTTGGTCGCCTTCCTGGATCACCGCCGCGAGGTGCTGATCCGCCGGGCCAAGTTCCGGCTGGCCAAGATCGAGGCCCGCCTGCACATCCTGGACGGCCTGCTGATCGCCTACCTCAATCTCGACGAGGTGATCCGCATCGTCCGCTACGAGGACGAGCCGAAGCAGAAGCTGATCGCCGCCTTCGCGCTGACCGACATCCAGGCCGACGCCATCCTCAACACCCGCCTGCGCCAGCTCGCCAAGCTGGAGGAGATGGAAATCCGCCGCGAGCACGCCGAGCTGGCGGCTGAGCGCGACGGCATCCAGGCCATGCTGGCTGACGACCGCCTGCAATGGAAGCTGGTCGGCGAGGGCCTGCGCGCCGTGCAGAAGATCCTCGGCGTCGAGACCACGGTCGGCAAGCGCCGCAGCGACTTCGCCGACGCTCCGGCCGTCTCGGCCGAGGTCTCGGTCGAGGCGTTCGTGGTGCGTGAGCCGATCACCGTCATCCTGTCGGAGAAGGGCTGGATCCGCGCCGCCAAGGGCAAGGTCGACGATCCCTCGGAGCTGAAGTTCAAGGAAGGCGACAAGCTCGGCTTCATCGTCCCGGCGGAAACGACCGACAAGCTGCTGATCTTCGCCTCGGACGGCCGCTTCTTCACCGTCGACTGCAGCAAGCTGCCGTCGGCGCGCGGCCACGGCGAGCCGCTGCGCCTGATGGTCGACATCGACGACAAGGTGAAGATCATCGACGTCTTCCCGCACAAGGCCGGCCGCAAGCGATTCCTGGCCTCCAAGGCGGGCTACGGCTTCATCATGCCGGAGGACGAGGCCTTGGCCTTCCGCCGGGCCGGCAAGCAGGTGCTGAACGGCGAGGCGATCGTCTCGCTGGAGATCGAGGGCGACCGCATGGCGGTGGTCGGCGACAACGGCAAGATCCTGATCTTCGGCATGGACGAGCTGCCCGAGATGCCGCGCGGCAAGGGCGTGAAGCTGCAGTCCTACCGCGAGGGCGGGTTGCGCGACGCCATGGCCTTCACCGCCGAGGCGGGGGCGACCTGGATCGACGCCGCCGGCCGCACCCGCGAATGGCCGGACTGGGCCCAGTGGACCGGCAAGCGCGCCGCCGCCGGCAAGCTGGCGCCCAAGGGCTTCCCGACGAGCAAGCGGTTCAAGCCGAAGTAGGATGACGGAGGTCGCCCGCTATGACCCCGTGAAGGGGCTGCTGGGCGGCCTGCTCATGGTCGCGGTGGGCGTCGGCTTTCCACTGCTGCCCATC
This sequence comes from Caulobacter mirabilis, assembly GCF_002749615.1. Classification (GTDB taxonomy): domain Bacteria; phylum Pseudomonadota; class Alphaproteobacteria; order Caulobacterales; family Caulobacteraceae; genus Caulobacter; species Caulobacter mirabilis. Next base: position 2,072,633 of record NZ_CP024201.1, read on the forward strand.
CTGATGGGCACGACCTATGAGCATTTCATCGAGACCTCTCGCCATGGTCCCGCGTTCGTGGCGACGGCGCCGTTGGCCGCGGTCCTCGGCGTCTCGATCGGCGCCTGGGCGCTGTGGGAGGTCTTGGTTCCCGGGCATCCGTCGATCGCGATTTCTCAGGGGCGCATCCGTTTTCGCATGCCGGGAAATCGAGACATTCCGCTTGAGGCGGTGGAAGATGTCACGCTGCTGGAGCGTCGCGATCCGCTGGATTCTTCGCTGGTCACCAGCACCCTCGTAGAGATCGTGCTGAAGAGCGGCGAGCGACGCCGGATCGGCGCGGCGCTCTATCGACAAACACCCCAAGACATACGCCGGACTCTGCTGAAGGCGGCCGGTTTGCCGAAGGCGCCCGTCCCGAACGCCGGCGAGGGGGCCGCTTGACCCGGACCCTGGGGCCGCCTCGATAAGGGGGCGATCCCTGGGCGAGAGGTGAGTCGTGAGCGAGTCCCCGAAGTACCTGAACCCGTCCGAGGCGGCCCGCCGGCTGGGCGTCTCGGCCAAGGCCCTGCGGCTCTACGAGCGGCGCGGGCTGGTCGTTCCCTTGCGCACCGGCGCCGGCTGGCGGGTCTACGGCCCCGAACAGATGGCCCGCGCGGCCGAGATCGCGGCCCTGCGCGGGCTGGGCTTCCGCCTGGCCGAGATCGGGGCGGTGCTGCGCGCGGGGCCGGACGGGCTGGAGCCGGCGCTGGCCGGACGGCAGGCGGCGCTGGAGGCCGAGGCGCGTCGCCTGGCCGAAGCCCTTGAGGCCGTGCGGGCGCTGCGCGCCGGACTGGCTGCGCGGCGAACGCCGGTCGCGGCCTTCGACCTGCCGTGGCCCTGGGGCGGCGAACGGTTCGAACTCCTGGAGCTGAAGCCGGTGATCTTCCTCGTCGGCTCCCTGGGCAGCGGCAAGACGCGCCTGGCCCAGCGCCTGGCCGAGACGCTGCCGGGCGGGCGGTTCGTCGGCCTGGAGCGGGACCCCGAAGCGGCGGCCGCGCGGCTGGACGCCGATGCGGGTCTCCGCTCGGCCGTCGAGCGTCTGGCGACGGATATCGACGTCCCGGCGACGGGGCCGGTCCTGGCCCTGCTCGTCGCGCTGGCGGATGGCGAGGGGCCGCTGGTCATCGACCTGGTGGAACAAGGCCTCGACGCCGAGGTCCAGGCCAGGCTCGGCGCCTGGCTTCGCCGCCGGAACGTCGGCCGATCGCTCATTCTCATGACCCGCTCCGCGGTGGTGCTCGATCTGACCGCCGCCGGGCCGCCGCAAACGGTGCTGTTCTGCGCCGCCAACCACGGGCCTCCGCGCCTGCTGGAGGCTACGCCAGGCCTGTCGGGCTACGAGAGCATCGCCGGCTGCCTGGCGCCGCCCGAGGTGCGCGCCAGGGTCGAGGGCATGATCGCCTGGCGCCCCCACGCCGCCTGAGCGGGACACCCGGGACGGATAGTTCCGGGACAACCGGGGACATTCGGGGACAATATGGGACGGTGCGGGGCGAGCGGCGCCGCCGACTTATCCCCCTGGGCCGGCGATCGCTTAGACTCTGCGGATGAAGCCGCGCGCCGCCACGCCAAACCAAGCCCGCAAGCCGTCGGCGCGCGCCGCGGTCGTCACCGCCGACCTGTCGGGGCGCGCGACCGCCGCCGGATATCGCCGCCCGCGGATCCACGCGGCCATACAAGAATTCACAATCGAGACTCCGAACCCCGATTGCGGCCCCGCCCAGGCCCGATACTGTTCGTCGAACGAGAGAACGGGAGCGGTGATGCTGCGTAGGTCCCTGTCGGCGGCGATGGCCGCCGTGGTTGTCGCCTGGGTCCTCGCGCCCGGTCCGTCGCAGGCCCAGGAGGGCATCGACCTTCCCTCCGCCAAGCCCGAGGCGGTCGGCTTCTCCTCCGAGCGGCTGAAGCGGCTGGACTACTGGTCGGCGGGCTTCGTGGAGCGCGGCTACGCTCCCGGGATCGCCACCGTGGTCATCCGCCACGGCAAGGTCGTCTCGACCAACATCTACGGCAAGGCGGACGTCGCCACGGGCGCGCCGCTGAAGTCCGACGCCATCTGGCGGATGTACAGCCAGACCAAGCCGGTCACCGGCGTGGCGATGATGATCCTGTACGAACAGGGCAAGTGGAAGCTCGACGACCCGATCACGAAGTACGTGCCGGAGTTCGCCAACCTCCGGGTCTTCAAGGGCGTCGGCAAGGACGGCAAGCCGATCACCGAGCCGGTCAAGCGCACCGCCACGATGCGCGAACTGATGAGCCACGCCGCCGGCTTCGCCTACGGCCTGAGCACCGACAACTACGTCGACAAGGCCTATCGCGACAGCGGCATGCTCGGGTCGGCGACCCTGGGCCAGGTCATGACCGAGGCCGCCAAGCTGCCGCTCTACGGCCAGCCGGGCGAGCAGTGGAAGTACTCGATCGCCGTCGACATCCAGGGCTACATCGTCGAGAAGCTGTCGGGCCAGACCCTGCCGGACTTCATGCAGAGCCACATCTTCGGCCCGCTGAAGATGAAGGACACCGCCTTCTGGGTTCCCGAGGACAAGCGGGGGCGGATGGCTTCGCTCTACGCGATCGACCCCAAGACCAAGAAGATCGTCCCCGCCGAGGGCTTCATGGTGCTGCCGATCGACAAGGTCCCGACCGCGCCGAACGGCGGCGGCGGCCTGGTCTCGACGATGAGCGACTACAGCCGTTTCGCCGCCATGCTGGCGGGCGGCGGCCAGCTGGACGGCGTGCGCATCCTCAGCCCGTCGACGATCAAGCTGATGGCGTCCAACCACTTGAGCGACAAGGTGCTGGCGCAGGAGCCGCTCGGCCCGGGGACCGGTTTCGGTCTGGACGTGGCGGTGATCATGGACCCGGCCAGGGCCGGCACGACGGCCGGTAAGGGCAGCTACAGCTGGGGCGGCGCGGCCGGCACCTGGTTCTGGGTCGACCCCGAGAACGACGTCGCCTTCCTGGGCTTCATCCAGGTCATCGGCGGCAGCGCCTATCGCCTCGACGAGCGGTCGGCGCAGCTGCTCTACCAGGCGCTGGTCGAGCCGGAGAAGTAGGGCCTACTTCTTGCCGAGCTTGGTCGTGACGCCGCCGCGCATGCGGCGCTCGCGGGCCAGGGTCTCGTCGGCGTCGGATCGCTCACGCGCCGACAGCAGCATCCAGCCCTGCGGCCGCAGCACTTCCAGCGGCGAGAAGCGCGCCTTGTAGGCCATCTTGTCGCTGCCCGGCACCCAGTAGCCCAGATAGACATAGGGCAGGGCGTTGAGGGTCGCCTGGACGACATGGTCCAGAATCACGAAGGCGCCGAGGCTGCGGCGCTCCAGCTTGGGATCGTAGAAGCTGTAGACCATCGACAGGCCGTCCCCCATCAGGTCGACCAGCACGCAGGCGACCAGGTCGCCGGGGCCGCCGTCGGGCGAGGGGGTGCGGTACTCGATCAGATGGGTCCGGACGGCGGTGTCCTCGACCATGGCCACATAGTCGGGCCAGGTCATCTCGGCCATGCCGCCGTCGGCGTGCCGCGCCAGCAGATAGCGGCGCAGCAGGTCGAACTGCTCCATCGTCGCCTCGGCCTCGACCAGATGTCGACGGACGTCGGCGTTGCGGTTGAGGATCTTCCGCTCGGAGCGGGAAAAGACGTAGTCGCCGACCGGGATGCGCGCCGAGGTGCAGGCGTTGCAGCTCTCGCAGGCCGGGCGGTAGGCGATGTGCTGGCTGCGGCGGAAGCCGGACTGGGTCAGGCCGTCGTTGACCGAGGGGCCTTCGCCGGGCGGCAGGTGGGCGAAGACCTTCCGCTCCTCGCGGCCGGGCAGGTAGGGGCACGGCGAGGGGGCCGTCAGGAAGAAACGCATCCGCCGAGATGTGAAGTGATGCGTCACGAAGCCCCTAACGCCTAACGGCTCTCCTCTGTCCCCGTAAGGGATTAGGACCCAGTCCCCGAACCTCCGCAAGGGCTCTTTCGATGACCATCGTTCATCAATCCGGCGGCAGGACGGGGGCTTCGCGCAGCAGGATGATCGAGATGCGCCGGTTCCCCGCCAGCATGGGATCATCCGGGTACAACGGGTCGGAATTGGCCTTGCCGGCGACCTGATAGACGCGGTCGGCGTCGACGCCGAAGCCCTGGAGCAGCTGCCGCGACACATCCGCGCGGTCGGACGACAGCTTCCAGTCGCTGGCCACGGTGCGGCCGCTGGCGCCGGTGTTGGTGTGACCGCTGATGCTGATCCGGTTGGGCAGCTGGTTGATGATCTTGGTGATGGCCCGCAGCAGGATGCGGGCGCGTTCGTTCGGCGCGGCGGCGCCTTCGCGGAACATCGAGCGGCCTTCCTGGTCGACCAGCTGGATGCGCAGGCCCTCGGGCGTCTGGTCGATCATGATCTGCTTCGACAGCTCGGCCAGCTCGGGCATGTCCTGGAGAGCCTGGCGCAGCGATTGGGCGGCCGAAGCGAAGGCGGCCTCCTCGCGGGCCTGCAGCTCCTTGCGCAGCGCCTGTTCGGAAGCGCTCTCCAGGTCGGCGGCGCCGGGCTTCACGTCGCTCTGGCCGTCGTCCCGCACGTTCGGCGGAGCCTCGGGGGCCATCTGCTCGACGATGGCCATGGAGCCGGAGCCCTTGACCCCGTCCTCGCCCAGGGCGGTGCCGCCCAGGATGCCGCCCGAGCCGCTGGTCGTCTCGGCGACGCTGGCGGGGGCGAAGTAGTCGGCGATGCCGCGCTTCTGCTCGGGGCTGGTGGTGTTGATCAGCCACATCAGCAGGAAGAAGGCCATCATGGCGGTGACGAAGTCCGCGTAGGCCACCTTCCAAGCGCCGCCGTGGTGTCCGCCGCCGGACACCTTCTTGACCTTCTTGATCAGGATCGGCGCGTCGCTGCTCAACGCCATGTGGTGAAACCCCGCTTAACCTTTCCGCCAACATCGCGCGCGGGCGTTAAGACGGGGTTGCGAGCGGGGCGTCCGCATGGTCTTCCGGCTGGGGGCGCGAGCGGCGCGCCAGAGGGAGTTTCCGGCATGAAGACGGCGTTCGCGGGCCTGGGCGTGATGGGCTTCCCGATGGCGGGCCATCTGGCCAGGGCCGGCCACGAGGTCGGCGTGTTTAACCGCAGCCCGGACAAGGCGAGGCGCTGGGTCGAGGCCCACGGCGGCCGGGCCGGCGCGACGGTGGGCGAGGCCTGCGACGGCGCAGAGCTGGTCGCCCTGTGCGTGGGCGACGACGGCGACGTCCGGCAGGTGGTTCCCCAGGCCCTGGCCGTGATGGCGCCGGGCGGGATTATCGTCGACCACACCACCACCTCGGCCAAGGTCGCCCGCGAGATGGCGGCCCTGGCGGCCGAGTCGGGCCGCGCCTTCCTCGACGCCCCGGTCAGCGGGGGGCAGGCCGGCGCCGAGAATGGCCAGCTGACCATCATGGTCGGCGGCGACCCGGCCGCCTACGACCGCGCCGAGCCGGTGATCTCGGCCTACGCCAAGGCGGTCCGTCGGATGGGAGGGGCCGGGACCGGCCAGCTGACCAAGATGTGCAACCAGATCGCCATCGCCGGCCTGGTCCAGGGCGTCGCCGAGGCGGTCCATTTCGCCAAGCGCGCCGAACTCGACACGGACGCGGTCCTGGCGGCCATCTCCAAGGGGGCGGCCCAGTCCTGGCAGATGGAGAACCGCTGGCCGACCATGGCCGAGGGCCGGTTCGACTTCGGCTTCGCGGTCGACTGGATGCGCAAGGACCTGGGCATCGCCCTGGACGAGGCGCGGAGCAACGGCGCCCGCATCGCCGTCACCGCCCTGGTCGACCAGTTCTACGCCGAGGTCCAGGCCATGGGCGGAAACCGCTGGGACACCTCCAGCCTGGTGGCGCGGCTGGAGCGGGAAGGGTGAGCGCCGCCCTGGTCTTCGCGCTGCTGCTGGCGGCGAACGCCTCGGACGTGTTCATCGCGTCTGAAGATGTGAACTGGGCCCGCACGCCGACCGAGGAGGAGATGGCGTCCTTCTTCCCGCACATCAACGCCTGGACGGGCGAGGCGAGCGTTGAGCTGGTCTGCGTGGTGGGCCCCGACGGCATGCTCAACGGATGCGAGGTCGTGGCGGCCGCGCCCGACAATCTCGCCTTCGCGCGGGCCACGCTCAACGTCGCCAAGCGGTTCCGCATGCAGCCGACGACCCGGAGCGGGCGGCCCAGCGCGGGCCTGAAGGTTCGCCTGCCGATCCGCTGGCAGGCTCCGGACTAGCTGTCCGTCTCAACGCCGGTCATCCCGGCGAAGGCCGGTTGGAAAGGGGCGGCTAGGGCTGTGAAATTCCAAGGCTCAGATCGAGTCTCGGCCCTCGCCGTTCCTAGCGCTCCACCGCCCCCAGCACGTAGTCCGATATCAGTTTTTCCGACAGCTGATGGGCGTCCCGACTGGAGAAGTTGGTCGTCGTGACCACGGCCACCATCCGCAGGTTCGGAAACACGACCACCTTGTTGCCGCCCGAGCCGTTCATGAACCAGGCGGGCTGCGACCCTTTGGCCGAGGGCAGGTCGTAGAGCCACCACAGGTAGCCGTAGGCGCGCGTCTGGTCGATCTGGGCCTTGGGCGTGACCGAGGCCTTCACCCAGGCTTTCGGCAGCACCTGTTGGCCCTGCCAGACGCCGCCGTCGGCGTAAAGCCAGCCGAGGCGGGCGAGGTCGCGGCTGGTCAGGGCCAGGCCGCCGCCGCCCTGGGCCAGGCCGGTCGGCGAGGCTTGCCACTCCGCCTTGCCGACGCCGATCGGGTCGAACAGCGCCTCGCGGGCGAAGTCGGGCAGGGGCTTGCCGACCGCCGCCTGGATCGCCGCGCCCAGGGTGGTGACGCCCGCCGTGCAGTAGCTGAACGCCCGGCCATAGGGCGAATCCGCCGGCTTGGCGGTCCAGGCCGCGAAGCCCTTGATCGGCAGGTCCAGGAAGAAACCTGGCCAGTCCTCGATCAGGTACATCCGCTCCTCGTTGCCGCGCGAGAACGGGTTCTGGTCGTCGCATTCCAGCAGCGAGCTCATGGTCAGCAGGTCCTCGACCGTGATCTTCGCCTTGCGCGGGTCGGGATTCTGCGGCGCGGGTCGGCCCGCGAAATAGGGCAGGATCGGCGACTGGGCGGACGGGATCCTCCCGCGGGCGATGGCGGCGCCCGCCAGCATGCCGGTCACGGTCTTGGTCGCCGAGCGGGTGTTGCGGGTCGCGCCCGGACCGCCGTCGTCGAAATAGGCCTCGTAGGCCAGCTTGCCGTCGCGGACGATGACGATGCTGGTGATCTGCTTGAAATCGCCCTTGCGGACGGCGGCTTCCATCTCGGCCAGTTTCCCGGCCGAAAGACCCTCGGCCTCAGGCGTCGCGCGCGGCCAGTCGGCGGCCTGGGCGGCGAGGGGGGCGAGCAGCAGGGCCGCGGCGACGGCGAGGGGGCGGATCACAGGCGAACTCCGAAGGCGAAGGGCGACCCTAGCGGCGGCGGCCCGGCGCGGTCTTGGACGTTTCGAACCTGCTCAGGCCGCCAGGCGTCGATACTCGCCCGGCGTGACGCCCCAGGCGGCGCGGAAGACGCGCGTCAGGTGTCCCTGGTCGCAGAAGCCGCTGAGCGCCGCGACCTCGGCCAGATGGGCCGCCTGGCGGGTGATCAGCGACGCGGCCCGTTCGAGCCGTCGCTGTCGCAGCCGGTCGCCGGGAGAGCAGTTCAGCCAGCGCCGGAACGCGCGCGCCAGGTAGACCGGATGGACGCCCGCCGCCTCGGCGACGTCGGCGACCGTCAGGGCCTCGGCTCGCCGGTCGGCGATGAGATCGTCGGCGCGGCGGAGCCAGGCCGGAGCGCGAACGGCGTCGACCGGCTGGCGCTCGGCCTGGGCGGCCAGCTCCAAGGCCAGGCTCTCCAGATGCAGAGGGCAGGCGTCCTGGGCGACGACCGCTCGCGTCAGCCTCAGGGCCGTGCCGACGGCGCTGGGGCGGGAGAGGCGGATCGCGTCGCTGGAGGGGCGAAGCATCAGGTCCCGCCAGGTCGCGGCCTCGAAGCTCAAGGCCATGAACCAGCCGCCGTCGCCGGCGAAGCGGTCGCGATGGACGACATCCGGCGGGTTGAACACCAGCACCGGGCCTTCGCTGGCCTCGCCCTGGGCGGTGGTCAGGTAGCGGCCGCGGGTGGCCAGGACGAAGTGGGCGTCGTCGTGGCCGTGCTCGGCGACCTCGTGCTCGGGCGTCGTGCCGGCCAGGTGCGCGACCCGCAGGCCGGCGAGGAGGTGCTCGGCCTGCAGCGTCCCGTAGAACCGTCCCGGAGAGAAGACGGCGACCACGGGGCAGCGGGCCTAGGCGCCCAGCATCCGCGCGGCGCGCGGCGCGAAATAGGTGATCACGCCGTCGGCGCCGGCTCGCTTGAAGGCGCCCAGGCTTTCCAGGATGGCGCGCTGCTCGTCGATCCAGCCGTTCGCCGCGGCGGCCATGATCATCGCGTACTCGCCGCTGACCTGGAAGGCGAAGGTCGGCATGGCGAACTCGTCGACCACGCGGCGGACGATGTCGAGATAGGGCAGGCCCGGCTTGACCATGACCATGTCGGCGCCCTCGGCGATGTCCAGCGCCACTTCGCGCAGGGCCTCGTCGGTGTTGGCGGGGTCCTGCTGGTAGGTCTTCTTGTCCGCCGGGCCGAGCGTGCCGAGCTTGCCCGAGCCGATCGCGTCGCGGTATGGGCCGTAGAAGGCCGAAGCGTATTTGGCCGCATAGGACATGATCATAGTCTTTTGAAATCCTTCGCTTTCCAGTGCGGACCTCAGGGCGGCGACGCGGCCGTCCATCATGTCGGAGGGGGCGAGGATATCGCAGCCGGCCCGGGTCTGGACCAGGGCCTGTTCGACCAGCTTCTCGATGGTCGAGTCGTTGTCGATGTCGCCGTCCTTGATCAGGCCGTCGTGGCCATGGTCGGTGAACGGGTCCAGGGCGACGTCGCACATGATCCCGACCTCTGGGGCGGCGTCCTTCATGGCGCGGACGGCGCGGCTGATCACCCCGTCCGGATCGGCGGCCATCGCCCCGGTCGCGTCCTTCTTGGCCCCGTCGATGTAGGGGAAGATGGCGATGCAGGGGATGCCCAGGTCGCGGGCCTCGACCGCCGCCTTGGCGCACTCGGCGACCGACAGTCGCTCGACGCCGGGCATCGAGGCGACCGGCACGCGGCCTTCGCCCTCGTGCACCACCATCGACCAGATCAGGTCGGACGGCGTCAGCGTCGTTTCGCGGACGAGGCGGCGGCTCCAGTCGGCCTGGCGGACGCGGCGCAGGCGGGTGGCGGGATAGGGGGCGAGGGGGGCGACGGTCATGCGCCGGGCGTTACGCCTCCGGAGGGGGCGGTGGCAAGCCGGATGAAGCCGATCGCTGGCGTGATCAGCGCCCACAGCGCCGTCAGGATCCACAGCACTGCCGACGCCGCGATCAGGGCCACGGTGGCCATGCCGAAGCCGCCCGCCGCGGAGAAGTCGCTCATGTCCAGGTCGGAGCCTTGGGCGATCGCCCCGCCGACCAGAGTGACGATCCCGGCCACGCCCGTGCCGACGGCCAGCATGGTCAGGACCAGCCCGACCCAGAAGATGCGGATCTGGCCGTCCAGGTGCGGTCGCACGCCCGGTCCGGCCCGGTCCCGCACCGCATAGGCCAGCACCACGGCGACCAGCGCGGTGATTCCGGCGAAGAAGATGGCGACGAACAGCAGGCCGTATCCCAGCAGGGCGAGATTGCGGTCCGTGTCCCAGCGTTGGACGCTCGTTTCGGTCAAAGTCGCGCTCCTCTGAAGCCTGTCGTTGACAGGGTGCTCTACTGGCGTCAGGTCATCAACCCGAACGATGGCGGCGGGGCAGGCATGTCCTTGCCGAGACGGAGGCCTGACGGGCATGGATTTTTCGCTCACCGACGATCAGCGCGCGATCCAGGAGATGGCCCAGGCCTTCGCCCGGGATGAAATGGCCCCTCACTCGGCCAAATGGGACGAGGACAAGCACTTCCCCGTCGACGTGCTGCGCGCGGCGGCGGGGCTCGGATTCGCCGGCATCTACGTCCAGGAGGACGTCGGCGGCTCGGGCCTGAAGCGACTCGACGCCTCGGTGATCTTCGAGGCGCTCAGCTACGGCGACGTGCCGACGGCGGCCTATCTGACCATCCACAACATGGCGTCCTGGATGATCGACCGCTTCGGCTCCGACGAGCTGCGCGGCCGCTGGCTGCCCCGGCTGACGACCATGGAGCTGATCGCCAGCTATTGCCTGACCGAGCCGGGCTCCGGCTCCGACGCCGCCAGCCTGCGCACGACGGCGAAGAAGGACGGCGACCACTACGTCCTCAACGGCAGCAAGGCCTTCATCAGCGGCGGCGGCGTGTCCGACGTCTATGTCGTCATGGCCCGCACCGGGGACGCCGGACCCAAGGGCGTCTCGACCTTCGTGGTCGAGAAAGGCCAGGACGGCCTCAGCTTCGGCGCCAACGAGCGCAAGATGGGCTGGAACGCCCAGCCGACGGCCCAGGTCAACTTCGACAACGTCCGCGTCCACGAGAGCAACCGCGTCGGCCAGGAAGGCGAGGGTTTCCGCTTCGCCATGATGGGCCTGGACGGCGGCCGGCTGAACATCGCCAGCTGCTCGCTGGGCGGAGCCGCCTTCGCCCTGGACATGGCCAAGGCCTACATGGAGACGCGCAACCAGTTCGGGAAGCCGCTCAAGGACTTCCAGGCGCTACAGTTCAAGATCGCCGACATGGCCACCGAACTGGAAGCCGCCCGGCTGATGGTCCGCCGCGCCGCCGACGCCCTGGACAAGCGCGATCCGGAGGCGACCAAGCTGTGCGCCATGGCGAAGCGCTTCGCCACCGACGCCGGCTTCCAGGTCGCCAACGACGCCCTCCAGCTGCACGGCGGCTACGGCTACTTGCAGGACTATCCGCTGGAGCGCATCGTCCGCGATCTGCGCGTCCACCAGATACTGGAAGGCACCAACGAGATCATGCGCGTCATCATCAGCCGCGAGATGTTCCGGCAGTGAAGACCCAGCGCCTGCCCTGGTCCTGGGCGGCGCTCGCCGTCAGCACGCTGCCCCTCGGCGGCGTGTGGACGTTCGGCATATTCTTCACCCAGATGTTCCGTCAGGGGCAGGACGCTGACATGTCCCTGATCATGTTCAGCACGCCTTTGCATGCGTACATCGGGCAGACGCTCGCCGTAGGCCTTCTCCTCGCGCCGCTCGTCGCCCTATGCGTTGGCCTCGCCAATCTGACTCCACGGCCGCGCCGCACCTTCCGATGGCTGACGCCGTCCGCGCCCGTGCTGTTGCTCGTCGTCCTGGGCATGAGCCTCTGGGGCGGCCCGATGAGCTACCTGTCGACTTTCGATTATCCGCCGCGCTGGATGGAGCTGGTGACGACCGCCGCGGCCTTCGCCGCTGCGGTGTGGTGCTACAACCGCACCGTCTCCGTCCTGGCCGCGCCGGCCGCCGCCTGAGAGCACCCATGACCACCGAACCCGAAGTCCTCTGCCGCGTCGAGGGCGGCGTCGGCCGCATCACCCTGAATCGGCCCAAGGCGCTGCACGCGCTGACGCACGGGATGTGCTTGGCGATGATCGAGGCGCTGCAGGCCTGGAAGGCCGACGACGCCGTCCATTGCGTGCTGATCGACCACAGCGGCGAGCGCGGCTTCTGCGCGGGCGGCGACATCCGCATGCTGGCCGAGAGCGGCGCCGGCGACGGCCACGCCGCCCGGGCCTTCTTCTTCACCGAGTACCAGCTGAACCACCTGTTGTTCGTCTATCCCAAGCCGGTCGTGGCGGTGATGGACGGCGTGACCATGGGCGGCGGCGTCGGCCTGTCGATGCCGGCGGCGGTGCGCATCGCCACCGAACGCACGACCTACGCCATGCCCGAGACGGGCATCGGCCTGTTTCCGGACGTCGGCGGCGGCTGGTTCCTGCCGCGTCTGCCGGGCAAGGCGGGTCTGTGGCTGGCCCTGACCGGCGCGCGGATCAAGGCGCCGGACTGCTGCGCCCTGGGCATCGCCACCCACTACATGCCCTCGGCCAATGTCGAGGCCTTCAAGACCGCGCTGCTGGCTCATCCACAGAGTGTCGCCGGGGCCCTAGCGGCCTTCGTCGAGGACGCCGGCCATTCGCCGCTGGCCGCCCATCGCGACGACATCGACCGCCTCTTCGCCGGCGCCTCGGTCGACGACATCCTGGCCGAGCTGGAGGCCGACGGCGGCGACTGGGCCAAGGCTCAGCTGGGCATCCTGGCGACCAAGTCGCCGCAGACGATGAAGGTCGCCTTCCGCCAGCTGGCGCACGGAGCCGCCTTCACCGACTTCGCCGACAACATGGTCATGGAGTACCGGATCGGCGCGCGGGTGGTGCGGCGTCACGACTTCCTCGAGGGCGTTCGGGCGGTGATCATCGACAAGGACAACGCGCCGAAATGGGATCCGGCGACCGTCGCGGCGGTCGAGGACGCGGTGCTGGACGACATCTTCGCGCCGCTGCCGCCCGAAGAGGAATGGACGCCGCTGACTTGAGGCGACAACAGGCCTAAGAAAAGGCCGGGTCGGGGAAACGGAAGGGACGCATCAGAATGAAGATCCAAGCCCGCTGGCTGGCGCTGGCCGCCGTGTTCGCCGTCGCCGCCTGCGAGACCGTGCCGCCGCCGCCTCCGCCGCCGCCCGCTGACGCGCCGGTCGCGACGCCGCCCTGGATCTCCGAGGCCCTGGCCGACCCGGCGCGCCCGCAGGCGGACCGCGACCGCGACGCCGCGCGCAAGCCCGGGCCGCTGCTCGCCTGGGCCGGCGTGCGGCCGGGGATGAAGGTCGTCGATCTGATTCCAGGGCAGGGGTACTTCACCCGCATCCTGTCCAAGGCCGTCGGGCCGACCGGCAAGGTCTACGCCTATGTGCCGGACGAACTGACCGCGATCGCCAAGGGACGGCCGCCCTCGGTCTCCGCCTTCGTCGGTAAACCGCCCTACGCCAACACCCGGATGATCCTGCGCGACCTGCCGGAGTTCGGCGCGCCCGAGAAGCTCGACATGATCTTCACGGCCCAGAACTACCACGACATGCATCTGGCCTTCATGGGGCCGGTCGACGTGGCGACGGTGAACCGGCAGGCGTTCAAGGCGCTGAAGCCGGGCGGCGTCTTCATCGTCGTCGACCACGCGGCCAAGCCTGGGACGACGGTGGCTCAGATGGAGAGCCTGCACCGCATCGATCCGGCCCGGGTGCGGCGCGAGGTCGAGGCCGCCGGCTTCGTCTTCGAGGGCCAGAGCCCGCTGCTGCGAAACACCCGGGATCCGCTGACCGCCAACGTCTTCGACGCCGGCATCCGCGGCAAGACCGACCAGTTCATCTACAAGTTCCGCAAACCAAGGAGCGCACGTTGATGGCTTACAGGTTCACCCTTCCGCTCGCCGGCGTCCTGGCGATCGCCCTGGCCACGACCGCCGTGGCCGGTTCCGACGTTCCCGACAACCTGCTGAGCGCCGTGGCCAATCCGGCCAGACCCGAAGCGCAGCGCGCCCGCGACGCCGCCCGGCATCCGGCCGAGATCCTGGCCTTCGCCGGCGTGAAGACGGGCGACAAGGTCGGCGACTTCCTGATGGGCGGCGGCTATTTCACCCGCATCCTGTCGGGCGCGGTCGGGCCGACCGGCAAGGTCTACGCCTTCCAGGCCGACGAGTTCATCAGCTTCATGGCCGACTATGGCAAGTGGCAGGACGAGACGGCCAAGTTCGCGCCCAACATCGTTCCGGTCCGCTCGTCGATCGGCGTCTTTGCGACGCCCGAGCCGGTCGATCTGATCTTCACGGCCCAGAACTACCACGACCTGCATCTGGGCCGGGCGACGCCGGAGCAGATCGCGGCCATCAACAAGCGGCTCTACGCGGCGCTGAAGCCTGGCGGGGTGCTGCTGGTCATCGACCACTACGCCGCCGACGGCAGCGGCGACCGCGACTCCAGCAAGCTGCACCGGATCGACATCGCCATGGTGAAGGCCGAGCTGGAGGCTGCCGGCTTCAAGCTGGAGGGCCAGAGCGACCTCCTGCGCAACCCGGCCGACCCGCGCACGGCCAGCGTCTTCGACCCCGCGATCCAGGGCAAGACCGACCAGTTCGTCCTCAAGTTCCGCAAACCAAAGTAAGCATCCTCATGACCCGTATCGCTTTCATCGGCCTCGGCAACATGGGCGGCGGCATGGCCGCCAATCAGGTCAAGGCGGGCCACCAGGTCCGCGCGTTCGACCTGTCGCCGGCCGCCCTGGACAAGGCTGTGGCGGCCGGCTGCACGGCGGCGGCCACCGCCGCCGAGGCGGTGAGGGATGCGGAGCTGGTGATCACCATGCTGCCCGCCGGCCAGCATGTGCGGGCGGTCTACGCCAATGAGGTGATCCCGAACGCGCCGGCGTCGGCGCTGCTGGTCGATTGTTCGACCATCGACGTCGACAGCGCCCGGGCCGTGGGCGAGCAGGCGAGGGCGGCCGGCTTCCGTTTCGCCGACGCCCCGGTCAGCGGCGGCATCATGGCGGCCGAGGCCGGGACGCTGGCCTTCATGGTCGGCTGCGACGACGCCGACTATCCGGCCTATGAGGCGGCGCTGCAGCCGATGGCGCGGGCGGTGTTCCACGCCGGGGGCCTGGGCTCGGGCCAGGCGGCCAAGATCTGCAACAACATGCTGCTTGGCATCTCGATGATCGGGACCTGCGAGGCGTTCGCCCTGGCCGAGAAGCTGGGCCTGGCGCCGGAGCGGTTCTTCGAGATCGCGTCGAAGTCCTCGGGCCAGTGCTGGTCGGTGACCAGCTACTGCCCTTGGCCGGGCCCGGTCGAGGCCGCGCCCTCGAACCGCAACTACGAGGGCGGCTTCCTCAGCGGCCTGATGCTGAAGGACCTCAAGCTGGCTCAGGCGGCGGCGGCCAGTTCGGGCGCGACGACCCCGATGGGCGCCCAGGCCGAGGCCCTCTACGCCCTGTTCGACGGCCTCGGCTACGGCCAGAAGGACTTCTCGGCCATGCTGCAGCTGTTCCGGGGCAAGTTGGACAGTTTGACCAGTTGAACCTTTCCTCACGTTGCGACACCTCGTCCAGGGTCCGAACTGAGAGCCGTTCGCGCGAGACCTTCAGCGATTAAAGCGATAGGTTTCGGATCGAAACGGCCGTAGATGGACACGGAACCGTCATGGTGCGAAAAGCCGCGCCGAACGAAGAGAAGGAGCCGGCCGGGCGGGTTTTCCCGTCGGAATCGGACCGGGGCGTCGTCGATGGACTATAAGGCCGCTTTCCAGACCGCTGTTGAGCAGGTCCGCAAAGAGGGGCGCTATCGCGTCTTCGCCGACCTGAAGCGGCACCGCGGCGCGTTTCCGCGCGCCACCTGGACGCGCGAGGACGGCTCCGAGCGCGAGATCGTGGTCTGGTGCTCGAACGACTACCTCGGCCAGGGCCAGAACCCCGTCGTCATCGAGGCGATGCACGCGGCGATCGACGCCACCGGCACCGGTTCGGGCGGCACCCGCAACATCTCCGGCACCACCCACTTCCACGTCGAGCTCGAGCATGAGCTGGCCGACCTGCACGGCAAGGAAGCGGCGCTGCTGTTCACCTCGGGCTACGTCTCCAACGAGGCGACCCTTTCGACGCTCTACAAGATCCTGCCCGGGCTGGTCGTCTTCTCCGACGAGCTGAACCACGCCTCGATGATCAGCGGCATCCGCAACGGCGGCGGCAAGCGGCACATCTACCGGCATAACGACCTGGCTCACCTGGAAGAGCTGCTGCTGGCGGCCGATCCGGACGCGCCCAAGCTGATCGCCTTCGAGAGCGTCTATTCGATGGACGGCGACATCTCCGACATTCCGGGGACCGTTGCGCTGGCCAAGAAGTACGGCGCCATGACCTACATCGACGAGGTCCACGCCATCGGCATGTACGGCCCGCGCGGCGGCGGCGTCGCCGAGCGTGACGGCATGATGGCGGAGATCGACATCATCGAGGCCACGCTGGGCAAGGCGTTCGGCGTCATGGGCGGCTATATCGCCGCCGATGCGGTGATCGTCGACGCGATCCGTTCCTATGCCTCGGGCTTCATCTTCACCACCTCGCTGCCGCCGGCCCTGACCGCGGGCGCGCTGGCTTCGGTGCGCTACCTCAAGGCGCACGACGAGCTGCGCCAGCAGCACCAGGAGCGCGCCGCGACCCTGAAGAAGATGATGAAGGACGCCGGCCTTCCCGTGATGGAGAGCTCGGTCAGCCACATCGTGCCGGTGATGGTCGGCGACGCCGTCCACTGCAAGATGGTCAGCGACATGCTGCTCGAGGATCACGGCGTCTACGTCCAGCCGATCAACTATCCGACGGTGCCGCGCGGCACCGAGCGCCTGCGCTTCACCCCGACGCCGTTCCACACGGACGAGATGATGCGCGACCTGGTCGGCGCGCTCGAGAAGCTCTGGGCCCACTGCAACATCGCCCGCCTCGGCGGCCGGGCGGCCTGAAGCCCGCGATCGACATCGTCAGTCGGCTGCCGCGGCCGGCGGACGAGGTCTGGGCCGCGGTCACCACGCCCATGGGCATCAACGCCGAGCTGGGGCCGTGGATCTACATGACCTTCCCGGCGGAGGCCCTGGTCGGGCTCAGCGCCGCGCCCCTGAAGACGCCCCTGTTCGTGTCCTGGCTGCTGCTCGGGCGCGTGATCCCGTTCGATCGCCACGTCTTCGTGCTGAGCGAGGTCGGGGCGCGGCATTTCGTCGAGGAATCGCACAGCACGGTCCAGAGCCGCTGGCGGCACGAGCGCTGGATCGAGCCGGACGGTCCGGACGCCTGCACGGTCCGCGACATCGTCACGGTGGAGCCGCGTCTGGGCTTCATGGGCTTTTTTGCGCGACCGATCGCGGCGGCGGTCTTCCACCACCGCCACAAACGGCTTAGACTGCTCTACAGCTGAACCGGAGCTACTTCCGCCGCCGAACGCCTTTTCCCAGTCCGATCTTCCTGGCGAAGTCCGAGCGACGCTCGGCGTAGGCCGGCGCGACCATCGGATAGTCCGGCGGCAGGCCCCATTTGCGGCGATATTCCTCGGGCGACAGGTCGAACCGCGAGCGCAGGTAGCGCTTCAGCATCTTCAGGTGCGCGCCGTCTTCCAGGCAGACGATGTAGTCGCGCTGGACCGACTTGGAGATCGGCACCGCCGGCTTCTGCTTTTCCTTCGGCGCGGCCTGCGGGCCGGCGGCCAGGGTGTTCAGCGAACCGTGCACCGTACGGATCAGGTCGGGCAGGGCGTTGGCGCTCACCACGTTGCGACTCACATAGGCCGCAACGATTTCGGACGCGCAGGCCAGGATGTCTGCTTCGACTTCGAGATCACGCCCGGTTTCCTCCGCCATCGCGGCCCCTCCTCAATGATGCACTCGATCCGCCGTCGGACAGGGTTTGCCGGACGGGGTTTCTGTTCCAACGCGCCCCTTACGGGCGGGTTCCGATTGATCGCGCCGCCATCGGCGCTAAAGAGGGCGCGTCTGTGCGCCGTAGCCAGGGGATAAGACCATGAACGCTTCCACCGCCATTCGCCCCGCCTTCTTCGGCGCTGACCTCGCGACCGCCGACAAGGCCATCGCGGACGCCATCGCCCATGAGCTGGTGCGGCAGCAGAACCAGATCGAGCTGATCGCCTCCGAGAACATCGTCTCCAAGGCGGTGCTCGAGGCCCAGGGCTCGATCCTGACCAACAAGTACGCCGAGGGTTACCCGGGCAAGCGCTACTACGGCGGTTGCGAGTATGTGGACGTCATCGAGCAGCTGGCCATCGATCGCGCCAAGCAGCTGTTCGGCGCCGCCTTCGCCAACGTCCAGCCGCACTCCGGCGCCCAGGCCAACCAGGCGGTGTTCATGGCGCTGCTGCAGCCGGGCGACACCTTCATGGGCATGGACCTGGCCGCCGGCGGCCACCTGACCCACGGCTCGCCCGCCAACCAGTCGGGCAAGTGGTTCAAGCCGGTCGCCTACACGGTGCGCCAGGAAGACCAGTTCATCGACTACGACAACGTCGCCGAGGTGGCCCAGCGCGAGAAGCCCAAGCTGATCATCGCCGGCGGCTCGGCCTATGGCCGCGCCATCGACTTCAAGCGCTTCCGCGAGATCGCGGACAGCATCGGCGCGCTGCTGATGGTCGACATGGCCCACTACGCCGGCCTGGTCGCCGGCGGCGTCTATCCGAACCCGGTGCCGCACGCCCATGTCGTCACCACCACCACGCACAAGACCCTGCGCGGCCCGCGCGGCGGCCTGGTGCTGACCAACGACGAAACCATCGCCAAGAAGATCAACTCGGCGGTGTTCCCCGGCCTGCAGGGCGGCCCGCTCGAGCACGTCATCGCCGGCAAGGCGGTGGCCTTCGGCGAGGCGCTGCAGCCGGAGTTCAAGGCCTACGCTCAGCAGATCGTCACCAACGCCAAGGCGCTGGCCGAGACCCTGATCGCGGCGGGCGTCAACATCGTCTCGGGCGGCACCGACAGCCATGTGATGCTGGTCGACCTGCGGCCCAAGGGCGTGACCGGCCGCGACACCGAGGCCGCCCTGGAGCGCGCCAACATCACCTGCAACAAGAACGGCATTCCGTTCGACACCGCCTCGTTCACGGTGACCTCGGGCGTCCGCCTGGGCACGCCGGCGGGCACCACCCGCGGCTTCGGCGTCCCGGAGTTCCAGCAGATCGGTCGCTGGATCGGCGAGGTCGTCGACGGCCTGGCCGCCAACGGCGCCGAGGGCAATGCGGCGGTGGAGGCCAAGGTGCGCGAGCAGGTGCTGGCGTTGACGGCGCGCTTCCCCATCTACAACTAATAGCCACGGTCCTCCGGGAGGGGCCCAGATATGCGTTGCCCGTTCTGCGGACACATGGAGAGCCAGGTGAAGGACAGCCGCCCGTCGGAAGACGGCGCGGCCATCCGCCGCCGCCGTCTCTGCCCGGAGTGCGGCGGTCGGTTCACCACCTTCGAGCGCGTGCAGTTGCGCGAGCTGACCATCGTCAAGCGGTCCGGCCGGCGCACGCCGTTCGACCGCGAGAAGCTGGCCCGTTCGGTGTCGCTGCCGCTGCGCAAGCGCAACATCGAGGCCGAGCGCGTCGATCGGCTGATCAACGGCATCGTCCGCCAGCTGGAAAGCATGGGCGAGACCGAGCTGCCCTCGACCGTGGTCGGCGAGATGGTCATGAAGGCGCTGAAGGCGCTCGATGACGTCGCCTACGTCCGCTACGCCTCGGTCTATCGCGACTTCAAGCACACCGACGACTTCGCCCAGTTCCTCAGCGTCGAGGGCCTGAACGAAGACGGAGAGGACTGACATTGAGCGTCACGCTCAAGCTGGCGACTTCGCTTGACGGACGGATCGCGACGGCCTCGGGCGAGAGCCGCTGGATCACCGGTCCGGCGGCCCGCGAACAGGTTCACAGGCTGCGGGCGATGCACCAGGCCGTGTTGGTCGGGATCGAGACCGCCATCGCCGACGATCCCGAGCTCACCGTACGACTGCCCGGCTACGTCGGACATCAGCCGGTGCGCGTGGTCCTGGATAGCCGCCAGCGCCTGCCGCTGACCTCTAAGCTGGTCCGCGAGGCCGGTCGTCTGCCGACGGTGGTCATAACGGTGCAGAATCCAAACGATCGTTTGACTGACGCTGGGGTCACCGTGATCCAGGTGGCGGAAAGCGACGGCCGTCTGGACATGCGGGCGGCTCTGACGGCGCTGTCCGCCTTCCTGAAGGCGCATCAGCCGGCGGCGCTCGACGTCGAGCCGCAGCTGTTCGTCGAGGGCGGCGGCCAGGTGGCGGCCAGCCTGCTGGCGGCCGGCCTGGTCGACCGATTGGAATGGTTCCGGGCGCCGATCGTGCTCGGAGACGAGGGCCGGCCCGGCGTCGGCGCCTTCGTGCTGAAGGATCTCGCCGCCGCGCCCCGGTTCCGGCGCGTGGCGGTGGAAGCGGTCGGCGACGACCTGTGGGAGCGATACGAGAAGGCCTGATGTTCACCGGCATTGTCACCGACGTGGGGCGGGTGCGCTCCGTGCGCGAGACCAATCGCGACCGCCGCTACGAGATCGAGACGACCTACGACGTCGCCGGCGTCGACATGGGGGCCTCGATCTCCCATGCCGGCTGCTGCCTGACGGTGGTCGAGAAGGGCGAGGGCTGGTTCGCCGTCGAGGTCAGCCACGAGACCCTGTCCAAGACCACCCTGGACCGCTGGCAGGAAGGTCATCGCGTGAACCTGGAGCGCGCCGCGCGCCTGGGCGACGAGATGGGCGGCCACATCGTCTCGGGCCATGTCGACGGCGTCGGCGAGGTCCTGTCGATCGAACCGGACGGCGGCTCGCACCGCATCCGCATCCGCGCGCCGCGTCCGCTGCATCGCCTGATCGCCCCGAAGGGCTCGATCGCGGTCGAGGGCGTCAGCCTGACCGTCAACGAGGTCGAGGACGACGTCTTCGGCGTCAACATCATCCCCCACACCTTCGAGGTGACCACCCTGGGCGAACTGGCTCCGGGCTATAAGGTCAACCTCGAGATCGACATGCTGGCGCGCTATCTGGCGCGGTGGCAGGAAACCGCGTGATCATGAGCACCGACAGCCCCATCTCCCCGATCGAGGACATCATCGAGGACGCCCGCAACGGGCGGCCCTACATCCTGGTCGACGCCGAAGACCGCGAGAACGAAGGGGACGTGATCATCCCCGCCCAGTTCGCGACGCCCGAGCAGATCAACTTCATGGCCCGCTACGCCCGCGGCCTGATCTGTCTCTCCATCACCAACGAGCGCGCGCGGCAGCTGCGCCTGCCGCCGATGGCGGCCGACAACCGCGAGAGCATGACCACCGCCTTCACCGTCTCGATCGAGGCGAAGGAGGGGGTGACCACCGGCATCTCGGCCCATGACCGCAGCCACACGGTGGCCGTGGCCGTCGATCCGACGAAGGGCCCGGACGACATCGTCTCGCCCGGCCACGTCTTCCCGCTGGTCGCCCGCGACGGCGGCGTGCTGGTCCGCGCCGGCCATACCGAGGCGGCGGTGGACATCTCGCGCCTGGCCGGCCTGAACCCCGCCGGGGTGATCTGTGAGATCATGAAGGACGACGGGACCATGGCCCGCCTGCCGGACCTGGTCGCCTTCGCACAGCTGCACGGCCTGAAGATCGGCACCATCGCCGACCTGATCGCCTATCGCCGCCGCACTGAACGGCAGGTCGACCGCGTGCTGGAGACGCCGTTCAACAGCGTCCACGGCGGCGATTTCCGCATGATGATCTACCGCAACCTGATCGACCGGTCCGAGCATGTCGCCCTGGTCAAGGGGCGGATCGAGGCCGACAAGCCGACCCTGGTGCGGATGCACCAGGTCGACTTCGCGGTCGACATGCTGGGCTTCAGCGGCGGCCGTCGCGACTA
Organism: Caulobacter mirabilis; assembly: GCF_002749615.1. Taxonomy (GTDB): domain Bacteria; phylum Pseudomonadota; class Alphaproteobacteria; order Caulobacterales; family Caulobacteraceae; genus Caulobacter; species Caulobacter mirabilis. Next base: position 2,094,075 of record NZ_CP024201.1, read on the forward strand.
CGTCGCCTCGGCCCTGCGCGCCATCGGCGAAAGCGACCAGCCGGGCGTGGCGGTGTTCATCCGCGACCCCAGCCCGACGTGGCTTTCCGACCGCTACGGCGGCGAGGCGGGCGCCCAGTTCCGCAACAACGCGCTGCGCGACTACGGCGTCGGCGCGCAAATCCTGCTGGACCTGGGGGTGCGGGAAATGGTCTTGCTCACCTCCAGCACCTTCAAGCCGGCGGCGCTGGAAGGCTACGGCCTGAAGATCGTCGGCCGGCGACCCATCCAGACGCCCGAAGAGGGCGGGAGCAATTGATGTCCCAAGACAAGGTCCGCATCCTGATCGTTGAAGGCCGGTTCTACTCCGACCTGTCCGACGAGCTGCTGCGGGGCGCGGCCGACGCGATCACGGCCTTCGGCGCGGAGTACGACGTGGTCACGGTGCCCGGCGCGCTGGAGATCCCGGCGATCGTCGCCATCGCGGCGGAGAAGGGCGGCTATGACGGCTACGTGGCCCTGGGCTGCGTGATCCGGGGCGAGACCTACCACTTCGAGATCGTCTCCAACGAAAGCTCGCGGGGCCTGATGGACCTGGCGGTCCGCAAGGGGCTGGCGATCGGCAACGGCATCCTGACCGTCGAGGACGAGGAGCAGGCCTGGGCCCGCGCCCGCGTCTCCGAGGGCGACAAGGGCGGCGGCGCCGCGCGCGCCTGCCTGGACGTCGTGAACTTCAAGCTGGGGCAGGGCGAATGAGCGACGCTCCCAAGCCGGCCTCGCTGAAGGAAGCCTACGACAAGCTGGTCGCGGCCACCGATGAGAAGGTCAACCTGAGCGCCCGTGAGCGCCGGGCCCGCACCGTGGCGCGGCTGGCGGCGGTCCAGGCCCTCTACCAGATGGAAATGACCGGGGTCGGCGGCGACGCGGTGGTCCGCGAGTTCAGCGAGCATCGTTTCGATCGCGACATCGAGGGCGAGACCCTCGGCGAGGCCGATGAAGCCTTCTTCGCCGAGCTGGTGAAGGGCGTGGTCGCCGAACAGGCCTCGATCGACGGCGCCGTGGCCCATCGCCTGGCCAGCGGCTGGCGGCTGGAGCGGGTCGACTCGACCGTTCGCGCCATCCTCCGCGCCGGCGCCTGGGAGCTGATCCGCCGTCGCGACGTGCCGACCGAGGTGGTGATCGACGAATACGTCGAGATCGCCAAGTCCTTCTTCGAGGGGGCCGAGCCGGGCTTCGTCAACGGGGCCCTGGACGGCATCGCCCGTGACGCCCGGGGGTGAGTTCGACTGGATCGAGCGCCTGCTGCGGCCGCTGACCCGCGGCGCGCCGGAGGCGCTCGATCTGCTCGACGACGCGGCGGTGCTGCCGTCGCGGCCCGGCTTCGACCTGGCGGTCACCAAGGACGCCATGGTCGCTGGCGTGCATTTCCTGCCCGATGATCCGCCGGACCTGGTCGCCCGCAAGCTGCTGCGGGTGAACCTGTCCGATCTGGCCGCCAAGGGGGCGGAGCCCTACGGCGCCTTCCTGGCCATCGCCTGGCCGGCCGGGACCGACTGGGCCTTCAAGGAGATCTTCGTCCGCGGCCTGGCCCAGGACGGCGAGGCCTATCGCCTGCCGCTGCTCGGCGGCGACACGGTCTCGACGCCGGGGCCGCTGACCCTGAGCGCCACCCTGCTGGGCTGGGTTCCGGCGGGCGAGGCTGTGCTGCGCAGGGGCGCGCAGCCGGGCGACGTCCTGGCGGTGAGCGGTCCGATCGGCGACGGCTGGCTGGGCCTGGACGACGCGAAGAGGGGCCTCGAGGGGCGGCTGGCCGATCTCTACCGGCTGCCGGAGCCGCGGCTCGACCTGCTGAGCTCGATCCGCAAGGCGGCGGCCGCGGCGGACATCTCCGACGGCCTGCTGGCGGACGCGGGCCATATCGCCAAGGCCAGCGGCTGCGCGGTCCGCATCGAGCTGGACCGAACGCCGCTGTCGTCCGAGGCCGCCGCCTGGCTGGCGGCCCAACCCGACCGGACGCAGGCTCTGCTCCAGCTGGCGACCGGCGGCGACGACTATCAGGTCGCGGCGGCCTTCCGCGGCGCGGTCCCGGAAGGCTTCACGGCGATCGGCGCCTTCGAGGCGGGACGGGGCGTCCATGTCGTGGCCGGCGGCGCGGCCGTCGCCGTCGACAGGCTCGGCTGGAGCCACGCCTAACCCCGCCTTAACCGTGATCCTGGCATGTCGGGATCATGCGCCGCCGCCATCTCCTCGCCGCCCTGCCGCTCGCGCTCGCCGCGGGTTCCGCGCTCGCCGCCGGCGGCGGAGGGGAGGGCGAGAAGAAGGCTGACAGCCAGTTCGTGAACCTGTCGCCGATCGCCCTGCCGGTGGTCGTGAATGGCCGGGTGATCAACTACGTCTTCGTGCAGCTGCGGGTGAATCTGACGCCCTCGGCCGACGCCGCCAAATGGCGGACCAAGGAGCCCTGGTTCCGCGACGCCATCGTCCGGGCCGGCCACCGCACGCCCTTCACCGTCGCCACGGACTACACCCGCATCGACGAGGCCAGGGTCAAGGCGGCGCTGATGCGGGAAGCCGTGGCGATCACCGGGCCCAAGGTGGTGACCTCGGTCTCGGTGCTGAACCAGACCCCCAAGCAGCGCTCCCGCCTCCCGCGTCCGCCGGGTCGATAGCCTTTTAAGGAAACAGGTTCGGGAAACACGGTTGTCTAATTCCCCCGGGCGCCGACAAATAGGCGCTCGACAAAGGGGGAATCAGGGCAGCCGGTCACGCAGTACCAACACCAAGCTTATGAGTTCGACCGGAGATCCTGGGTCCCGATCACATAGGGACGCTTGGAAACAATGGGTATCGACTTTCTCTGGCTGGCGGTGATCGCCGGTCTGCTGGCCGTCGTATACGGCGGTCTGCAGACGGCGGCATTGTTGCGTAAACCCGCCGGCAATGCGCGGATGCAGGAGATCGCCGCGGCGATCCAGGAGGGGGCTCAGGCCTACCTGCGCCGGCAGTACACGGCGATCGGCATCGTGGGCGTCGTCGTCCTGGCGGTGCTGTTCTTCTTCATCGGGCGCTATGCGGCCATAGGCTTCGCGATCGGCGCGATCCTGTCGGGCGCGGCTGGCTTCGCCGGCATGCTGATCTCGGTCCGGGCCAATGTGCGCACCGCGCAGGCGGCCTCCGAGAGCCTCGGCAAGGGCTTGAGCCTGGCCTTCACCTCCGGCGCCATCACCGGCCTGCTGGTGGCGGGTTTCGCGCTGCTGGGCGTGGCCGGTTACTACGGCTACCTGACCGGCGCGCTCGGGCTCGACCCGACCAGCCGCGAGGTGGTCGACGCCCTGGTGGCGCTCGGTTTCGGCGCGTCCCTGATCTCCATCTTCGCCCGCCTCGGCGGCGGCATCTTCACCAAGGGCGCCGACGTGGGCGGCGACATGGTCGGCAAGGTCGAGGCCGGCATTCCGGAGGATGATCCTCGCAACGCGGCGACCATCGCCGACAACGTGGGCGACAACGTCGGCGACTGCGCCGGCATGGCCGCCGACCTGTTCGAGACCTATGCGGTGACCACCGTCGCCACCATGGTCCTGGCGGCGATCTTCTTCCGCGGGACCGAGGCGGTGAACGCCATGATGCTGCTGCCGCTGGCGATCTGCGGCGTCTGCATCGTCACCTCGATCATCGGCACCTTCTTCGTCCGGCTCGGCAAGAAGCAGAACATCATGGGGGCCCTGTACCAGGGGCTGATCGTGACCGGCCTGCTGTCGATCCCGGCGATCTGGTGGGTGACCACCACCCTGGTCCCCGGCGACCTGACCGTCGCGGGCAAGACCTTCAACGCCATGAGCCTGTTCTGGTGCGGCATGGTCGGCCTGGCCGTCACCGCCGCCATCGTGGTGATCACCGAATACTACACCGGCACCGGCTTCCGCCCGGTGAAGTCGGTGGCCAAGGCCTCGGTCTCCGGCCACGGCACCAACGTCATCCAGGGCCTGGCCATGTCCCTGGAATCGACCGCGCTGCCGGCGCTCGTGATCATCGTCGGCATCATCGTCACCTACGGCCTGGCCGGCTTGTTCGGCATCGCCATCGCCACGACGGCCATGCTGTCGCTGGCCGGCTTCATCGTCGCGCTGGACGCCTTCGGCCCGGTCACCGACAACGCCGGCGGCATCGCCGAGATGGCCGGGTTGCCGCCGGAAGTGCGGGTGTCCACCGACGCCCTGGACGCCGTCGGCAACACCACCAAGGCCGTGACCAAGGGCTACGCCATCGGTTCGGCCGGCCTGGGCGCCCTGGTGCTCTTCGCCGCCTATACCGAGGACCTGAAGTTCTTCTCGGCCAACGCGGCGCCGGGCTCGTTCTTCGAGGGCATGGGCGCGGTCAGCTTCGACCTCAGCAACCCCTATGTGGTCGTGGGCCTGCTGTTCGGGGGGCTTCTGCCCTTCCTGTTCGGCGGCCTGTCGATGACCGCCGTGGGCCGGGCCGCTGAATCGGTCGTCGCCGAGGTGCGTCGTCAGTTCAAGGAGAACCCCGGCATCATGACGGGCGAGGTGAAGCCGGAGTACGGCCGCGCCGTCGACATCCTGACCAAGGCGGCGATCAAGGAGATGATCGTGCCGTCGCTGCTGCCGGTGGCTTCGCCGGTGGTGCTGTTCTTCGTCATCAACGCCATCGCCGGCAAGACCGACGCCTTCGCGGCGCTCGGGGCCATGCTGATGGGGGTGATCGTCACCGGCCTGTTCGTCGCCATCTCGATGACCAGCGGCGGCGGCGCCTGGGACAACGCCAAGAAGCTGATCGAGGAAGGCCACTACGGCGGCAAGGGTTCCGACGCCCACAAGGCGGCGGTGACCGGCGACACCGTCGGCGATCCCTACAAGGACACCGCCGGCCCGGCCGTGAACCCGATGATCAAGATCACCAACATCGTGGCGCTGCTGCTGCTGGCCGTCCTGGCCCACGGCGCGGCGGGCTGATCCTTCGAGAGGGAGCCGGTCCGCCGGCTCCCGATCCATAGCCACAAAGAGAAAGGCCCTGGAGATCGCTCTCCAGGGCCTTTCCGATTCTGTGCGGCGAGGCTGCGTCTAGCGGTCGCCCGGGCGGTTGCCGGGGATGCTCTCTTCCTCGTCGCGGGGCAGCATGCCGCCGCGGCCGACGTTGCCGAGCAGCTGCTCGAGGATGGTCATCTCGCGGCCGCGGGTCGGGGTCTCGCGGTCGTTGTAGGCGAAGACCTTGCCGTCGCGGAGGCTGTACTTGTTCACCGACAGGACCTGCTCGGTCTGCTTGTCGAAGTTGATGGCGACGATGTCGCGCTTGGCCACCCGCGGATTGTAGAAGGCCACGCGGTCGGTGACCTGGCTCATGTAGAACCAGGTGTTGGGGTCGAAGGTCGAGGTGACCGACGGCGAGCCGAGCTTGGCGGTGACGGTCGACTTGGTGTCCTCGCCGGGCTTCACGTCGGCCGGGTTGACCTCGACGGCCTGGAAGCCCGAGTAGGTCGTGATCGGCATGCAGGCGCCGGTCGCCAGCAGGCTGACGGCGACGGCGGCGAAAGCGGCTTTACGAAACATCGTGGCTCCCGGTGCGCGCAAACCGCGCGGGTCCTTTGACCTATCGCCCGCGCGCGCTTAGTTCAATGCCCGCTTTAGGCCCGGCCGGCGGCGAAATCGAGGCGATATCCGATCATGCTGAACCGCTTGTTCAAGTCCAGACCCGCCAAGGCGGCCGGCGAGGCGCTCTACGCCGGTGCCGCGCGGCAGGCCCGCAGCCCCGGATTCTACGTCGCCATGGGTGTTCCCGACACCCGCGAGGGGCGGTTCGAGCTCTACAGCCTGCACGTCATCCTGCTGCTCGATCGGCTGAAGGGGCAGGGCCCCCAGGCCGACGAGACCGCCCAGATCCTGATCGAGACCTATATTCGCGGCCTGGACGACGCCTTCCGCGAGCTCGGCGTCGGCGACACGGCGGTGGCCAAGCGGGTGAAGAAGCTGGCCGAAGCCTTCTACGGCCGGGCCAAGGCGCTGCAGGACGCCTTCGCGGCGCTGCCGGCGACGGAGGCCCTGCGCGACGTTGTGGCGCGGACGGTGTTCGAGGACGGCGCGGGCGATCCCGACGCGTTGACCGCCTATCTCGTCTCGGCCCGCGACGCCCTGTCGCGCCACGCGGTCGAGCCGCTGCTGAAGGGCGATGTCGCCTGGGAGATCCAACCGTGAGCCAGCCCTGGACCGAAACCATCCGATTCTCCGACGTCGCGCGCGGACCGGCGCGCCGCAGGCTCGAGGCCGACGAGGCGACCCGCAAGGCGCTGGCGCGGCATCTGGACCTGGTCTCGATCGAATCGCTGACCGCCGACCTGAAGGTCTCGCCCTGGCTGGACGGGGCCGAGATCGAGGGGCGGTTCAAGGCGGCGGTGACCCAGACCTGCTCGATCACCGCCGAACCGTTCCCGGCCGCGGTCGACGGCGGGTTCTCCGTTCGGGTCGTGCCGGCCGGCAGCCCGAACGCGCCGCAGGAGGACTTCGGCGAGGAGATCGATCTCGATCCCGAGGCGGACGATCCGCCGGACGTTCTCGAGGGCGACCTGATCGACCTGGGCGGCTACGTCGTCGAGCATCTGTCGCTTGAGCTGGACCCGTTTCCGCGCAAGCCGGGCGCGGTGTTCGAGCCGCCGGCCGACACCGAAGAACGCTCGCCCTTCGCCGCGCTTCGCGCGCTCAAGACGGAAGATGACGCCGGATAGGCAGGTTTGGCGGCCGGACTTGCATCGCCGATGGCGGGGAGTAAGGTCCGGCGGCTTCGCCTGACGAGGCGTCGAGACGGAATCGCGCCGGCTTTGCCCAACACCCTCATTCTCTCCATCGACGCCATGGGCGGTGATCACGGGCCTTCCGTGGTGATCCCCGCGGTCGACATCGCGGCGCGTCAGCTCGGCGACGTCCGCTTCCTGCTGCATGGCGATCAGGCCCAGATCGAGGCCGAGCTGGCCAAGGCGCCGGCGGCCCGCGCCGCCAGCGAGATCCGCCACGCCGACAAGGCCATCGCCATGGACGAGAAGCCCGCCCAGGCCATGCGCCGCGGCAAGGGCTCCAGCGTCTGGAACGCCGTCGAGGCGGTGAAGGACGGCCAGGCCGCCGCCGCCGTCTCGGCCGGCAACACCGGCGCCCTGATGGCCATTTCCATGCTGGTCCTGCGCATGGCCGAGGGCATCAAGCGTCCGGCGATCGTGGCCAGCTGGCCGACCATGAACGGAATCAGCGCCGTCCTCGACGTCGGCGCCAACGTCGAGAGCGACGCCGAGCAGCTGGTCGAGTTCGCCATCATGGGCGCGGCCTTCCACCACGCCGTGCATGGCTCGACCAAGCCGACCGTCGGCCTGCTCAACGTCGGCTCCGAAGAGCAGAAGGGCCACGAGGAGGTGCGCGAGGCGCACGCCCTGCTGCGGGCCAACAGCTTCGACTTCGACTACCGCGGCTTCGTCGAGGGCAACGATATCGCCAAGGGGACGGTCGACGTCATCGTCACCGACGGCTTCACCGGCAACGTCGCCCTGAAGACCGCCGAGGGCCTGGCCCGGTTCTTCGGCAACGAGCTGCGCGCCACCTTCAAGTCCGGGCCGCTGGCCATGCTGGGCGCCGTCTTCGCCTCGGGCGCGCTGGGCGCGATGCGCAAGCGCATGGACCCGGGCGCGGTCAACGGCGGCCCGCTGCTGGGTCTGAACGGAATCGTGGTGAAGAGCCACGGCGGGGCGGACGCCCCGGGCTACGCCGCCGCCATCCGCGTGGCCGCCGATCTCGCGCGCAGCGACTTCACCGCCGAGATCGATCGCAACATCCGGCGGCTGGGCGCCGTCGTTTCCGAATCCGCCGCGTCGCCGGCCGAGGGAGCTGCCGAGTGAGTATTCTGCGTAGCGTCGTGACCGGCGTGGGCGGCTATCTGCCCGAGACCGTCGTGACCAACGACGACCTGTCCAAGGTCGTGGACACCAGCGACGACTGGATTCGCGAACGGACCGGCATCCGCCGCCGCCATCGGGCGAACGATGACCAGGCGGTCTCCGACCTGGCGGTCGAGGCGGCGAAGAAGGCCCTGGCCGAGGCCGGGAAGACGCCGGCCGACGTCGACCTGATCGTGGTGGCCACCACCACCGCCGATCTGACCTTCCCGGCCGCCGCCGCCATCGTGCAGCGCAAGCTGGGCTGCCCCGTCGGAATCGCCTTCGACGTCCAGGCGGTCTGTTCGGGCTTCGTCTACGCCATGACCGTGGCCGACGGGTTCGTCGCGCGCGGCCACTCGAAATGCGCCCTGGTCATCGGCGCCGAGACCATGACCCGCCTGATGGACTGGACCGACCGCGGCACCTGCGTGCTGTTCGGCGACGGCGCCGGCGCGGTGGTGCTGGAGCCGGGCGAAGGGCAGGGGACCACCGCCGACCGCGGCATGCTCGGCTTCGCCCTGCGTTGCGACGGGACCAAGCAGGACCTGCTCTACGTCGACGGCGGTCCGTCCACGACCGGCACGGTCGGCAAACTGCGCATGCAGGGCAATCAGGTCTTCAAGCACGCGGTGATCAACATCTCCGAGGCTGTGATCGCCGCCGCCCAGGTCGCGGGCGTGGAGATCAAGGACGTCGACTGGTTCATCCCGCACCAGGCTAACCAGCGCATCCTGGCCGGCGTCGCCCATCGCCTGGGCATCGACGAGAGCAAGGTCATCACCACCGTCGCGGACCACGCCAATACCTCGGCCGCCTCGATCCCTCTGGCGCTCGCCGAAGGCGTCGCCGACGGACGGATCAAGAAGGGCGACCTGCTGCTGATGGAAGCGATGGGGGGCGGACTGACCTGGGGCGCCTGTGTGGTCCGGCTTTAGCCAGCCATTTCCGATCCTTACCGGAACCCTTTGACTTGACGCGGCAAACGCGCCATGCACCCTTCCGTTGATCGGGGTAGTTGGAGGCACGGGGGATATGAAAGGCGCGACCTTGACGCGGGCGGACCTGACAGAGGCCGTTCACGAGGAGGTAGGTCTGACTCGCCAGGATTGCGGCGGTCTGGTCGAGCGCACCCTGGATCTCGTGGCCGAGGCCCTCGAGAAGGGCGAGACCGTGAAGCTCTCTGGATTCGGCGTCTTCCAGGTCCGCGCCAAGCGCGCCCGGATGGGCCGCAACCCCAAGACCGGCGAGCCGGCCGAGATCGAGCCCCGCCGAGTGATCGGTTTCCGCGCCTCGCAGGTCATGAAGGCGCGGATCGACCGCGCTTTGAGCGACTAGGGCCGGTCCGGTGGCGAAGGGCCCAAACGCCTTCCGCACCATCTCGGAAGCCGCCGACGAGCTTGGCGTGCCGCAGCACGTGCTGCGATTCTGGGAGACCAAGTTCTCCTTCATCCGCCCCATGAAACGCGCCGGCGGCCGGCGATTCTATCGGCCGCAGGACATCGCCGTGCTGCGTGGCGTTCGCGCGCTGCTGCACGACGAAGGCTACACCATCAAAGGCGTCCAGAAGCTTCACAAGGAGCAGGGCGTGCGTCGCCTGGTCGGGGTCGGCGACGGCGAATCCGTCCCGGCCCCGGCCGTCGGCGAGGCGGTGCTGAGCGCCGACGACGGCCCCTCCGGCGCGGCCGAGGTGCGTGACCGCCTGGCCTTCGCTCTGGAGGATCTGCTGTCGGTGAAGGCCCGTCTGGACGGTCTTCTGAAGGACCGTTGAAAACCGCCAGATTGGCCATTGCCGCTTCGGAATGCGGCGCCTATAAGGGCGCTCCCCTTCGGCGGGTCGCTTCGGCGGCGCGTCGTAAATCGGTGTCGGAGCGTAGCGCAGCCTGGTAGCGCACTTGACTGGGGGTCAAGGGGTCGTGGGTTCGAATCCCGCCGCTCCGACCATCGTTTCTCCCGATCGCCAGACATGAAACCGCCGCGGCTGACGCCGCGCGTCATGGTATGGTGCGCCGCGCCGTCACCGGTCGGGGGCCTGGCCTTGAAGCCGATCAGCAAGCGGAACAGCCTCGAGGAGATCGATCGCAACGTCCGGGCCTCAATCCCGGTCGGCGTGGACGCTCGTCTCGCCGAGGCCTATTTCCGGGCCAATCGCGTCGAGCACTCCAACGCTGTCCGCGAGCGGATCGTCTATGGAATCGTTCGGGGAATTCGCGGCAGCTGGCTTCTGGTCGAGGTTTCCGCCTGGATTCGGATCCACTACGATCCGCATAGCCGCGTCACGCGGATCGATGTCTCGCGCGTGAACACCTCGTTCTGAACCGCCTAGGCCTTCGGTTCGCGGTTCATCCAGATCATCAGCGGGATCACCGGCAGCACCCAGGCCACGCCGGCGACGACGAAGTAGATCAGGTCGACGGCGGGGTGCTTCGGGAGCTTGTCGGCCAGGACGATCGCGCCGGCGACATAGGCGGCCATGAACGCCAGCAGGGCCAGCGAGCCGATGATCTTCTTGATGCGCGGGTTCATGGCGGTCTCCGACGGCCGCGGGACGCCGCCGCCGGAGCCATACGCGAGAGCTACTTGCGTTTGAAGAGCCCCAGGATGAACAGCAGCACGATGGCGCCGATCACCGAGGCGATGAGACTGGCGATCCAGCCGCTGTAGGGCAGGTTCGCGATCCCGGCCAGCCAGCTGCCGATCAGGGCGCCGACCAGGCCAACGATCAGGTTCACCACGATGCCGTGGTTGCGGTTCATGATCCGCTCGGCGATCCAGCCTGCGAAGATCCCGATGATGATGGCGCCGAAAAAGCCTACGCCTTGCATTGTGTGCCTCCTCCAACCCTGAACGGGTGTTGGAAGAACACCGCGCCGGGAACCCGGTTCCCGTCAGCGACGCCAGATCAGGACGGTCAGCGACAGCACCGCGGCGGCCCCCGCGACCGACGCCAGCGCCAGCGCCGGCAGGGTGGCCACCGGCAGGCCCAGCATCTCGCCCACGGCGGTCCCGAGCATGGCTCCCAGCACGCCGACGGTCAGCGAGGCGAACGGCGACTGTCGCCGGCCCACGATCCAGCGCGCGGCCAGGCCGGCCAACAGGCCTATGACCGCGACGGAGAAGAGGCTGGGCGCCGGCATCCCGCCAGCATGACAGCGGTTTGCGACGGCGTCACGGCTATGGACCCGGGCGAGTTACCGGCCTAGGAAGGCCCCGCTCTGATTTTCGGCTCCTTGGGAGCACAAGACGAGGCGACGAATGACGTCGTTTTTGCGTTCCGACCGGTCGCGTCCGGTCGCAGTGTGGCTGTTCGCGGTCGCGGCCCTGGTGCTGGCGATGGTGGTCGTCGGCGGGGCCACGCGCCTGACCGGCTCGGGCCTGTCGATCACCGAATGGCGGCCGGTCACCGGCGCTGTGCCGCCGATGTCCCAGCAGGCCTGGGAAGGCGAGTTCGCCAAGTACCGCGAGATCCCGCAGTACAAGCAGGTCAACCGCGGCATGAACCTCAGCGAGTTCAAGGCCATCTACTGGTGGGAGTGGGGCCATCGCCTGCTCGGCCGCCTGATCGGGCTGGTCTTCGCCGTGCCGCTGGTGGTCTTCCTGATCCGCAAGGACATCCCCAAGCGCCTGATCTGGCGCTGCTGGGCCATGCTCGGGCTCGGCGGGCTGCAGGGGGCGATCGGGTGGTGGATGGTGTCCAGCGGCCTGGCCGATCGGGTCTCGGTCGCGCCGGAGCGGCTGGCCGTCCACCTGGGCCTGGCGCTGCTGCTGTTCGTGATGCTGTTCTGGACCGCCCTGGACGCCTGGACCGGCGCGCCGCGGCAGGGCAATCCGACGCCCTGGCGGCGCTGGACCTTGATCTTCCTGGGGGCGGTCTTCCTCCAGTGTCTGCTCGGCGCCCTGGTCGCGGGGGCTGACGCCGGATTCATCTACAACGACTGGCCGCTGATGAACGGGGCGGTGTTGCCGCACGACTACGCCGGCTCGGGGATCTGGAACACGATCGCCCACAATCAGGCCAGCGTGCAGCTGCACCACCGGATCGGGGCCTATCTGCTGTTCGCGGCCGGGCTGGTCGTCGCGGGCCTGGCCTGGCGCGACCGCTACCTGCCGCGCGAGGCCAAGCAGCTGGGCTTGGCGGTGGGCGCGGCCGTACTGTTCCAGGCCGTCCTGGGCGTCGCCGCCCTGATGGCCGGCGTGCCGGTGTGGCTGGGGATCCTGCACCAGGCCGGCGCCGTCGGCGTGCTGGCCGTGGCCACGGCGATGGCCTGGCGGGTGCGGCGGCTCTGAAGCCTTGGTGCTCCCCACTGGGGGAGCTGCCGGCGAAGCCGGCTGAGGGGGTCATGAGCGCGTCGGAGACCCCCTCCGTCTCGCCTGGCGGCGACCACCTCCCCCAGAGGGGAGGAGCCGGATTCTCAGACCCGGAACTTCTCCCACGGCCCGGTGATCGCCAGGGTGATCCCCGGCCAGTAGATGTTCACGAACATGGTCTTGCCGTCCGGCGCGAAGCAGGCGCCGGCCAGTTCGGCGTTCCCCTCGTAGACGTTGCGGCCGATCGTATAGACCTTGCCGTCCGGGGTGATCCCCTTGAGGTGGTTGCGTTCGGTCTCCGAATAGCGGTCCTCGCAGGCGATGATGTGCCCGGCCGGCGAGACGATGATGTTGTCGGCGTAGTCCAGCACCCGCTGCTCGCGCGATTCCACGAACAGCTGGGTCCTGCCCGGCGCGTCCTTCTCGTCGGCGTGGCCTTCGCGGGCGCTGGGGACGTAGCGCATGATCTGGCCGGCCCCGGCCGCGCCGCCGGAGGTGCAGGCGAAGTAGAGTTCGCCGTCGCCCCAGAACACACCTTCGCCGCGGGCGAAGATCGCCGCGCCCTGTTCGGCGCCGCGCAGGCGCAGGTCGTCGTTGGGGTTGTCGACGCCGTCCATGTCGATCCAACGGCTCGGCCGCCAGTCCGAGCGCTTCAGACCCGTCTCGCCGTTCCAGTTCCGGGTGTCGCAGCTTTCCGGCTGATCCGAGAAGGCAAGCGCCTGCAGTCGGCCGCCTTTCTTCAGGTCGCCCGGCGTGTTGGGCAGGAAGCGGTAGAACAGGCCGTCGGATAGGTCCTCGGTCAGATAGACGACCCCGGTCCGCGGATCGACGCAGGCCGCCTCGTGCTTGAAGCGGCCCAGGCCCGTCAGCGGAATCGGATCGACCAGGCCGGTCGCCTTGGCCGGCACCTCGAAGACATAGCCGTGGTCCTTGGCGACGTTGAAGCCGGCCTGGGTGGTGGTCTCCTCGCAGCTCAGCCAGCTGCCCCAGGGGGTGATGCCGCCGGCGCAGTTGATCAGGGTGCCGGCCAGGCTGAGGAACTGCTTCTCCACCTTGCCGGTGGCGGCGTCGTAGATCAGCGTCGTCGTGCCGCCGGCCAGGGGAACGCCGTTGTCGTCGACGTCATAGACGCGCTTCCTGTCGATCCGATCGGCCAGGTGCTGGCTCGCGCCGAACGGGCCGTGGTGGCGGTCGGTGACCTTCAGCTCATGGTTCCGGATCAGCGCCAGCTTGCCGCCGCCGATCGGCAGGCAGCCCATGCCGTCGAACTTATAGGGAACCAGCAGGCCGTCCGACATCGTCTCGCCAGCCTGGGACAGGATGCGGTAGCTGAAGCCCTTGGGAAGGTCGAAGACCCCGTTGGGGTCCTCGACCAGCGGGCCGTAGCCGTAGACCTCGTTGCGATAGGTTTCCTCGGCGGTCTCGTCCTGCGCGCGCGCATAGCCGGAGAAGGCGAGGGCGGCGGCGGACGCGCCGAGGAAGCCGCGGCGAGAGAAGGGCATGGTGGAGACTCCTGGGTGCGCGTCCGAGCTAGTCACTATATGCGACAGTCTGATTAAGCCGCGCCGGGAAATTCGGTATTATGATACCGTATCGGCGCAATCCCTTATTTCACAAGGGGTTGCGCCGTGTCGATGAAGATCGACTGTTGACGACATGGAATCCCGCGTGTATTGCCGCGCCCTCACGTCGGGGACCGCTCGTTCCCGCCTGCAATACGGATCTGTTCCCATGATGAAGACCACGGCTTCGCTGAAGCCCGCCGAGGTCGAGAAGAAGTGGATCGTGATCGATGCCGAGAACGCCGTCGTCGGCCGTCTCGCCACGTTCATCGCCATGCGTCTTCGCGGCAAGCATCGTCCTGACTACACCCCGCACGTCGACTGCGGCGACTACGTCGTCGTGATCAACGCCGACAAGGTGAAGTTCACGGGCCGCAAGCTGGACCAGAAGGTCTACTACCGCCACACCGGCCACCCGGGCGGCGTCAAGGAAATCACCGCCGGAAAGCAACTGACCGGTCGCTTCCCCGAGCGCGTGCTGGCGAAGGCCGTCGAGCGCATGCTGCCGAAGGAGAGCCCGCTGGCTCGCGCGCAGCTGACCCACCTGCGCATCTTCAACGGCGCCGAGCACACCCATCAGGCGCAGAACCCGGAAGTCGTCGACTTCGCTGGTCGCAACGCCAAGAACATCCGGAGCCAATAAGTCATGGCCGAAGCCCAAGGTTTCGAGGCCCTGCAAGGCCTCTCGTCGAACCCCGAAGTCGCGCCCGCCGAGCCCAAGCTCGACAAGTTTGGCCGCGCCTACGCCACCGGCAAGCGGAAGAACGCGATCGCCAAGGTCTGGATCAAGCCGGGCAAGGGCCAGATCACGATCAACGGCCGCGACCAGGAAGTCTATTTCGCCCGTCCCGTGCTGCGCATGATGATCGCCCAGCCCTTCCAGGTCACCGACCGCGAAGGCCAGTTCGACGTCATCGTGTCGGTCCAGGGCTCGGGCCTGTCGGGCCAGGCCGGCGCCGTGCGTCACGGCATCTCCAAGGCTCTGACCTACTTCGAGCCGGGCCTGCGTCCGGTCCTGAAGCCGCACGGCTTCCTGACCCGCGACAGCCGCGTCGTCGAGCGTAAGAAGTACGGCAAGGCCAAGGCCCGCCGTAGCTTCCAGTTCTCGAAGCGCTAGTCGCTCGCGATCTGTATTGCGAGAAGGGCGCTTCGGGTCACCGAGGCGCCCTTTTTCTTTGGGCTCTTCTCCCGCTCATCCCGGCGAATGCCGGGACCCAGATCATGGAGCGTGGAGTTCGGCATCTGGGCCCCGGCGTTCGCCGGGGTGAGCGGAGTTTGAAATGGCTGCACCCAAGGTCTTCATCGACGGCGAAGCCGGCACCACCGGGCTTCAGATCTACGAGCGCCTCGTCGGTCGCACGGACATCGAGCTGCTGTCGATCGATCCGGCCCGCCGCAAGGACACGGACGCCCGCGCCGAACTGCTCAACGCTGCCGACGTGGCGATCCTGTGCCTGCCGGACGACGCCTCCCGCGAGGCGGTCGGGCTGGTGACCAATCCGGACACGCGCATCATCGACGCCTCGACCGCCTTCCGGACGGCCGAGGGCTGGACCTATGGCTTCCACGAACTCGAGCCCGGCCACGCCAAGGTCGTGGCCGCGTCGAAGCGGGTGTCCAATCCGGGCTGCTATCCGACCGGCGCCGTCGCCCTGATCCGGCCGCTGGTCCAGGCGGGCCTGCTGCCAGCGGACTATCCGATCACCGTCAACGCCATCTCGGGCTACAGCGGCGGCGGCAAGGGCATGATCGCCGAGTTCGAGGACGCCTCGGCCCCGAACCACACGACGGTTCCCTATCGGCTGTACGGCCTGGGCCTGAACCACAAGCACGTGCCGGAGATGCAGAAGTACGGCGCGCTGCTGACCAAACCGATCTTCGAACCGGCGGTCGGCCGCTACGCCCAGGGCATGCTGGTGCAGGTCCCGCTGCACCTGGAGCTGCTCAGCGGCGCCCCCTCGCTGGGCGACCTGCAGAAGACCCTGGCCGACCACTATCGCGGCTGCGCCTTCGTCGAGGTCGCCTCCATCGAGGAGGCCAAGAGCCTCGGCACGCTCGATCCGGAAGGGTTGAACGGCACCAACCGCATGAAGCTGTTCGTGTTCGGCTCCGACACCTCCGGTCAGGCGCGCCTCGTGGCCCTGCTCGACAACCTGGGCAAGGGCGCCTCCGGCGCGGCGGTCCAGAGCATGAACCTGATGCTGGGCCTGCCGGAGACGACCGGGCTGTGATCCGCCGGGCGACGCCGGCGGACAGCGAGGTCTTGCGGGCGATGATGATGCTCAGCAACGGCTACGAGCGCGCGGCCGCGCGAGCGATGATCATCACCTTCGCGACCGGCTGGTCCGTGCCCGAGGGCGCGCATGAGGTCTGGCTGGCGGAGGAGGGTGGTCTCATCGCCGCCGGCTTCTACGCCTTGATCCCGCACGGCGCGGACCAGGAGCTGGATCTGTTCTTCACCGACAACGGCGCCCAGGGCACGGGCCTTGGCCGTCGCCTGTTCGACCACATGACCGCCCGCGCCCGGGACCTGGGCGCGGCGCGGGTGGTGATCTCGTCCAATCCCGAGGCGGCGGGCTTCTACCGTCGGATGGGCGCGGTCGACATCGGCGTGACCGCGCCCGGCGACGGCATCGCCTGGGAAAGACCCAAGCTGGCGCTGTCGCTCTAACGCCGCCTCCAATTCCGGTCGTCCCGGCGAAGGCCGGGACCCAGACTCGAGCCGAGCGACTGGCATTCTCTCGTCAGAGGCGCAGCCCTATGACTGAATCCCGGCCTTCGCCGGGATGACCGGTAGAGGAGAGCCCCGACACGGATGACCAGTCGAGGCCCGATCCGCGAACCGTTGTCGCTCTAGCGTCTGGCCGTCAGGCTGCGCGCGGCCGCGTCGAGAGCGGCCCGTTCCTCCTTCAGCGTGCCCGCCGCCGCGTCGAGCGCCCGTTGGCCGCCGGTCGCGATGACCTTGGCCAGGACGTCGTCGGTGATCTTGGCGAAGCGGCGCTCGTCCAGCGGGAAGAACTCCTGGCGGATCGCCAGGATCGCCCCGCCGAAGGCCGCGTCGGCGACCCAGCTCAGGTCGACGGCGTTGGGCCTGGGCGGATCGATCTTGTCCTTGCGGTCGCCGGCCTCGCCCTCCTCGATCCGGATCGCCCAGGGGTCGAGCGGATTGACCCAGATCGGCTCCAGCACCAGGTCGCGGATGAAGTCGAACACCCAGCGGGTCGATTGGCAGCGACTGGCGAACTTGCCGATGGCGTCCTTCGCGTGCCGGCCCACGATCAGGTAGTCGTACAGCTTGGCCGTCTCCAGGGTGATCTGCGGGTTGTAGATCTCGGCGAAGCGGACGCTGTCGATGAACACCAGGGCCGACCAGTTGCGCATGCACTGGATCTTCGCCGGCCGCGCCAGCCACAGGGCGATGTTGCGGAAGTAGGCGATGATCTCGGCGTAGTGGGCCTCGCCCGCCGGCGTGGCCAGAAACCCGACCGACTTGGGAAACGGCATGGTGCTGTCGCCGGTCAGATTGATGTTGATGAAGTGGTGCCAGGTCGAGTCCACCGCGACCCGGCCGACGCTGGCCCGGTGCCCGTCGTAGGCCCCGATCACCCCGAACCGCCGGGCGTTGGTGACCCCGTCCTTGCCGCTGGTCAGATGGCCGCCGATCACCCGGCCCCAGGCCACGACCTCCGGCCGGGGCTTGAGGCCGCCGTCCGTCGCCGCCGGGAACTCGGTGACGTTGTAGCCGTCCAGGGTGGTGGTCCAGGTCAGGGTCGAGGCCGCCGTGCATTGGCTCTCGTGCGCATGGTCGGGCAGCACCCGGATGACGCCGTTGGGGCCGCAGAGCAGCGGGTGGGGCCAGGTCGCCTCGCGGAAGGGCCCGATCTTGGCGGAGTAGAACTTCGGCTCGATCGGCTGCGGGATGTCGTCGGACTGGTCCTCGAACTGGTAGCCGCCGTCATGGCCTTCCTGGTTGGTGTCGAACCGGTCCGCGCCCTCGAACGGCGGCGCCAGGCCTTCGCCGTTGGGGCCGACGACGGGGAAGAACCAGCGCCGCATGGCCCGCACGCGCGGCAGGAAGCCGCCCATGGCGCAACCCAGGTCCTCGTGGTCGCCGGTGGCGAAGACGCCGCCGCCGCCGTCCATGAACTGGCAGAGGACCCGCAGCTCCTGGTCGGTCAGGCGGTTGGTCCAGGTTCCGTTGCCCAGCTTGGTGCTGCGCTGGGACCCGAACAGCCAGACCTCGTCGTAGTCGGCCGGGTTGAACTTGGCGGCGTCGGCGAAGTTGATCTGTTTGACCGTCTTGCTGACATGCGGGTTGCCGATCCCGAGCCGGGCGTCGGAGACGTTGTCGCGGTGGGCGGTGGTGATCTCAAAGCGGACGTACGGGAAGTCCTCGCTCTTCAGCGCCGAGAGCACGTCCGACAGGCCGAAGTCCTCGTCGCTGAAGTAGAGGAAGCCGTCGCAGACCATCAGGATCCGCACGGTGCAGGGCCGCCAGGGGAATTTCCAATCCAGGAAGGGGTTGGTCTTCCAGGCCTCGGCGCGAGCCAGCTTCTCGCGAAGGCGGCCGGTGAACTGGTTGGGAGCGACTGTACGATCAGACATCACACTTCTCCTCGAAGGGGTGGAAGTACGCGACTGTCTTGAAGGGCCTTCGATCGGCGCAGGCGCACGATGGACCCGCCGCCATCTAGGCGAGTCCATTTGAAGAAATGCAACCTATAGTATATTTTCCTAGCGGATCAGACCGCCGGCAGCCGCTTCCAGAAGACGACTGTCGGCTCGGAGCCGCCGCCGGACTTCAGGGCGAAGTCGGGGATCACGCCGGCCTCGGTCCAGCCCAGGCGGCGGTAGAGGCGGTCGGCGACGCTCCCCTCGATGGTGTCCAGCACCAGCAGGCGGCGGCCGAGCGCCCGGGCGGCGTCCTCGGCGGTCCGCATCAGGGCGACGGCCAGGCCGCGGCCCCGCGCGCGCGGATGCACCATCAGCTTGGCGATCTCGGCCCGATGGGCGCCGTTGGGCTTGCCGACCGGATGCAGCTGGATGGTTCCGGCGACGGCGCCGTCCGCCTCGAGGACCGACCACATCAGGATGTCGCCCGCCGCGACGCCCTGGGCCACGTCGCGCCAGAAGGTCTCGGCCTGACCGGCCGGCATCGGGTGCAGGAATCCGATCGAGGCGCCGTCGGCCACGCAGGCTTCCAGCATCTCGGCGTAGTCGGGCAGGGCGGTCAGCAGATCGCCGGCCGACACAGGGGTTGGACTCAAGAACGGACCTTCACATAGGAACCCGGCGCGTCCTCGATCGGCGCGCCCAGCGGTCCCTTGGACGGATCCCGGGCTGGAACCAAGGGGCCGGAGCGCTCGGCCAGCCATCGACCCCAGTGCGGCCACCAGCTGCCTGGATGTTCGACAGCGCCCGCCTGCCATTCGCCCACCGTCGCGGGCAGGTCGGGGTTGGTCCAATGCTGGTACTTCTTCGCGTCCGGGTGGTTGATCACCCCGGCGATATGGCCGCTGCCGGCCATGGTGAAGGTGACCGGTCCGCCGAACAGCTTGGCCCCGCGGTAGATGCTCTTGAACGGCGCGATATGGTCCTCGCGAGAGGACTGGACGTAGATCGGCGTCTCGACCGTCTTCAGGTCCAGGTCGACGCCGTCGAGAGTCAGCCTGCCCTCGGCCAGGGCGTTGTCCTTGTAGAAATTGCGCAGATAGAACAGGTGCAGCGCCTTGGGCATCCGCGTCTGGTCGCTGTTCCAGAACAGCAGGTCGAACGGCTTGGGCTCCTTGCCCATCAGGTAGTTGTTCACGAAGAACGACCAGATCAGGTCGTTGCCGCGCAGCGAGTTGAAGGTGTCGGCCATCGACTTGCCGGGCAGGAAGCCGCCGGCCTGGTCGATCCGGGTCTCGATCTCGGCCAGCCAGGCGTCGTCGACGAACAGTTTCAGGTCGCCGGCCTCGGCGAAGTCCTGCTGGGCGGCGAAGAAGGTGGCCGAGTTGATCCGCGGATCGCCCTTGGCCGCCATATGGGCGAGGGCGCAGGAGAGCAGGGTGCCGCCGATGCAGTACCCCACGGTGTTTACCCGATCGACCTGGCACTGCTTCATCACCTGCGTGGTGGCGTCGTAGATGCCTTCCTTCAGGTAGCTCTCGAAGGTCTTGGCCGCGAGCGCCTCGTCCGGATTGACCCAGCTGGTGACGAACACCGAAAAGCCCTGGCCGGTCAGCCAGCGGACCAGGCTGTTATCGGGCCGCAGATCGATGATGTAGAACTTGTTGATCCAGGGCGTGAACAGCAGCAACGGGATCTCGTGGACCTTGTCGGTCGTCGGCTCGTACTGCAGCAGCTGCAGAATGTCGTTCTGGTAGACCACCTTGCCGGGGGCGGTGGCGACGTTCTCGCCGACCCGGAACTGGTCCATGTCGGTCTGGCTGATGGCCAGCTGGCCGCCGCCGCGGGCCAGGTCGCCGGCGAAGTTCTCCATGCCGCGGACCAGGCTCTCGCCGCCGGTCTGCATCGCCTCGCGCAGGGCGGCCGGGTTGGACATCAGGAAGTTCGACGGCGAGATCGCGTCCGTCAGCATCTTCATGAAGAACTCGACCCGGCGCTTCTCCAGCGGCGCGACGCCGTCGACCTCGGCGACCAGGCCGTTCAGCCAGTTGCTGGTCAGCAGATAGGACTGCTTCATCACGTCGAAGACAGGGTTCGCGCCCCAGTCGGGGTCGTTGAAGCGCTTGTCGCCCTTGGCCGGTTCGACCACCGGATCCACCGTCTCCCCGGCCATGCGCCGGGCGGTGGACTGCCACAGGTCCAGATAGCGCGAGAACAGGTCGGCCTGAGCCCGCAGCAGCCGGTCGGGCTGGGCCGCCAGCCGACCCATCACGTCCGTCAGGGCGGGGCCGACATGGAAGGGGTCGGGGCTGAGGGCGGCCGGGCTGTCGGCCTGGCGCAGGGCGGCCTCGGCGATGGCGCCCTGGGCGGTGACGGCGGCGCGGGCCAGGTTGGCGGACAGCTTCTCCAGCGCCTCGCGCTGCTGGCTCGACAGGAAGGCGGCGGGGTCGGCGGCGACGGTTTCCGGTTCGGGCGGCGGGGGCGGGGTCTTGGCCCGGGTCTCGACCTTGGGGGCCGCCGCCTTGGGTTCCGCCTTGGGCTTCGGCGCCTTCGCGGCGGGTTTCGCCGTCTTGGCGGTCGCGGGTTTGCGCCGGGTCTTGCCGTCCGTAGCCGCCATTTCGCTTCCTTCCCTCGCGAGGACGCCTCAAGCGGCCTTTCGCTTGCCGCGATCATGGCTTAGACCAAGCGACAAATGGAAGGCGATGTGCGCATTTTCTGGCGAATGACCCGACCGGCGCTCCTGGCGGGAGCGGCCCTGGTCGTGACGGGCTGTACGGCGATCGTCGAGCTGGAGCCTGGCGTCAACGCGCCCGTGGACGCGACCTCGCCGGCCGCCAAGGCCGTCGTCGAAGCGGTGCAGAATCCTGGGCCCTGGCCGACCTTCGCCGACATTCCGGAGATTCCCGCCGACGTTCGCGAATCGGCGGCCTGGCGCGCGGACATCGCCGCCCAGCAGGCCGAGGGGGCTTCGACCGTCGCGGCGGCCGGGCCGGACAGCTGGAGCCTGAACGCCACCGACGCCTTCGCGCGCCGCGCCAAGGACGAAGCCGCCGCCATCGCCGTGCATGCGCCGACCGCCGCCGAGATCGCGGAATCGGAAGCCTACGCCCGGGCTCTTCGCAAGCGAGCTACCCCGCCTTCGTCGCCGAGGTGATCGGCCGGGCGCGGCGGAGGCACAATCGTCCCTGAACCTGCTTGGAAATGCCCCTTCCGAGGGCTATCCATGCGCGACCTCCGCTCCAGCGCGCCCGATGGCGCAGACGAGCCCTTCATGACGACCGAGTTTCACCGTATCCGCCGCCTACCTCCCTACGTCTTCGAGGAGGTCAACCGCATCAAGGCCCGCCTGCGCGGGCAGGG
This sequence comes from Caulobacter mirabilis, assembly GCF_002749615.1. Classification (GTDB taxonomy): domain Bacteria; phylum Pseudomonadota; class Alphaproteobacteria; order Caulobacterales; family Caulobacteraceae; genus Caulobacter; species Caulobacter mirabilis. Next base: position 2,115,819 of record NZ_CP024201.1, read on the forward strand.
CGTGGACATCATCGACTTCGGGATGGGCAATCCCGACATGCCGACCCCCAAGCACATCGTCGACAAGCTGATCGAGACCGCCAAGGACCCGAAGGCCGGCCGCTACAGCGCCTCCAAGGGCGTCGTCGGTCTGCGCCGCGCCATGGCCGGCTACTACGAGCGACGGTTCGGCGTGAAGCTGAACCCCGACACCGAGGTGATTGCGACGCTGGGCTCCAAGGAGGGCTTCGCCAACCTGGCCCAGGCCCTGACCGCGCCGGGCGACGTCATCATCTGCCCCAACCCGGCCTATCCGATCCACGCCTTCGGCTTCATCATGGCCGGCGGAGTGATCCGCCACGTGCCGGCCCTGTCGCCGGAAGAGTATCTGTCGGGCATCAGCCGCGCGGTGAAGCATTCGGTGCCGCCGCCCAACGTGCTGATCCTCAGCTATCCGTCCAACCCGACGGCCCAGTGGGTCGATGTCGACTTCTACCGGGATGCGGTCGCGCTGGCGAAGAAGCACGACATGCTGATCATCTCGGACGTCGCCTACGGCGACATCTACTTCGAGAACAACCCGCCGCCCTCGATCCTGCAGGTCGACGGGGCCAAGGACATCGCCGTCGAGGTCAACAGCCTGTCAAAGACCTACGCCATGGCCGGTTGGCGCGTTGGCATGGTGGTCGGCAATCACCGCATCTGCGCCGCCCTGGCGCGAGTGAAGTCCTACCTGGACTACGGCGCCTACCTGCCGATCCAGGTGGCGGCGACCGCAGCGCTGAACGGTCCGCAGGACTGCGTCGACGAGATCCGCGGCATCTACAAGTCGCGGCGCGACACCCTGATCAGCAGCATGAAGCGGGCCGGCTGGGACATCCCGGCGCCGCCCGCCTCGATGTTCGCCTGGGCCAAGATCCCTGAGCAGTACAAGGACGCCGGGTCCATGCTGTTCTCGCGGCTGCTGGTCGAGGAGGCCGGCGTGGCGGTGGCCCCGGGCGCGGGCTTCGGCGAATACGGCGAAGGCTATGTCCGCATCGGGCTGGTCGAGAACGAGCACCGCATCCGGCAGGCGGCTCGCAACGTGAAGAAGTTCCTGGCCGACTCCGACCGGATCCTCGGCAAGGCCCACAACGCATTGGCGGCGCAATGAGTCAGAAAACTCACTACCCGCTCGTCCCGGCGAAGGCCGGGACCCAGTTGTGGGCGCCGGACTTCGACCGAAATTCTGAACACCGAGAATGGATCTGGGTCCCGGCCTTCGCCGGGATGAGCGGAGAAAAACGATGAGTGTCAAAACCTGGCGTGTCGGGGTGGCTGGGTTGGGCACCGTCGGCGGCGGTCTGCTGCAGTTCCTCGCCGAGCGGCCGGATTTCGCGCCGGCCGGCGGTCGCGCGGTGGTCACCGGCGTCTCGGCCCGCAACCGCTCGCGGCCGCGACCGGTGGACATCTCGGGCCTGACCTGGTTCGACGATCCCGTGGCGCTGGCGACCTCGCCCGAGACCGACATCTTCGTCGAACTGGTCGGCGGCAGCGACGGCCCGGCCAAGGCCGCGGTCGAAGCGGCGCTGAAGGCCGGCAAGCCGGTGGTCACCGCCAACAAGGCCCTGATCGCCGAGCACGGCGCCGAACTGGCCGCCCTGGCCGAGAGCGCCGGCGTGCCGCTGCTGTTCGAGGCGGCGGTGATGGGCGGCACCCCGGCGGTGAAGATGCTGCGCGAGGCCATGGTCGGCGACGACGTGCGCGGCGTGGCCGGCATCCTCAACGGCACCTGCAACTTCATCCTCAGCGAGATGGAGGCCAAGGGCCTGCCGTTCGCCGAGGTGCTGAGCGACGCCCAGCGGATGGGCTATGCCGAGGCCGACCCGACGATGGACGTCGGCGGCTTCGATGCGGCGCACAAGGTCTCGATCCTGGCCGCCCTGGCGTTCGGTTGCGCGCCCAACTTCGCCGCCGCCGAGATCGAGGGCATCGAGGGCGTCGACGCGCTCGACATCCGGATGGCCAAGGACCTGGGCTACCGCATCCGCCTGGTCGCTTCGGCCGACCGCGCCGCCGACGGCGTGGCGGTGAGGGTGCACCCCTCGCTGGTGCCGGAAGGCCATCCGCTGGCCGAGACCCGCGGCGCCCTGAACGCCCTGTTCATCGAGGGCACCCGCATCGGCCGGATCTTCATCCAGGGCCCGGGCGCCGGATCGGGGCCGACGGCCGCCGCGGTGGCCGCCGACATCGCCGATGTGATGACCGGCGCGACCCGTCCGGTGTTCCAGGCTCCGGCCGAGGACCTGAAGCCCTTTGTCGCCGTCGCCCCGACCAAGCGGGTCGGCAAGGCCTATCTGCGGCTGCTGGTGAAGGACCAGCCCGGCGTCATCGCCGCCGTGTCCGAGACCCTGGCGGAATGCGGCGTCTCGATCGACAGCTTCCTGCAGAAGCCCGTCGAGGACGCCGGGGGCGTGCCGATCGTGCTGACCACGCACGCCATCGCCGAGTCCGTGCTCACCGATGCGATAAACCGCATCGAAAAGCTCCCGGCTGTGCTAGAGCGTCCTCGGCTGTTGCGCATCGCGCGCATCTGAGAATCCTCCGACAATACGCTGACGAGCCCCGCGAGAGGGCCAGGAGACATAGACTAGATGAGTTCCGAGACTCTGGACCGGAGCCTTGTGCTTGAGGCCGTTCGGGTGACCGAGGCCGCCGCCGTGGCCGCCTGGAGCCTGGTGGGCCGCGGCGACGAGAAGGCCGCCGACCAGGCCGCCGTCGACGCCATGCGCAACGCCCTGAACGAGCTCGCCATCGACGGCGAGATCGTGATCGGCGAAGGCGAGCGCGACGAAGCGCCCATGCTCTACATCGGCGAGAAGGTCGGCACGGGCAGCGGCCCGGCGATCGACATCGCGTTGGATCCGCTGGAAGGCACCACCCTGACGGCGAAGGCCATGGCCAACGCCCTGGCGGTGATGGCCTGGGCGCCCAAGGGCACCCTGCTGAACGCGCCGGACACCTACATGGACAAGATCGCCTGCGGGCCGGGCTATCCGGAAGGCGTGATCGACCTGGACGCCAGCGCCGCCGACAACGCCAAGGCGCTCGCCAAGGCCAAGGGCGTCGACGTCAGCGAGATCACCGTCTGCGTGCTGGACCGTCCGCGTCACGCCGAGATCATCAACAGCCTGCGCTCGGTCGGCGCGCGCGTTTACCTGATCACCGACGGCGACGTCGCCGGCGTGATCAACACCGCCGATCCCGACACCGGCGTCGACCTGTACATGGGCCAGGGCGGGGCGCCGGAAGGCGTGCTGGCCTGCGCGGCCCTGAAGTGCGTCGGCGGCCAGTTCCAGGGCCGCCTGGTGTTCCGCAACAACGACGAGCGCGCGCGCGCCGCTCGGTGGGGCATCACCGACCTGGATCGCAAGTACAGCCTGAACGAAATCGTCCGGGCCGACGCGATCTTCGCCATGACCGGCGTGACCAAGGGCGCGCTGCTCGACGGCATCCGCTTCGAGAAGGGCGCCGTGCACACGCACAGCCTGGTCATGAACTCCTCCACCCGCACGGTGCGTGAAGTGCGGATGAAGCGTCCGCTCTGACGATGGCCGACGGCCCAGGCGAAGTCGGCTTCCTAGGGGTCCGACGCTCTCTCCTGGGCCGGGCCTGGCGCCGGCGGCCGGCCGACGCCGCCCTGGTCCGCGACCACCAGCTGCGCCACGGCCTTTCCGAGCCGCTGGCGCGCGCCCTGGCCTCGCGCGGGATCGGGGCGGATGCCGCCGCCGACTTCCTGTCTCCGACCCTGAAGGCCCAGTTCCCGGACCCGTCGACGTTCCGGGACATGGACCGGGCCGCCGAGATCCTGGTCGACGCCGCCGAGCGCGGCCGGCCGATGGCGGTGTTCGCCGACTACGACGTCGACGGCGCGTCGAGCGCCGCCCAGCTGGTCCGCTGGTTCCGCGCCATGGGGCGCGACCTGCCCATCTACGTTCCCGACCGCATCACCGAGGGGTATGGCCCCAGCCCGGCCGCCTTCCGCCGCCTGAAGGAGCAGGGCGCCGAGCTGGTGGTGACGGTCGATTGCGGCGCGGCCGCGCACGACGCCCTGATCGCCGCCGGCCAGATCGGGCTCGAGGTGGTGGTTGTCGACCACCACCTGATGCGCGGCGACCCGCCGCCGGCCGCCGCCCTGGTCAATCCCAACCGTCCGGACGACGAGTCGGGGCAGGGGCACCTGGCCGCTGCGGGGGTGACCTTCGTTCTGCTCGCCGCCCTGAACCGCGAGGCGCGCCGTCGCGGCCTGTTCGAGGGGCGCGAGGCTCCGGACATCATGCAGTGGCTGGACCTGGCCGCCATGGGCGCGGTCTGCGACGTCACCAGCCTGACCGGCTTCAACCGGGCGGTGGCCGCCCAGGGGCTGCGGGTGATGTCCGGCTGGCGCAACCCGGGCCTGAAGGCGCTGCTCGATGTGGCGGGCGCGCAGGGACCGGCGACCACCTTCCATGCCGGCTTCATCCTGGGGCCGCGGATCAACGCCGGCGGACGCATCGGCCGGTCGGATCTCGGCGCGCGGCTGCTGTCGACCGACGATCCGCTGGAGGCCGCCGCCCTGGCCGCCGAGCTGAACGAGCTGAACGCTTCCCGCAAGGAGGTCGAGAAGGCGGTCATCGACGAGGCGGTCGGCTTCATCGAGCGCGACAACCTCGATCCCGACGCTCCGGTGATCGTGGTCGCCGGCGACGATTGGCATCCGGGCGTCGTCGGCATCGCCGCAGCGCGTCTGCGCGAGCGCTACCGCAAGCCGGTGATCGTCGTCGGCGTGGACCGCCCCTCGGACACCGGCAAGGGCTCGGGCCGCTCGCAGCCGGGCGTCAATCTGGGGCGGGTGGTGCAGGCGGCCTTCGACGAGGGACTGCTGCTGGCTGGCGGCGGCCATGCCATGGCCGCGGGCCTGACGGTGCGCCCGGCGATGATCCCGGAGCTGCGCGCCTTCCTGGCGGACCGGCTGAAGGACGAGATGGTCGACGCGGCCGCCGCGGACGCCGTCGAGATCGACGCCCTGGTCAGCCCGGCGGGCGCCACGCGCGCGCTGTGGAACGACTTCCAGCGGCTGGCGCCGTTCGGGCCGGGCAATCCCGAGCCAGTGTTCGCCGTCTCCGACGCCCGCGTCGACCGGCCGATGATGATGAAGGGCGGCCACATCCGCTGCACCCTGCTGGACGCCGGCGGCTCGGGGCGGCTGAAGGCGGTGGCCTGGCGCGCCGAGGACACCGAGCTGGGCGCGCGGCTGATGGCCGGGGGCTCGGCGCTGCACGTCGTGGGCCGCCTGAAGCCCGACGACTGGCAGGGCCGCGAGGGCGTCCAGCTGGAGATCGAGGACGCCGCCGACCCCCGGATGGCGGGCTAGAACTTTCCGTTCCAAGAGGGGTTGCGACTCGGCGCGGCCACGAATAGATAACCGCTTCCTCGCGACCGGGCGCCCTTCGTCTATCGGTTAGGACCCCAGATTTTCAATCTGGTAAGAGGGGTTCGATTCCCCTAGGGCGTGCCATCGCGAGGCCTTCCCCCGACAGCCTCAAAAGTTTGCGGACCGCGCCACGAAGGGGTTGCGCGCATCGGGCGACGCGCATATACAGCCGCTTCCTCGCGACCGGGCGCCCTTCGTCTATCGGTTAGGACCCCAGATTTTCAATCTGGTAAGAGGGGTTCGATTCCCCTAGGGCGTGCCATCGCGAGGAATTTCCTCCCAGATTGCAACTATTCGTATCGCGACAATTCGTCGCGACTGAGGCTTCGCGTCCCCCTGCGCGAATTCGCGCCCTTGACGGCTCTCGTCCTACGAGAACAGTGTTATACATAAGCACTCGTCCGTGAGGACTTGGGACGGGGCAGAGGGGCGAATGTCAAGTTTCGATTACGAAGGAACGGATACCCACGAAGAATCCGTGCGTATCCAAGGACGTGTGAAGTGGTTTGATACGGGCAAGGGCTACGGCTTCATTGTTCCCGACGACCCTTCTCTGACCGGGCTGAAGGATGTGCTTCTGCACATAACTTCCCTGCGCAATTGCGGCAGGGAAACAGCCCTCGAAGGCTCACTCATCGTCTGCGACGTGGTCCGCCGGCCCAAGGGCTGGCAGGTTTCCGATGTCGTCAACCTGGACGAGAGTGCGGCCTCGCCGCCTGTCGATCGCCCTGCGCGGCGATTCGACGACCGGCGCGATCACCGGCCCGCGGGGCCGCGCGACGCCCGCCGAAGTCCCCCGCTGCGGGCGGAGGGACCGGCGGAGCATTGCACGGTGAAATGGTTCAACCGCACCAAGGGCTACGGTTTCGTGGTGCGCGACGCCGAACCGGGCGATATCTTCGTCCACATCGAGACCCTGCGCCGCAGCGGCCTCGACGACCTGCAGCCGGGCGAGGGCGTGATGGTGCGCTTCGCCGAAGGGCCCAAAGGTCTGGTTGTGGCCGAAATCTCGGCGTCCTGACGCCGGGATCACACCGGGAGTAGCCCGTGACGGGACTGATGCGTGACGCCGGACGGCGAGTCGTTCCGGCGGCCATGGTTTTCACCCTGTTGGCGGGCGTTTCCGCCTGCGGAGACAAGGCGCCGGCGGCGGCGGCGATCGATGCCGCCAAGCCGGTCGCCGACAAGCCCGACGCCGTGCTCGAGCCGCTGAGCATCGAGACGGCGAAGGGGCCGGTCGTCTTCCGGGTGGAGATCGCCGACGACGACGCCGAGCGCGAGCGCGGCCTGATGTACCGGACGGCCCTGGCGCCGGACCGCGGCATGCTGTTCGTGTTCGACGAGACCGCGCCGCGCGCCTTCTGGATGAAGAACACCTACATCCCGCTGGACATCCTCTACATCGGCGGCGACGGCCGTATCGTCTCGATCGCGGCTCGGGCCGAGCCGTTCAACGAGACGCCGATCCCGTCGCGGAGCCCGGCGCGAGGCGTGCTGGAGATCTATGGCGGCCGGGCGGCCGAGCTGGGCATCCAGGTCGGGGACCGCGTGCGCCATCGGGTTTTCCAGAAATGACCGCGCTCGCCGACCCGAACCGCGTCCCGGAGCCGCCGGAGGGATTCGTCGCCAGCGCGCGCGGCCCCTTCACCAGCCACAACGGCCCGATGTTCCACCGGCGCACGGACGAGGCGCTGCAGCACGCCTTCTTCGTGCTGCCGCGCCACTGCAACAGCGTCGGCATCGTCCACGGCGGCATGCTGGCCACCTTCATGGACGGCGTGCTGGCCGGCGGCGTGGCGCGCGCGACCGGGGCGACGCCGATCACCGTGCATCTGTCGCTGGACTACCTGGCCATGGCCCGCGCGGGCGAGTGGGTGTTCGGCGAGGCCGTCGTCACCCGCCAGACCCGCGACCTGGTCTTCGTCGAAGGCCGTGTCTGGAGCGGCGACCGCGACGTCCTCCGCGGCTCGGCGGTGTTCAAGCCGATGAAGAAGAAGGCGGAGTAGGGGGGCGTCAGGCGAAATCGATCCTCGCGTCGCGCATCGGCAGTTCGTCGCGTCGTGCGTCGCTCTTGTCCCCGGTGACTTCGCTGTAGGCGTCGATGACGTAGGGAAATCCCTCGGACCCGAGCAGGCTTGGACCATCGCTGACCTGGAAATGCAGATGTGGCCAACGGCTGTCGCCAGAGTTTCCGATGGCGGCCAGCACCTGTCCGCGTCGAACGCGGTCGCCCGCGCGGACCATCACGCTGCCGGGTTGAAGATGCGCGTAGCCGGCGAACAGGCCATCGCCCAGATCCAGGATCACGACGTTTCCGCCCAGCGAATCGAGGCTGAGCTCCAGGGCCGGCGTGAAGCCTTCGCGGGTTCGCGGCCGATTGTCCGGGAAGCCGTCGACGGCCGTGACGACGGTCGCATCCGCCACCGCGATAACCGGCTGGCCGTAGGCGTAGTAGGCGCGCACGTCCGCTTCATCGCCGCTCAGCCAAGCGCCTCCGCGTCGCCGCTTCCAGTCGATGGCGTAGCGCCGCGCGATGCGGGCCGCCCCATCTATCGTGACCAGGCCGACGCGGTGGTGAGCGTCCGCTCCGGGGTTGTGCGTCGGGACCCAGTCGCTCCCCTGCAGGGGAGGCCCCAGCCGCCTCAGCGTCCGCCTCGGGGCGACATCGATCGTCTGGCCCGTCGTCACGACCGCGCCTGAACGCAGACGATGCAGGAGCTTCGCCGGGGCCGGGCTGTCGCTGGTCAGCCGAAGGAAGATGACACAGCTCCGTCCGCCGCCGAGCATCACGCCATCGCCGCCCACCGTCAGCGCATCCTGGCCGACTGCGCCGACAAGCGCCTCAAGACCAGCTCTCTCGAAGTGCGCGACCTCCGCGCCAGTATTCGCGTCGAGGACCTCGAGCCGACCGAGAGAAACCGGCCGGCCTCCGAAGTTGCGGATATGCAGTTCGTAGATCAAATGCTCGCGACCGGCGCTTGGAACGGCCGTCGGCGGAAGCGGCGTGCGCATCTCCAGTTGCACCGCCGGGAAATCCGCGGCCGGCTCGTCCGAGGGCGCCGTCACCGCGACGAGCTTCATGCCGCAGACGGGGCAAACGCCAGGCGACGAGAACAGCCGTCCGTGCACGACGCAGCCGCAAGGCGGGCAGGTGTAGCCGCGCGGCGGCGTGTCCGCGTGGGCCTGGGCGGCGACGGGTGCGGCCAGCGCCATGGCGGCTCCCGTGAGAACGGATCGTCTGGTGCCGGGCCTCATGTTTCACGCACTGCTCAGGAATCGGTCGCTATCGAGTCATACGCCAAGCCGGCGACAGAAGGCGCGTGCGAAACCAGTGTCCCTGCCGAGGGCGAGGCTGCTCCTACCCCATCCACCGATACCCCACGCCTGGCTCTGTCGTGATCAGCACCGGCGTCGACGGGTCGATCTCGATCTTCTGGCGCAGCTGGGCGATGAAGACGCGCAGGTACTGGACATCCTCGGTGTGGGCGGGACCCCAGACGGCGGTGAGGAGCTGGCGATGGGTCAGGACCTTGCCGTTGCCCTCGATCAGCCGGACCAGCAGCTCGTATTCCTTGGGCGACAGCCGGATGGCCTGGCCCGCGCGGCTGACCAGCCGCTTGATCATGTCCACGGTCAGGTCGCCGGCGACCACCAGCGGATCGGTCCCCGTGCGCTGGATGCGATGGCGCAGCGCCACCCGCAGCCGGGCCAGCAGCTCGCCGACCCCGAAGGGCTTTTCGACATAGTCGTCGGCGCCGGCGTCCAGGGCGTCGATCTTCTCGGTCTCCTTGTCCCGGGCCGAGAGGATCAGGATCGGGCCGTCGTAGAAGGCGCGGGCCTTGGCCAGGGCCTCCTTGCCGTCCAGGTCCGGCAGGCCCAGGTCCAGCACCACCGCGTCCGGCGCCCGCTGGGCGATCTCGCGCAGGCCGTCGGCGGCGGTCTCGGCCCGCACCGGCTCATAGCCGGCCGCGTCGAGCGCCGGACCAAGGAAGCGGTGGATCTGGGGCTCGTCGTCGATGACGAGGATGCGGGGGCGTTGGGCGGTCAAAACAGACCCTCTGGGGTGACGCGGTCCTTGGGCAGGCTGATCAGGACCCGCGTGCCCTGACCATCATGGATGGGGCTGGCGGCGGCGATGCGGCCGCCCATGGCCTCGACGAAGCCCTTGGAGATGGCCAGGCCCAGGCCGGCGCCCTTGCCGCGGTCGGCGGCGGCGGCGCGATCGGTCGGCTCCTCCAGACGGCGGAACTTCTCGAACACCCGCTCCAGCTCGGCGGTCGGGATGCCGGGGCCCTCGTCCTCGATGCTGATCACCACATTGCCGCGGTCCTCGTAGGCCGCGACCTCGATGGTCGAGCCGTCCGGGCTGTAGGCCACGGCGTTCTCGAGGATGTTCACCAGGGCCTGTTCCAGCAGCGACGGGTCGGCCTTGACCATGGACAGCTCGGGCGGGAAGTCGCGCGCCACCTTGCGCTTGCCGAGGCGGCGCTGGACGCGGTCGACGCCGGCCCGCAGGACGTCGCGGATGTCGACCCACTCCTGCCGCGCGGTGACGGCGCCGCCCTCCAGCCGGGTCATGTCCAGCAGATCGCCGACATAGCGGCTCAGCCGCTCCGCCTCCTCGCGGATGCTTTCCATCAGATCGCGCTGGACCTTGGCGCTCAGCGACTTGCCGTAGTCGAGCAGGGTGGTGACCGAGCCCAGCACCGTCGACAACGGGGTGCGCAGGTCGTGGCTCACCGAGTTCAGCAGCGCCCCGCGCAGGCGGTCGGTGCGGCGCAGGGCCTCGGCGTCGGCGGCCTGGGCGGCGAACTCGGCCCGTTCCAGCGCCGCCGCGCCCTGGTCGAGCAGGGCGGAGACGAAGCGTTCGTCCTCCTCGGTGGCCAGGGCCGAGGGATGCACCCCGGCGACGCCGGCGCGGGCCTTGATCCCCTGCAGCGGGCGGAACGTCCAGGCCGAGTTGGGCAGGGTGCCGGTGCCAGCCCCGGCCGGTTCGCCGCGCTCCCAGGACCAGCGCGCGGCCGCCATGTCGCCGGCGGCCAGCTCCTCGGCGCCGGGCGAGGCGGCCGTGGCGGCGATGTCGTCGCCGACCGGGGTCAGCACCACGGCGGCCCCGCCGGTGGCGGCGGCCAGCTGCTCGGCCAGGGCGGCGGCGGCGTCCTCCTTGCGGGCCGAGGAGGACAGCCGCCGGCTGGCGACCAGCAGGGCCGAGACCGAGGCCGCGCGCCGCGACACGATCCGGGCCTGGTCCCGGACGCGCCCGGTTAGCCAGCCGGTGGTCAGGGCGGTGGCGAAGAACACCATGAACGTCAGCACGTCCGCGGGATGGCCGATGCGGATGCTGAGGTGCGGCTGCAGGAAGAAGAAGTTGTAGAGGAACGCCGACAGCGCCGCGGCGGTGATCGCCGGCCACAGGCCGAAGGCCAGGCCGCTGCCCAGCACGCTGAGCATGAAGATCATCGCCAGGTTGGCCTGCTCGGCCCGTTCGTCGATGAAATGCGCCGTGACGCCGGCCAGGGCGACCAGGGCGATGGCCGCCAGATGGCCCCGCCATCCCTGTGTCGACAGGGTGAAGGGCGCGCGCGGAGGGGCCGCCGCCGCCGGCTGGCTGTGATCGGTGACGATGTGCAGCGCCGCGCCGCTGGACTCGCGCAACAGGGCCGGGACCAGAGCCCGCCGGAATGGGTTGCGGACCCTGCGCGCGGTCTTGCCCAACACGATCTGGGTGACGTTGTTGTTGCGGGCGTAGTCCAGGACGCTGCCGACCAGGTCGTCGCCGGTCAGGACCACGGTCGAACCGCCCAGCTGATCGGCCAGCTTCAGCGCTTCGTTCAGCCGGGTGGCGCCGGCGGCGGAGGCCGGGGCGGCGTTGGGCCGCTCGACGTGGGCCACCGTCCAGGGGGCGTCCATCATCATGTCCGACAGCCGCCGGCCGGCCCGCACCAGCGAGGCGGCCTGGGTGTCGGCGCCGAGCAGCACCAGGATCCGCTCGCCGGCGGCCCAGGGGCCCTCGACCCCGGCCCGGCGCATCTCGCCGATCAACTGGTCGTCCACCGCCTGGGCGGCCCGGCGCAGGGCCAGTTCGCGCAGGGCGGTCAGGTTCTCGGTCTTGAAGAAGCGGTCGGCGGCCAGTCGCGCGGTCTCGGGAACGTAGACCTTGCCTTCGGCCATCCGCGTGCGCAGCTCGGTCGGCGTGATGTCGATCAGCTCGATCTCGTCGGCGCGGGAGAGGGCGCTGTCCGGCACCGTCTCGCGCTGGCGCACGCCGGTGATCTTCCAGACCACGTCGACTAGGCTTTCCAGGTGCTGGACGTTCAGGGTGGTCCAGACGTCGATGCCCGCGGCGAGCAACTCCTCGACGTCCTGCCAGCGCTTGGGATGGCGCGAGCCGGGAACGTTGGAGTGGGCGTATTCATCGACCAGCAGCAGCCCGGGCTTGCGCTCCAGCGCCGCGTCGATGTCGAACTCCATCAGGGTGTGGCCGCGATACTCGATCGGCCGGCGAGCCATGACGTCCAGGCCCCGCAGCAGGGCCTGGGTCTCGCGCCGGCCGTGGGTCTCGACCACGCCCACAACGACGTCGCCGCCCTCGGCCTTTCGGCGTCGGGCGGCGCGCAGCATCTCGTAGGTCTTGCCGACCCCGGGCGACATGCCGAGGAAGACCTTGAGTCTTCCTCGGCCCGGCTTCCCGGCCGCCGCGAGCAGGGCGTCCGGGTCGGGGCGTCGTGGTTCCTGAGGCGTCATGACGCCGGAAGTTGACGCACCGGCCAGCGCGCGTCGAGAGCCAGGTTGGCCTTCAGCACATTGACCCGCGCCTGGCCGAGGATCCCGAAGGTCCGGTCGCTGGTCGCCCCGGCGATCGCCTCCCGGACCTGGGCCGGCGTCACGCCGCGGGCGTCGGCGATTCGCTGGACCTGCAGCTCGGCGAAGGCCGGCGAGATGTCCGGGTCGAGGCCCGAGCCGGACGTCGTGACCGCGTCCGCCGGGATGGCCTTGGCCCCCTCGGCGCGCAGGGCGGCGGCGCTTTCGGCGACCCGCTTGGCCAGGTCGGCGTTGAGCGGGCCGTAGTTGGAGCCCGAGGAGGCCGAGGCGTCATAGCCGCTGCTGCCGGCCGCCGAGGGGCGGGGATGCAGGTACTGCGGCTTGGCGAAGTTCTGCCCGACGAAGGCCGAGCCGACCACCTTGCCCTTGGCGTCGGTGATCAGGCTGCCGTTGGCCTGGCTGGGGAAGGCCGCCTGGGCGACGCCCGTGATGGCCAGCGGATAGGCGATCCCGAGAACGCCGGTGAACAGGACGACCGAGACGACGGCCGGACGGATGACGGAAAGCATGGCGCTTGTCCTTTGGTCTAGAAGGCGCCGCCGATCAGGGCGCAGGCGAACAGCAACCCGATCAGCGAGGCGGAAACGATGAACTCACGTTTGAGCGGCGACATCGAACGAACCCTCATCACGCCAGACCCAGGGCCGAGACGACCATGTCGATCAGCTTGATGCCGATGAACGGGGCGATCAGGCCGCCCAGGCCGTAGATGAGCAGGTTGCGGCTGAGCAGGTTGGCCGCCCCGATCGCCCGGTAGCGCACGCCGCGCAGGGCCAGCGGGATCAGCAGCACGATGATGATGGCGTTGAAGATCACCGCCGACAGGATCGCGCTCTGCGGGCTGTGCAGGCCCATGATGTTCAGCGCGCCAAGCGCCGGCAGACCGACCACGAACATCGCGGGGATGATGGCGAAGTACTTGGCCACGTCGTTGGCGATCGAGAAGGTCGTCAGGGCGCCGCGGGTGATCAGCATCTGCTTCCCGACCTCGACGATCTCGATGACCTTGGTCGGGTCGCTGTCCAGGTCGACCATGTTGCCGGCCTCGCGGGCGGCCTGGGCGCCGGTCTGCATGGCCACGCCGACGTCCGACTGGGCGAGGGCCGGGGCGTCGTTGGCGCCGTCGCCGCACATGGCGACCAGCCGGCCCTTGGCCTGTTCCTCGCGGATCAGCCGCAGCTTGTCCTCGGGGGTGGCCTCGGCCAGGAAGTCGTCCACGCCGGCCTCGGAGGCGATCGCCGCGGCGGTCACCGGGTTGTCGCCGGTGATCATCACCGTGCGCAGACCCATGCGGCGCAGGTCCGCGAACCGCTCCTTCACGCCCGGCTTCACGACGTCCTTCAGGTGGATGACGCCGATCAGGGCGCCGTTCTCGCTGACCGCCAGCGGCGTGCCGCCCGAGCGGGCGATACGGTCGACGGCGGCGGTGACCTCGGCCGGGACCTGCTCGGCGGAGAGGTCCAGGCTGCGCAGCACCGCGTCCACCGCGCCCTTGCGCCAGCTGCGGTCGCCGGCGGTCAGGCCGGATTGCCGCGTCGTGGCGCTGAAGGCGATCAGCTCGGCGCCCGCGGGGGCTTCCGCCGCCACGCCCTGGCCGCGGGCCAGTTCGACGATAGAGCGCCCTTCCGGCGTCTCGTCGCCCAACGAGGCCATCAGGGCCGCTTCCAGGGCGCGCTCGGGGCGCACGCCGGGGGCGGGGATGACCTCGACGGCCATGCGGTTGCCGAAGGTGATGGTGCCGGTCTTGTCGAGCAGCAGGGTGTCGACGTCGCCGGCGGCCTCGACCGCCCGGCCAGAGGTGGCCAGGACGTTGACCTTCAGCAGCCGGTCCATGCCGGCGATGCCGACGGCCGACAGCAGGCCGCCGATGGTCGTCGGGATCAGCGTCACGAACAGCGCGCCGAGCACCATCGGGTCCAGCTTCACGCCGGAGTAGGCGCCCAGGCCCAGCAGGCTGACCACGGCGATCAGGAAGACCAGGGTCAGGCCGGCCAGCAGCACGGCCAGGGCGATCTCGTTGGGCGTCTTGCGGCGCTGGGCGCCCTCGACCATCGCGATCATGCGGTCAAGGAAGGTCTGGCCCGCCTCCGCCGTGATGCGCACCTTGATCCAGTCGGAGACCACGGTGGTTCCGCCGGTCACCGCGCTGCGGTCGCCGCCGCTCTCGCGGATGACGGGCGCGCTTTCGCCGGTGATGGCGGCCTCGTTGACCGAGGCGACGCCTTCGATGATCTCGCCGTCGGCGGGGATCACGTCGCCGGCCTCGACCAGGACGATCTCGCCGACGCCCAGCTCATGGGCCGGGGTGGGGACGATGGTCCCGCGCACGGGGTCGACGATCAGCTTGGCCTTGGTGGTGACGCGGGTGGCGCGCAGGGCGTCGGCGGCGGCCTTGCCCCGGCCCTCGGCCACGCTCTCCGCCAGGTTGGCGAAGAGAACGGTGGCCCAGAGCCAGAGGGCGATCTGGATTGCGAAGCCCGCCGCCGTCCCCGTCGCCACCGCGACGATGGCCGAGAGGGTGGCCAGGATGGCCACGATCTCGGTGGCGAAGATCACCGGATTGCCGACCAGCTTGCGCGGGTCGAGTTTGACGAAGGCGTCGCGGGCGGCGCGGCCGAGGATCTCGGCCGACAGCCCGGAGGCCAGGGCGGAAGCCTTGCGCCGGTTGGCGCCCAGTGCGGTGTCTGTAGAGGTCATGTCTCTGGGACCTTTGAACTCAGCGCCCGCCAAGCGCGATCAGCGCTTGGAAGTGCTCGACGATCGGGCCGAGGGCGAGAGCGGGGAAGAATTGCAGGCCGCCGAGGATCAGGATCACCCCGATCAGCAGCCCGACGAACTGGCCGCTGTCGGTCGGCAGGGTGCCGGCCGTGGGGGCGAGCTTGGGCTTGATGGCGACGCTGCCGGCGATGGCCAGGACGGCGACGGCGGGCACGAACCGGCCGAGCAGCATGGCGAAGCCGAGCGTGGTGTTCCACCAGGGCGCGTTGGCGGTCAGGCCGGCGAAGGCCGAGCCGTTGTTCGCCGTCGTCGAGGTGTAGGCGTAGAGGATCTCCGACAGGCCGTGCGGCCCGCTGTTCAGGAGGCCCTTCAGCGCCACCGGCAGGACGGCGGCGACCGCGCTGAAGCAGAGGATCGACAGCGGGATCACCAGCACGGCCAGCATGGCCAGCTTGATCTCGCGCGCCTCGACCTTCTTGCCCAGGTATTCGGGCGTGCGGCCGACCATCAGCCCGGCGACGAACACCGACAGCAGGGCCATGACCACCATCACCGCGATGCCCGAGCCGATGCCGCCGGGCAGGATCTCGCCCAGCATCATCAGGAACATGGTCACCGCGCCGCCCAGCGGCATGTAGCTGGCGTGCATGGAGTTGACCGAGCCGTTCGAGGCGCCCGTGGTCTGGGCCGCCCAGGCGGCGGAGGCGGCGGCGCCGAAGCGCTGCTCCTTGCCTTCCATGTTCTGCGAGGCTTCGACATGGGCCGCGGCCAGGGCCGGGGCCGGCTGGGTCTCGGACCAGTAGATGGCGCTGGCCCCGGCCGACAGCAGGATGGCGGCGGCGGCGACCAGGGCGCGGATTTCCTTGCGCGCCAGGGCCGTGCGGCCGAAGGCGAAGAAGGCGGCCCAGCCCAGCACGTTGATCGATACGGCCGTGATCAGGTTGGTCAGCGGGGTGGGGTTCTCGAGCGGGTGCGCCGAGTTGACGTTGAAGATGCCGCCGCCGTTGATGCCCAGCTGCTTGATCGACAGCTGGCTGGCGACCTGGAACAGCGAGATCTTCTGGTCGGCGCCTTCGAGCGTATGGGCGGTCGCCGAGGCGGCGAGGGTCTGGGGCACGCCGAGCGCGACCAGGACCAGCGCCACCACGATGGCCAGCGGCAGCAGGAAGTACAGGGTCGTGCGGACCATGTCGGCCCAGAAGTTGCCGAGGTCCGTCAGCCGGTTGCCGGCGAAGGCGCGGGCGAGGGCGGCGGCGATCGTCGCGCCGGTGGCGGCGGACAGGAAGTTCTGCACCGTCAGGCCGGCCATCTGGCTGAACGCCGACATGGTCGTCTCGCCGCCGTAGGACTGCCAGTTGGTGTTGGTCACGAAGCTGACGGCGGTGTTGAACGCCAGATGCGACGACAGGCCGTCGAAGCCTTGCGGGTTCAGCGGCAGCAGATCCTGGAAGCGCAGGATCAGGTAGACCGCCAGGAAGCCCACGGCGTTGAAGGCCAGCAGCGCGAAGGCATAGGCGCTCCAGCCCTGGCCCTTCTTCGGGTCAATGCCGCCGGCGGCGTAGAACAGGCGCTCGACGGGGCGCAGCACCGGATCGAGCCAGGTGCGCTCGCCGTTCCAGACGCGCGAAAGATAGACGCCCAGGGGCCAGGCGATGGCCACGGACAGTCCAAGGGTGAGGGCGACTTCCGCCCAACCTTGCCAGGTCATTTAACGGCGCTCCGTCAGAACTTTTCGGGCCGCAGCAGCGCGACCACCATGTAGGCGGCGACGACGACCACGCCGGCGCCCCAGATCAGCATCAGGGTCATGGCTAAAGGCGCTCCAGACCGACGACGAAAAACCAGAAGGCCGCGAAGCTCCCGAGCCCCGCGGCGAGAAAGATGAGATCAGACATCAGCCCGCTCCGAGCCGGCGACGGCCGGCTTTCTTGAGTGCGTCATCTGCTCCCGGGGGCGTCAGGCTTCGAGACGGCCTTCGAGCAGCGGGCATAAGGGAAACATAAAGAGGCGGTTCGTCTATCGGTGTTACGCCGGAGCGGCTCATCCAATGGTATGGGCGTCCCGGTCGGCTAAGCTCGCCGTCCGCAAAGGGAGGAGAGAAGGGTGCGTGTTCCGAGGGTCGTTACCTGGGGCGTGATCCCGGCGGCCTTGGTGCTGCTGTTTCAGATAGCCGATCGGCTGGATTGGATGGTCTTCGGAGTGAGGGGCGACATGCTGGTCGCCGGCTCCGTGGCGCCGGTCTACGCCGCGCTCTTCGCGTTCGACCTGAACTACAGGGAGGACATCATCGCGATCATCAAGAGGGGCCTGCGTCCGTGAAGCCCGCATGCATTGCCCGGCGCGTCGAACCCTAGTAGAGCGGGCGCTTCCGTGACGTGCGGGGTGTGGCGCAGCCTGGTAGCGCATCTGGTTTGGGACCAGAGGGTCGGAGGTTCGAATCCTCTCGCCCCGACCACCACGGAAAGATCGATCTGAGAGGCCCGTCATGCTCGCCCGCATCTTCCGCCCCGCCAAGACCGCCATGCAGTCCGGCAAGGCCAAGACCAGAGACTGGATGCTGGAGTTCGAACCGGCCGCCGCCAAGCGGATCGATCCGCTGACCGGCTGGACCCAGTCGACCGACATGAACGGCCAGGTCCGCCTGACCTTCGAGACCCGCGACGAGGCGGTGGCCTACGCGCAGCATCACGGCATCGCCTTCCAGCTGTTCGAGCCGAAGGAGCCCAAGCCGATCATCAAGGCCTACGCCGACAACTTCGCGGCGGGCCGCAAGCAACCCTGGACCCACTGAGTTCTCACGCCCGACGGCGTCAGGCCCCATAGCTCAACCGGATAGAGCATCCGCCTTCTAAGCGGACGGTTGCAGGTTCGAGTCCTGCTGGGGTCGCCATCGGGCCGCGGGCGCGGTCCGTGTATGGATCATCGCGAGCGCCGATCGGCGCCGGGGCCGATCGCTCTCTGGTCCGGGGCTCCGGACCGCGACGCCCGCCGTCACCCCCTGACAAGCATGGATCGCCCGGCGGTTTGGCCGGCGCGCGCGTTTTGGGGTCGGTGTTTTTGACTCGACAATCAAATTTACATCAATGACAGTCGACTCGCCTAAAGATTGCATTCTTGGGGAACCTGCACCGAGGGGAGGCGAGACATGAGGAAGACGCTGTTCGTCCCGGCTGTGAGCGCTCTGGCGCTTCTGGCCGCCACGGCCGCCCAGGCCGCCACCTTCAGCCCGGAGGCGACGGCGTTCATGCGGTTCAGGGGATCGGTCGACATCTTCGACGGCAATCTAAACCTGAACTGCGACATGGAGCTGGAGATTCGGACGACCTTCAAGGACATGAACGGCGACAATCAGGCCTACGTCGACAGCGCGAGCCTCTCGGGCGGCCTTTGCAACCTGGTGTCGTTCGGTTCGTTCCCCTATGAGATCAGGGTGACCCGGCCCTCATGGTCTCCGACTCCGACCCCGGCCACGGGACTTGAGATCAGAGGCCTCCGCCTGACGAACGTGTTTGGCAACACTTGCTGGGGCGACGTGCGCGTGGATTGGTGGGATTCCGCGCCGTACATGACCTTCATGAACGCCTATGTGCCGGGCGGCTGCACTATCAACGGGACGCTCAGCCAGACCGGCGGCTTCAGCCTTTCGATCACCAACTAGCGCGAGACGTCAGGGGGCGCCGCGATCTCGGCCGCCGACCGGCCGGGCATGGCGGGTCCCGCCTCAGGAGGGACGACATGAAGACCGTTCTGTTCGCGGCGGCGGCCCTGGCGGCCATTTCGATGTCCGGCGCCGCCTCGGCCCAGACCTTCACCTCGGCGCCGGGGCAGTGGTCGCTGCAAGGGCAGCTGCAGATGGGCAGCGGGATCACGGTTCAATGCAACGTCGACCTGACGCTTCAGGTCAACGCCGCCGGCAACGGCCAGATCACCTCGGCGACCATCGCGCCGGGGCACCCCGTCTGTGCGACCGTCCTTCTTTCGGGCTTCGGTTGGCCCGCGCTCGTCACCTCGAGCTCCAGCGCAGGGGGGATGATCGACGTGACCGGTTTCACCTCCAGCATTCCACCCTGCAACGGCACGCTGAGCGGGATCGTCATCGACGGCCCCAACCAGGACGCCAAGTTCGACATGGTCTACTTCCCGGGCGGCGGTTGCTTTGTCGACGGAACGCTGAACATCACGCCGATCTCGCCCACGACGATGCCGCTGCAGCCCTGAGGCGACGCCGCTCGACGTGTCGGATCGAACGCCTTCGGTCTCGGGGCAAGGTCTTCGCGCGCGTGACCGATGATTCCCGAGACGCGGCGCATTTTCTTTCACGCCTCCAGCCTTCTGGCCCTCGCTAGCCTCTTCCCACGACCGATCGGGGGAAGGGCGGCCCAGGCTCGCCATCTCGCCTCCGCCGGCCGGGAGGGGGCGGCGCGATCCGCCTCGTCAATCGATGTGGAACCGGTCCCGCGAGCGGCGGGATCGAAAGTGAGAGGTTCATACCCATGGCAGACCAACCCTATGACTCGGATCTGGCGGCCCTCGCGGCCCTGACCGGAACCGGCCTTGCCGCGCGCACCGGCGCTGACGCCTGGGCGCTGCGGACGCTTGTCGGCGCCGACCTGATCGCGATCGGGAACGGCGACGGCGTTGCCGGCGACCCGCAGCTGTCGACACGCTTCCAGCGGCCGGAGGCGGGCGCGGCGGCGCGCACCGGTCTGGCCAAGCTGGGCGATGTGATCGATCCGGCGGACTTCGGCGCGGACGGCGTCGGCGACGACACCGCGGGCTGGGCCAGCCTGATCGCCGCCGCCCCGGCGGGCGCCGCCATCGACCTGGGCGGACGAACCTACGGCGTGTCGCAACTGACGGTGAGCAAGACGCTGCACCTGTCCAACGGCGGCTTCAACTTCTCGGCCATGCCCAGCGGCCAGGGCTGCGTGGAGATCGCGGCCTCGGCTCGCCCGACCTTCACCAACATCGCTTTCAAAGGGACTGGCGGTCAGGGCGCCTATGTCGGGGCGCACGTCCTGCTGCGCCAGCAGGGGGCCTCCTCGGCCTCGCGCGCAGCCGGCTTCGTCCTGGACCGGTGCCGCCTGGAGGGCTCGGGCGCATACGGCGTCTACGCCAAATGGTCCGACCGGATCCTGATCCTGGACACGGATGTGGCCGACTGCGCCTACGTCGGCGTCGGCCTCTGGTCCTGCAACGACGCCCAGGTGCGCGGCGGGCGGATCGAGATGCTGAACGCGGCCGGGACGAGCGGCAACGCCTACGGCCTGGCCCTGTCCCACGACAGCACCGGCTATGCCTCTGATCCCAACGCCGGCACGCCGCGAGCGGCGAACCCGTTCTGCCGGAATGTGCTGGTCCACGGCCTTACGGTCATTGGCCCCAAGCTCTGGCAGGCCATCGACACCCATGGCGCCTACGGCGTGAAGGTGATCGGCTGCCACGTCTACGGCGCGGCCCGCGGAGTGTCCCTGACCACCGGCTCAGGCGCGGCGGAAACCTACGCTGGCTACGACAACATCGCCGTCGGCAACGTCATCGACGCCAACCTGCCCGACGGGACGGCGGTTTCCGGGCTGAACCCGGTCAGCGGCTTCGAGCTGCGGGGCGGTTTTCCCGGCGGAACCAGCCATGAGCGCTTCGTGGTCATGGGCAACACCATCCGGGGATACGGCCAGGTCGACAGCGCCGAGGCCGGCTCGATCCGGGCGACCGTCGCGACGCGGAAATACGTGATCGCCAACAATGTGATCGAGAACTGGGCCGGGGTGGGGATCAATCTCGGCGCAGGTCAGTTGGGCGGCGTGGTGACAGGCAACGTCTTCGGGGATCTGCGGGTCCCGATGGCCGCCGACGGCGGGACCGAGACCTATGGCTATTGCATCTCGATCTCCAGCGCCGCGGCCGGGGCGATGGTCGTCAGCGGCAATATCCACGACTACGTGCAGAACCGCGCGCACAAGGGCTTCAACGTCCACCCGAACGCCACGATCACCTGCAGCGTGGGCGACAATCACTTCTCGCGGTGCCTGGCGGCGACCCCGATCGACGTTCCGCGCGGCCGCGCCCACGGCGTCGGCGCGCCGTCGGTGATCGACATCCCTCAGACCAGCGGGACCATCACCGTCGATGTGAGCCTTTCAAGGCTTGCGCCGGGCGCGCCGCTGATTGTCCGAGCGCCGGCTCTGACAGACAATCTGACCATCACCGACTTCACCGGAGCGCCTTTGGGGACGCGTATCGTGGTCATGAACGACAGCGCCCACACGGTCACCGTCACCCGAGCGAACGCGCTCTTGAGGGACGGTTTGAACTGGACGGGGGACACGAGGTACAGCCAGCTGGAGCTGGTGAAGGGGGTTCCGTACTGGCGTGAGGCGTCCCGCTCAAAGAACGGCTGACGCGTAGGCGTCCAACCCCCGCCGCAGGTCCGCCGTCAGGTCGTCGACCGCCTCGAGCCCCACGTGCAGCCGCACCACGGGGCCGCCGTGGTCGATGGCGTGGCGGCGGCGCTTGAGCTGGGGCCCGCAGTGGATGGCCAGGCTCTCGAACCCGCCCCAGGAGAAGCCCAGGCCGAACAGCTCCAGCCGGTCGAGGAGAGCCTCCACGGCCTTCTCCGGCCCAGGCTGGAGCACGAAGGCGAACAGGCCGCAGGCGCCGCTGTAGTCGCGCTTCCACAGGGCGTGGTTCGGATCGCCCGGCAGGGCGGGATGGATCACCCGCAGCACCTCCGGCTGCCGCGCCAGCCAGTTCGCCACGGCCAGGCCGCTCTGGCCGTGGCGGGCCATGCGGGTCGGCAGGGTGCGCAGGCCGCGCAGCGCCTGATAGGCCTCCTCGCCGGCCACCTGCCAGCCATGCTCGTGGACGGAATCCTCCAGGGCGAGGGCCAGCTTCGGATCGTTGGTCGCCGCGCTGCCCAGGAAGACGTCGGAGTGGCCGCAGACGTATTTGGTCAGGGCCTGGACGCTGATGTCGACGCCATGGGCCAGGGGCTTGAACAGCAGGCCGGCGGCCCAGGTGTTGTCGATGACCGTCAGGACGCCTCTCGCCCTGGCCGCGGCCGCGATGGCGGCGACGTCCTGGATCTCGAAGGTCAGCGAGCCCGGCGATTCGAGCAGGATCAGCCGCGTGTTCGGTTTCGCCTGGGCCAACAGGGCGTCGGCGTCCAGGCGCGGGTCATAGTAGCTCGTCTCCACCGCGAACCGCGCGAGCACGGCGTCGCAGAACTGGCGCACCGGCTTGTAGACACTGTCGACGACCAGGATGTGGTCGCCCGCTTTCAGCACCGCTAGGAGCGAGGCCGTCACCGCCGCCAGGCCCGACGGGAACAGCGAAACCGCCTTGGCGCCCTCCAGCTCGGCCAGCGCCTGCTGCAGCGCGAACTGCGCGGACAGGCCGGCGCGGCCGTAGCCGAGCGTGCCGTCGTACAGGGCCGCGGCGTTGGGCAGCAGCACGGTCGAGCCGCGCTGGACGGCTGGTCCGACCGTGCGGGCGTCGCATTCGGCCTCAAGGCCGGTGTGAATCAGGCGGGTTTCTTCGTCCATGCGGATTGCCATAGGCGTAGGGGGAGGGCGATGATCGCGCCCCCTCTTACGGCGCGCGGGCGCCGACGATCAAGAAAGGCTCCCGGTGAAACGTGCGGCGCTCCTCGTTCTGCTGTCCCTCTCGGCGGCGGCCTGCGAGCGAAAACCGGCGCCGGTGGTCGTGCCGGAGGACGCCGCGCCGGTGACGGCCGCCGCGCGCGACGCCACGGCGGCCAGTCCGACGCTCAAGGCGGTCAAGGCGCGGGGCGTCCTGCGCTGCGGCGTCAATCCCGGCCTGGCCGGCTTCGCCCAGAAGGATGCGGGCGGACGCTGGCGCGGCTTCGACGTCGACTTCTGCCGGGCGGTGGCCGCCGCGGTGCTGGGCGATCCGGGCAGGGTCGAGTTCGTTCCCCTGACCACCGACCTGCGCTTCGCCGCGCTCAAGGGCGGCCAGGTCGATCTGCTGTCGCGCAACACCAGCTGGACCTTCACGCGCGACGCCGGCGAGGCGATCGATTTCGCCGGGGTCAGCTACTACGACGGCCAGGGTTTCCTGGCGCCCAAGAGCCTGGAGCTGCAGAGCGCCGCCGAGCTGTCGGGAGCCAAGGTCTGCGTCCTCAGCGGCTCGACCACCGAGGCCAATCTGCGCGACTGGTTCAAGGCCCGATCGATCAACTGGACCCCGGTCCAGGCCAAGACCGAGGCGGCCCTGCGCCAGGCCTACCAGCGCGAGGACTGCGACGTGCTGTCGGCGGACGTCTCGGCGCTGGCCTCGGCCCGGGCGACGCTGACCGACCCGGCGGCCCATGTGCTGCTGCCGGATGTGATCTCAAAGGAGCCGCTGGGGCCGGCCGTGCGCCAGGGCGACCCGGGCTGGACCGATGTGGTGCGCTGGACCCTGAACGCCCTGATCCTGGCAGAGGAACTGGGCGTCACGGCCAAGGACGCGGACCGGATGGCCGAGGAGTCGACCAACCCGGAGGTGCGGCGGCTGCTGGGCTCGGACACCGGCTATGGCGGCATGCTGGGCCTGGACGACCGCTGGGCTCTGAGGGCGATCAAGGCGGTCGGCAACTACGGCGAGCTGTTCGAGCGCGACCTTGGCGCCGACTCGGCCCTGAAGCTGGAGCGGGGGATGAACGCCCCGTGGAACGCCGCCAAGCCAGGCCTGATGTACGCGCCGCCGATCCGCTAGGGCCGGCCTAGCCCGTGACGATCGCGGTGTCCTCGCGGGCGCCCCATTCGGCCCAGGAGCCGTCGTAGACCGGGACACGGTCCCTGCCGACGCGGGCCAGGGCCAGCGACAGCATGGCCGCCGTAATGCCCGAGCCGCAGGTGGTGATGATCGGCTTCTTCAGGTCGACGCCAGCTTTCTCAAACAGGTCCGTGAGTTGTTCCGGGGTCTTCAGGGTTCCATCCGGCGCCAGCAGGGCGGAGGAGGGGACGTTTGCGGCGCCGGGCATATGGCCGCCGCGCAGACCTTCGCGCGGTTCAGGGGCCTCGCCGGCGAAGCGGGCGGCGGGGCGGGCGTCGACCAGCTGGGCGGTTCCGCCGTCCAGGGCGCGCTTGACCTGGTTCAGGTCGCGGACCAGGTCGTTGCTGTAGCGGGCGGTGAAGTGGCGGTCGCGCGGCGCGGCCGGGCCGTCTTCGATCGGGCGGCCTTCGGCGATCCATTTGGGCAGGCCGCCGTCGAGGACCGCCACGTCCTCATGGCCCATGACGCGGAAGGTCCACCAGACCCGCGCCGCCGAACGCAGGCCGAGCTGGTCGTAGACGACGATCTTGGCGCCGTCGCCCAGTCCCAGCCGGCGCACCCGCGAGGCGAACTTCACCGGGCTGGGCAGCATGTGCGGCAGGCTCGAGGTCTCGTCGGAGATCTCGTCGATGTCGAAGAAGACCGCGCCGGGGACGTGGGCCAGTTCGAACTCGGCCCGGGCGTCGCGCTCCTCCTGCGGGAAGTACCAGCTGGCGTCCACGATCCTCACGTCCGGGGCGCCCAGGTGGTCGGCCAGCCAGGCGGTGGTGACGATCGGATCGGCCATGCGCTTATTCCCCTTGAAGCCACCCCGGGACGGGAAGGCCGCGCTCCTTGAGGAACGCCGGATTGAACAGCTTCGACTGATAGCGCGATCCGTAGTCGCACAACACCGTCACGATGGTGTGGCCCGGTCCCAGCTCGCGCGCCAGCTTCACCGCTCCGGCGACATTGATGCCCGTTGATCCGCCCAGGCACAGGCCCTCATGCTCGACCAGATCGAAGATCGTGGTCAGCATGTCGGCGTCGTCGACCTGGAACGGGAAATCGACCTCCAGTCCCTCGAGGTTGGCGGTGATCCGCCCCTGGCCGATGCCTTCGGAGATCGAGGTCCCCTCCGATTTCAGCTCGCCGGTCTTGTAGTAGCTGTACAGGGCCGCGCCGAAGGGGTCGGCCAGGCCGATCTTCACGTCGGGGTTCCGCTCGCGCAGCGCGGCGGCGACGCCGGCCAGGGTGCCGCCCGAGCCCACCGCGCAGATGAAGCCGTCGACCTTGCCGCCGGTCTGGTCCCAGATCTCCGGGCCCGTGGAGTCGAGGTGGGCCTGGCGGTTGGCGACATTGTCGAACTGGTTGGCCCAGATCGCGCCGTTCGGCTCGGTCCTGGCCAGATCCTCGGCCAGGCGGCCGGAATAGCGGACGTAGTTGTCGGGATTGGAGTAGGGGACGGCGTCGACCTCGACCAACTCGGCGCCGGCCAGGCGGATGGCGTCCTTCTTCTCCTGGCTCTGGGTGCGCGGAATGACGATGGTGGTCTGGTAGCCCAGCGCCCGGCCGACCATCGCCAGACCGATGCCGGTGTTGCCGGCGGTGCCCTCGACGATCCGTCCGCCAGGCCGCAGCAGCCCCCTCCGCTCGGCGTCGCGAATGATCCACAGCGCCGCCCGGTCCTTCACGGACTGGCCGGGATTGAGGAATTCGGCCTTGCCCAGAATCTCGCAGCCGGTCGCCTCGCTGGCGGCCTTGAGGCGGATCAGGGGCGTGTTTCCGATGAGGTCGAGGACGCTGGGCGCGACGGTCATGAAAAGGCTCGGTGTAGCGGGTTCCCTGGCCCCTAGATCGTGTCCGGCCGCTATCACGCAAGTTCAGAATTTCTGAAAGGGAGCCCGGGTCCCGCTTACCTCCGGCCCGTCAGTAAAGGTTCTTCTTGGCGTCCTGGCCCAGGGCGAAATCGATGACCTTGGCCGGGATGATCGTCTTGAACTGGTCGCGGGCGATCTGGCCCAGGGTCGGAAAGCCGCCCTTGGGCAGGCGTTTGTCGGGGTTCCACAGGTCCGACCGCTTCAGGGCCTTGGAGCAGTGGAAATAGACCTCCTTGGCCTCGATCACGACGACCGAGCGGGGCCGCTTTCCCTCATGGGTGAAGCGCTCCATCAGATCCTCGCGAGTGGTGACCTCGGCCACGCCGTTCAGCCGCAGCATCTCCTCGACGCCGGGCAGAAAGAACAGCAGCCCGACCGCCGGGTTCAGGGTGATGTTGGTCAGGGTGTCGAGGCGGTTGTTGCCGGGGCGGTCGGGGAAGGCGAGGCGGACGTCGTCCAGCACATGCACGAACCCCGGCTCGCCGCCGCGCGGGCTGACGTCGCCCAGGCCGTCCGGCCGGCTGGAGCCGATGCAGAAGAACGGCGACAGCTCGATGAATCGCCGGCTGTGCTTGTCGAGAAACGGGAACGCCTTGTCGATCACCTGCTTGGAAGGTTCGGCGTAGACCTGGCGCAGGGCCTTCTCGTCGGCGAGAGCGTCGTCCATGGTGGAGCCTCATTCTTGCGAACGAGTCTCATTAGTGCTTCTCGGCGGCCGCGATGCAAGCCCTGAAGGGGAAGCGGCGACGGCTCAAACTCTCCGAGCGTCCCCGCGACGGCGGGAACGCTCGGCGGAGGTAGGCGGTCAGGTCCTGCCCAGGCTCAGCTGGATCACGTCGGTGCGGCCCGTGCGGAACCCGGCCTCACAGTAGGCGAGGTAGTAGTTCCACATCCGCCGGAACCGCTCGTCGAAACCCTGGTGGCGAATCTGGTCCCAGGCGCTCTCGAAGCGGCGACCCCATTCGGCCAGGGTGTCGGCGTAGTCCTGGCCGAACCGCATGACGCTCTGCCAGTCCAGTCCGGCCGTCTCGATCACCGGCTTCAACGCCGGTTCGCTGGGCAGCATGCCGCCCGGGAAGATGTACTTCTGGATGAAGTCGGCGTGCCGGCGATAGCTGCCGAACAGCTCGTCGCGGATGGTGATGATCTGCAGGCCGGCGCGGCCGCCCGGCGTCAGCACGTCGCGGATCTTGCCGAAATAGGCCGGCCAGAACTCCTCGCCCACCGCCTCGAACATCTCGATCGAGGCCACGCGGTCGAACTTGCCGTCGACGTCGCGATAGTCGACCAGCCGGATGTCGGCCTTCTCCGAAAGACCCTGGTCGAACAGGCGCTTGCGGGCGAAATCGTACTGTTCCTGGCTGATCGTGATGCCGGTGACCCTGGCGCCGACCTCGCGGGCGGCGAACTCGGCGAAGCCGCCCCAGCCGCAGCCGATCTCCAGCACGCTTTGGCCGCTCTCCAGCCCCATCGACCGGGCCAGCGCCGCGTACTTGTTGTGCTGGGCCTGGTCGAGCGGCTCGTTCGGCCGGTCATAGACCGCCGAGCTGTAGGTCATGCTGCGATCGAGCCACAGGCTGTAGAACGG
Source organism: Caulobacter mirabilis (assembly GCF_002749615.1). GTDB lineage: Bacteria > Pseudomonadota > Alphaproteobacteria > Caulobacterales > Caulobacteraceae > Caulobacter > Caulobacter mirabilis. The sequence continues at coordinate 2,143,015 of NZ_CP024201.1, forward strand.
ATTGCCCAGGTCGTAGTGGGCGTGGATGTTCTTCTTCGACCCCTTGCGGTCGTTGCGGTGGAGCATGTGGGCGACGAAGTCGATCGCCCGCACGATCGGATTGCCCTGGACCAGGGCCTGCAGCCGTTCGAAGTTCATGGCGCAGACGGTGAGCAGAGCCGACAGGTCGGTCGTCTCCCATTCCCCGGCCATGTAGCCTTCGGCGAAGCCGATGGAGCCGGCCGACAGGCAGCGGCGAATGAAGCGGTAGTCGCGGACGATCAGCCGCCCGTCCGGGCCTGGTTCCGGTCCCTTGCAGACGATTTCCTCGCCGCTCGGGAGCACGAAGGTCAGAGTCCCGTAACGCCAGTTCTCGCCACAGACTTTGACAGCGGTCCTGAACACGGCGGGGGCGGCCTTGAAGGCCGGCGTCTCCCATCCGGGACCGGTCGTGGCGGGGGTAAGCTCAGTCACCGTCATCAGCGATGCTCCCATCCAGCATGATGAGGATATCATCGCTTTTTCACGCATTGCGAGAGGGTAGGCCGTTCAAACCGACCTCGCGGAATTGTCAGACGTCAGCCGTTGCGGACGGGAACATAGGCGTCCAGCGCGCGTTCGCGCGCCTCGGCGTGATCGACGACTGGCCGCGGATAGGTCTCCCCCAGCCTGACCCCGGCGGACTGCAACTCGCTGTCGGAGGCGATCCAGGGGGCATGAACCGTCTTTGAGGAAAGGCCCGCAAGCTCCGGAATCCATTTGCGAACATAGTCGCCATCTGGATCGAACTTCTGCCCTTGGGTCACAGGGTTGAAGATCCGGAACCAGGGCGAGGCGTCGGCGCCCGAGCCGGCGACCCACTGCCAGTTCCCGGCGTTCTGGGCGATGTCGGCGTCGACCAGGGTGTCCCAGAACCAGGCCTCGCCGCGTCGCCAGTCGATCATCAGGTCCTTGATCAGGAAAGAGGCGACGATCATCCGCACACGGTTGTGCATCCAGCCCGTGGCCCACAGCTCGCGCATGCCGGCGTCGACGATCGGATAGCCGGTTAGGCCCCGGGCCCAGGCGCGGAAGCCGGGCTCATCGTCGCGCCATTCGAACCGGTCGAATTCGGACTTGAAGTTGCGGATGGGCAGATCGGGCCAGTGGAACAGCAGATGGTGGTTGAACTCGCGCCAGCCGATCTCGGCCAGGAACTTGTCGGCCTGGCCGGCCGGCAGGTCACGCCCACGGAGGGCCCGCCAAACTTGCCGCGGCCCGATCTCGCCGAAATGCAGGTGCGGCGACAGGCGCGATGTGCCGACACGGTCCGGCCGGTCGCGGTCCTCGGCGTAGGTTGCTGCGGGTTCGTCCAGGAACCGCGCCAGCGCCGCCCGCGCTCCGGCTTCGCCCGGCGTCCAGTCGTTGAAGCCCTTCGCCCAGTCGGGGCGACGCTCATACAGCTTCCAGTCGGAAAGATTATCGCTGTCAGGCCAATGGTTTGGCGCGGAAATCTGTGTTTCCGCATCGAGCGCCGGAAGGGGCTCGATCTTCGACTGAGCCGCCCGCCAGTAGGGTGTGAAGACCCTGTACGGATCGCCGGCGCCGGTCTTTACCGTCCAGGGCTCGACCAGCAGGCCGCCGTTGCACGAGATCGCCTCGACGCCGTCGGCCTTCAGGTCGGATTTCAGCTCGCTGTCTCTGGCGACGCTGTGCCCGTCGTAGAGCCGGTTCCAGAACACCGCCTCCGCCCCGGTCGTCGCGACGAGCTCGCCGATCTGGAGCCTGGGATCGCCCCGGCGGAAGACCAGCCGCGAACCTCGCGCGCGCAGGTCCGCGTCCAGGGCGGCCAGCGACCGCTCCAGCCACCATCGCGAGGCGCCGCCGAGCGGCCGGGCGGTCTCGTCCAGCACATAGAGGGGGATCACCGCCCGTCCGCTCGCGGCGGCGGCGGCCAGCGCCGGATTGTCGGCCAGCCGCAGGTCCTGGCGGAACCAGAGGATGGCGGGGGCGGGCGAGGTCATGGGGCCGGTCTATCATTGCGTCCTTCGAGACGCTCGCTTGAAGCGCGCGCCTCAGGATGACGAGTTCTGAGTCGTCGTCGGGCTAGGGGACATGCTCCCGCAGGGTGCGTGTCCCCGCCAGCTTGCGCTTAGGGGACACGCACGGGCTGCGCCCGAGCATGTCCCCGACTGTGAAGGACGCCACACCCCCGCTTGACCGCCCCGACGTCAAAGCCCACACCCTCTCGCCATGGATCTCGCTTCCCTCCAGTCGCTGCTGTCCCTGGTCGCCGGCGCGCGCGTGGCCTGCGTGGGCGACGTGATGGTCGACCGCTTCGTCTATGGGGAGGTCAGCCGCACCTCGCCCGAGGCGCCGATTCCCGTGCTGGCCCGCGCCCGCGACATCGCCATGCTCGGCGGCGCCGGCAACGTCGCCCGCAACGTCGCCTCGCTGGGCGGGTCGGCCGCGCTGGCGGGGGTGGTCGGCGACGACGCCGCCGCCAACGAGGCCCTGGGCATGATTGGCGCCGACGAGCGCATGGAAGGTCACCTGATCGCCGAGCGCGGCCGCCCGACCACGGTGAAGACCCGCTACGTCGCCGCTGGCCAACAGCTGCTGCGGGTCGACTCCGAGGACGCCCGGCCGATCGGCAAGGACGCCGAGGCCAAGCTGCTGGGCGCGGTGCGGCACGCGACGGCCGACGCCGGCGCCATCCTGCTCAGCGACTATGGCAAGGGCGCGGTGACCCAGGCGGTGATCGAGGCCTGCCTGGCCGCGGCCCAGGCTTCGGGCGCGGTGCTGATCGTCGATTCCAAGGCCCGCAGCTTCGCCCGCTACGGCGCGGCCGACATCGTCAAGCCGAACGCCGCGGAGTTGGCGGCCGCCACCGAACTGCCGACCGAGACCGACGAGCAGGTCGAGGCGGCCCTGAGGCGGGCCTTGGACCTGTCGCGGGCCAAGGCCGTGCTGGTCACTCGCGCGGCCAAGGGCATGAGCCTGGCGGTCCGCGGCCAGGACGTCGTCCATTTCCCGGGACGCCCGCGCGAGGTGTTCGACGTGTCGGGCGCCGGCGACACCGCCCTGGCCGCTCTGGGTCTGGCCCTGGCCGCCAAGGCCTCGCCGCAGGCGGCCGTCGAGTTCGCTCTGTTGGCCAGCGGCGTGGCGGTCGGCAAGGCTGGCACCGCCGTGGTCCTGCCGCAGGAGCTGGTCGAAGCCGAGATCGCCGCCCATATGGCTCCAGCCGAGGCCAAGCTGGCCACGCCGGCCCAGGTCGCGGCCAAGGCCCAGGCCTGGCGCGAGGCGGGCCTGACGGTCGGCTTCACCAACGGCTGCTTCGACATCCTGCACAAGGGCCATGTCGCCTACCTGGCCCAGGCGCGAGCCTGGTGCGACCGGCTGATCGTCGGCGTGAACAGCGACCGCTCGGTCCGGGCGCTAAAGGGGGAGGGGCGGCCGGTCAACGACCTGGAGTCCCGCGCCCTGGTGCTGGCGGGCCTGGCGCATGTCGACCTGGTCGCGCCGTTCGACGAGGACACCCCGATCGAGCTGATCAAGGCCGCCCGACCCGACGTCCTGGTCAAGGGCGCCGACTACACCGTCGAGACCGTGGTCGGCCACGAGCTGGTCCAGTCCTGGGGCGGCGAGGTCAAGCTCGCCCCGATCGTCGAGGGCTATTCGACCTCCGCCGCCATCGCCCGCATCACCGAGAAGGCCCAGTAGTCCATGACCCGCCGCATCGTCTTCGTCACCGGCGGGGCCGGTTTCATCGGCTCCAACATCGTCGCCAAACTGGCCGAGGATCCGACCCTGGACTTGGTCGTCTGCGACTGGCTGGAGACCGCCGAGCTCGGCAAGTGGAAGAACATCGCCAAGCACCCCGTCGGCGACATCGTCCGGCCCGAGCACATGTTCGAGTGGCTGGAGAAGCGCTGGCAGGACGTGGCTATGGTGATCCACATGGGCGCCATCAGCTCGACCACCGAGCCGGACGCCGACAAGATCATCGAGAACAATTTCTGCCTGTCGCGCGACCTGTACCGCTGGTGCACGGACCGCCAGCGCCGGTTCATCTACGCCTCGTCGGCGGCGACCTATGGCGACGGCGTCGAAGGGTTCGACGACCGCAACGATCTGGACAGCCTCAAGGGCTTGCGGCCGCTGAACGCCTACGGCTGGTCCAAGTCGCTGTTCGATCTGTTCGCCGCCCGCCAGGCCGCCCGCGACTACGCGCCGCCGCAGTGGGTCGGGCTGAAGTTCTTCAACGTCTACGGCCCCAACGAGGAGCACAAGGCGTCGATGAAGTCGGTCGCCTCGCAGATATGGCCGAAGGTGAAGGCCGGCCACACCGTCCAGCTCTTCAAGTCCCACAACCCGGACTACGAGGACGGCGGCCAGCTGCGTGACTTCGTCTACGTCCGCGACGTCGCCGACGTGGTTCAGTGGCTGTTCGACAACCCGCAGGTGAACGGCGTCTTCAACCTGGGCTCGGGCCGGGCGCGCTCGTTCAAGGATATGGCCGAGGCGGTGTTCCACGCCGCCGGCAAGCAGCCGGACATCGAGTATGTGCCGATGCCGCCGGCGATCCGCGACAAGTACCAGTACTTCACCCAGGCCAGCATGGATCGCCTGCGCGAGGCCGGCTATCCGGGCCAGATGACCCCGCTCGAGGACGGCATCACCGAATACGTCCAGAAGTACCTCAACGCCGCCGATCCCTACCGGTAGCGAGGGGACGCTCGTGCGTGTAACCATCGCGCCATGTGGGGTCTGAAGGGCTACAAGCGCTGGATCTTCCTGGGCGTGGTGCTGGTCGCCGCGATCCTGGGGGCGGCGGCGTGGGTGCTGCGGGTGGACATCATCCGCACGGCCCTGGATCCGAAAGTCCCGTTCCAGACCTACACCCCGCCCGGCGCGCCGGACTACGGGACGCCGCAGGCCTGGGCGATCGCCGTCGACCCCAACCCGCCGGCGGCGCTGCCGGCCGATGTCTTCTTCATCCACCCGACCACCTATGACGGCGGCGAGCACTGGAATGGGCCGTACCGCGACCAGGACGCCCGCCGCCAGCTGACGCGGGTGATGCTGCCCAACTACGCGGGCCCCTATGCGCGGGTCGGCCGGATCTTCGCGCCCCACTACCGCCAGGCCAGCCTGTACTCGCAGCTGACCCTGCGCGAGGACGCCCGCAGCGCCCGTCGCTTCGCCTACGAGGATGTCCGCGCGGCCTTCCGGTACTGGCGCGACCACTATGACGGCGGCCGGCCGCTGGTCATCGTCGGGGTGGAGCAGGGCGGTCTGCTGGCGGCGCGGCTGCTGCGCGAGGAGGTCGCCTCCAATCCCGCTCTGAAGAGCCGCCTGGCCGGGGCCTATCTGATCGAGACGGTGGTTCCCGCCGACGAGTACGGGGCGCAGGCCGCTATCCCGGCCTGCTGGATGCGCAGTCAGGCGCGTTGCGTCGTGGCCTGGGCGACCCGCGGCGACATCGACGGCAAGGAGCGGCTGAGCCGGGCCCTGGTCTGGAACGATCGCGACCTGCTGGTCGACCTGCGCGATCGGCCGGCGCTGTGCGTCAACCCGTTGCTCGGCGCCCGCAGCGACGCGCCGGCGCCCGACAAGGACAACCTCGGCGCGGTCAACGCCACCGGCCTGGAGTGGGGCGCGCGCCCGGGCCTGCTGCGGCGGCAGGTCGGCGCACGTTGCGTCGACGGTCTGCTGGAGGTGGGCAAGCCCAAGTCCAGCGCCTTCAAGGCGGCGGGCGGTTGGGCGGACCGGCTGAAGGTCCCGCCCTACAACCTGTTCTACGGCGACCTGGAGGCCGACGCCCAGGCGCGGGTCTCGACCTTGCTGGGCCGCGACGCCTATCCCAAGGCCGCCGCCCCGATCGAGACGTCGATCGCCATCGAGCCGTCGCCGATCCACCGGATCGACAACTGACTTCCGGGGACATGCTCCGAAGGTGCGTGTCCCCGTTCCGGCGGCGGGTTCAGAGCGAGGGACACGTACCTGCGGTACATGTCCCAGCTCAGCCTTCCAGCGTCTTCAGCCCGGCGTAGTTCGGCTGGTCGATGCGCACCTGGTCGACGATGCTGGCGTGCAGATGGGCCATGACCTGCGGCGCGGCCGGGTCGATGGTCCCATCCTGAATGCCTTCGCTCAGGGCCGTGTTCAGCGTGGCGAAATCGCCGTCGCGGCCGAGGATGGCGCGCAGGCGCTCGACGGCGGCGGCCTCGGCGGCCGGGCCTTGCTCGATCTCGCGCTTCACGGCGGCCAGGGCGTTGACGGCCACGCGGCACATGAAGGCGTCGCGGTCCTTCAGCTGGGGGGCGGCGCGCTCCTCGATGAACCGGATGACGCCATCGAGCAGTTCGGTCGCGGTCGGGTGGGTGATCATCGGGCCCGCTCCAGCAGCGCCATGAGGTCGATTTCGCATTCCGAGGTCCGGCGCCCGATCATGGCCCGCTCGATCGACGGGTCCACGCCGGTGGCGAAGGAGGTGTACATGCCCAGGCACATGACGCCCCACTTCAGCGAGCCGAGCATCTGCCAGTAGAGCACCCGCTCCAGCGGGATCGGCGTCCCGCCGCCGGCTTCGTAACCGGCCAGCAGGTCCTCGTAGTCGCCGAAGCCGCCCACGGGCTTCCGTCCGCTGAAGCGCCAGGAGGCGGTGCAGAGCCAGCCCATGTCCTCGGCCGGGTCGCCGATGTGGATCAGCTCCCAGTCCAGCACGGCGGCCACGCCGACATCGGGCTGGAACATGATGTTGCCGTTCCGGAAGTCGCCATGGACCAGGACCGGCTCGGGCAGGTCGGGCGCCCGCTCCCGCAGCCAGCGGAAGGCGGTCTCAAAGATCGGGCGCTTGGCGCCGATGCGGCGGTAGGAGTCCTCGAACCGGTCCAGCTCGCCGAGGGCGCTCGACCGATTCAGATCGGGCAGGCCTTCGAGCGGAATGGAATGGATCTGGGCCAGCACCTGGCCGCACTGGAAGGCCAGTTTGGGGCGGACGGCGACGAACGCCTCGCCGACGGCGATGCGCTTGCCCAGGGTCTCGCCCTCGACCCGGCCCATGACATAGGCCTCGCCGATGTCGCTGCCCGGGGCGCTGACGTAGAGCACCTCGGGGACCGGCGCGCCTTGTTTCGCGGCGGCCTGGATCAGCGCGGCCTCCATGGCCAGGGTGACCTGGCCGCCGGTCGGGCTGTCGGAGCCGGCCGGTTTGCGGCGCAGGATCAGCGGTCGGCCGCTGTCCAGGGCGAAGGCCCAGGTCTCCTGGCTGGCGCCGCCGGACAGGCGGCGGAGATCGGTGACGGACCGGCCGCCGAGCTGGCCGGCGACGGCGTTGAGGGCGGATTCGAGATCGCTCATGGCGCCCGATTGGGACGCTTCACCCGGCGTCAGTCAAACCCGCCGGCTTCCAGTCGAACAGTTCCTGCAGCACCCGCACGGCCTGGCCCCGCGGCGAGGACAGGTCGGGGTCGCGGGCGAGGATCAGCCGGGCGTCGTCCGCCGCCGCCGCGATCAGCTCGCGATGGGCGGCCGGATCGGCCAGCCGGTAGGCCGGAAAACCGCTCTGCTTGAGCCCCAGCGGGTCGCCGCCGCCCCGCAGCTCCAGGTCCTTCTCGGCGATCAGGAAGCCGTCGTCGGTCTTGCGCAGGATGTCGAGCCTCTGCTGGGCGGTATCGGACAGCGGCGGATCGTACAGCAGCACGCAGGCGCTCTCGCGCCGCCCGCGCCCGACCCGCCCGCGCAGCTGGTGCAACTGGGCCAGGCCGAAGCGCTCGGCCTGTTCGATGACCATGATGGTGGCGTTGGGCACGTTGACCCCGACCTCGACCACCGTGGTCGCCACCAGCAGGGGCAGGCGGCCCTCGGCGAATTCGGCCATCACCGCGTCCTTCTCGGCGGCGGGCATCTGGCCGTGGACCAGGCCGACCGGCGCGCCCATCACCTTGCGCAGAGTCTCGGCCCGTTTCTCGGCGGCGGCCAGGTCGACGGTCTCGCTCTCGGTGACCATCGGACAGATCCAGAAGGCCTGGGCCCCGTCCTTCACCGCCTGCTTCAGCCGTTCGACGATCTCGCCCATGCGCGGCGAGGGAACGGCCCGGGTGGCCACCGGCGTGCGGCCCGGCGGCTTCTCGTCCAGCCGGCTGACATCCAGGTCGCCGAAGACGGTCAGCTCCAGCGTCCGCGGGATCGGCGTGGCCGACATGGCCAGCAGGTGGGCGCTCTCGCCCTTGGCCTGCAGTCGCTTGCGCTCGTTGACCCCGAAACGGTGCTGCTCGTCGATGACGGTCAGGCCGAGGTCGCGGAACTTCACGTCGTCCTGGAACAGGGCGTGGGTGCCGACGGCGACCTGGGCGGTTCCGTCCATCAGCGCCATCAGCTTTTCGGCCCGCACCCCGCCCTTGTCGCGGCCGGTGAGCAGGATCACCCGCACCCCCTGAGCCTCGAGCGGGGCGGCGACGGTCTCGAAATGCTGTCGGGCCAGGATCTCGGTCGGCGCCATCAGGGCCGACTGCATCCTCGCGTCGGCTGCGTCCGCCATCGCCAGCATGGCGACGATGGTCTTGCCGGCGCCGACGTCGCCGTGCAGCAGCCGGCTCATCCGCTCGCCCGACTGCATGTCGCCGCGCACCTCGCTGAGCGCGCGGATCTGGGCGCCGGTCAATTTCCAGGGCAGGGCGGCCTCGATGCGGCCGGCCATCTCGCCCGCCGGCACGATCGCGCCCGGATGGGAGCGCCGCGCCGCCTTGCGCTGGGCGAGGGCCAGCTGATGGGCCAGCAGTTCGTCGAAGGCCAGCCGCCGCCGATGGGGCGAGGCCGGCGACAGGTCGGCCTCGGTCCTGGGGTTGTGGTAGAGCTCCAGCGCCTCGCGCCAGCCGACGAACCCCTCGCGCTTCCGCCAGGCGGGATCCTGCCATTCCACCAGTTCCGGCGCACGGCTCAGGGCCTCCAGCGCCAGCTTGCGGACGTTGCGCGCCGCCAGCCCGGCGGTGGCGGGGTAGACGGCCTCTTCCTCGGGAATCTCGGCCGCCCGTTCGACGGGCAGGATGTAGTCGGGGTGGGCCATCTGGATCTCGGAGCCGCGCCGCTCGACCTTGCCGCTGACCACGCGTTTTTCGCCGACGGGGAGGGCGCGGGTCAGATGGTCGCCGTGACCCTTGAACCAGATCAGTGTGAGGAAGGCCGTGCCGTCGAAGGTCTTCACCTTCCAGGGCTGTTCGCGGCGCATCGGGCGGGTGTGCTGGACCACCTCTACGATCAGGGTCTGGACCTGGCCGTCGACCACGCGGTCGGCGGTGGTCGGGGTGCGGTGGATCAGCGACTGCGGCCCCAGGAACAGCACGTCGCGCACCAGCGGCCCGGCGACCCGCTCGACGAGGGGCTCGACCTTCGGCCCGACGCCCTTGAGCGTCGAGATCGGGGCGAACAGCGGGAACAGAATCTCCGGGCGCATGGCGGGAGTGTAGCGCGAGCGCCGTGCGTCCTTCGAGACGCGATCCTGAGGGATCGCTCCTCAGGATGACGAAGTCAGCTAGGCCTACCCACATTCGTCATGGTGAGGAGCGAGCTTTGGGCGACCCCGGACTTGATCCGGGGCTCGAACCACGCAAAGCCTCACCCCGCACTGGCGCCCAGCTGCGCACCGCTCTATATCCGCCCACCTGCATGGACGACGTACGCCTCAAGAAGATCAGGCTTCGCGCCTGGCGCCGTGGTTTCCGGGAAGCGGACCTCCTTCTGGGGCCGTTTGCGGACTTCTATTGTCCCAAGTTCACGACCGGGCAGCTCGACCTGCTCGAAGCGCTGATGGATGAGGCCGACCAGGACATCTACGAGTGGTTCCTGGGCCGCACGCCGACGCCGCCGCAGTTCGACAACGAGATCATGGCGCTGCTGAAGGCCTTCGATCCCTCGACCGGGGCGCCGCGTCTTGGCGCGTGAGGGGGCGCGTGAGGGCGCGCGTGACGGCGAGGGTCCCAGCGCCGCGGAACTGAAGAAGGTCGCCCGCGACGAGGGTCGCCTGGACCTGACCGGCGCGCCGGAAGGCTTCGACGCCCTGGTCATGGCCGACATCGCCCGCGCCCGCGGCGGCCTGTCGGTGTTCGTCGCCCGCGACGGGACCCGCTCCAGCGCCTTCGAGGGCGCGATGGGCTTCTTCGCCCCCGAGGTGGAGATCCTGCAGTTCCCGTCGTGGGACTGCCTGCCGTACGACCGCGTCGGACCGTCGGCCGCCGTCGCCGCCCAGCGGATGGCGACCCTGACCCGCCTGGCCCGGGGCCTGGACCCGAAGAAACCCGCCATCCTGGTCACCGCCGCGCCGGCGGTGCTCCAGCGCGTTCCGCCGCGCGAGGTCGTGGCCCGCGCCGGCTATTCGACCAGGCCCGGCGCGGAGGTGCTGATCGCCGACCTTGAGCGCTATTTCGCGGTCAATGGCTACGTCCGCGCCTCCACCGTGTCGGAACGCGGCGAGTTCGCCATCCGCGGCGGGGTCATCGACGTCTTCCCGCCGACCGCCGAGGAGCCGGTGCGCCTGGACCTGTTCGGCGACACCCTGGAGAGCATCCGCGGCTTCGACCCGGAGACCCAGCGCTCGACCCGCCAGCTCAAGGCGCTGGACCTGCTGCCGGTCAGCGAAGCCCTGGTCGACGCCGACACCATCAGCCGGTTCCGCAGGGGTTACGTCGGCCAGTTCGGCGCGCCCGGCGAGGACGCCCTCTACGCCGCGGTCAGCGAAGGCGGCCGCCGCGCGGGCATGGAGCACTGGCTGCCGCTCTTCTATGAGCGGATGGAGACGCTATTCGACTATCTGCCGGACGGCGCTCTGGTCGGGGTCGACCATCTGGTCGCCGAGGCCGAGCGCGAACGCCTGGACATGATCGCCGACGCCTATGACGCCCGCGCCAGCGCCGACCGCAAGTCGGCCTATCGTCCGCTGGCGCCCGAAGGCCTGTACCTGACGGCCGAGGAACTGGCGCTGCGCTTCGCCGAGCGCGCCAACCGCTGGTTCACGCCGTTCCAGCAGGAAGGCCCGACCGTCGTCGACATGGGCGCCAAGCTGGGCCGCACCTTCGCCGCCGAGCGCGCCCAGGACAGCGTCAACCTGTTCCAGGCCACCGCCGAACACGCCAAGGCCAAGACGGCCGAGGGCAAGCGCGTCCTGTTCGCCTCCTGGACCGAGGGCTCGTCGGAGCGCCTGGGGACCATGCTGGGCGATCACGGCCTCAGCCGCGTGCCGTTCGCCGCCTACTGGCAGGCGGCCAAGGCCAATGACCCGAAGACGCCGCAGCGTGTGGTCCTGCCGCTGGAAGCCGGCTTCGAGACCGACAACCTGGCGGTCATCTCCGAGACCGACATCCTTGGCGACCGCCTGGCCCGCCCGCGCAAGAAGCGCCGCGCCGCCAACTTCCTGGCCGAGGCCAGCGCCCTGACGCCCGGCGACCTGGTCGTGCACATCGACCACGGCATCGGCCGCTACGAGGGGCTCAAGACCCTCGAGGTCCAGCAGGCGCCGCACGACTGCCTGGAGCTGCACTACGCCGGCGACAGCAAGCTCTACCTGCCGGTCGAGAACATCGACCTGCTGACCCGCTACGGCGCCGACGGCGAGAGCGTGCAGCTGGACAAGCTGGGCGGCGCCGGCTGGCAGAGCCGCAAGGCCAAGGCCAAGGAACGCCTGCGCCAGATGGCGGAGGGGCTGATCCAGATCGCCGCCGCCCGCCAGCTGAAGTCGGTCGAGGAGACCGATCCGCCGTCCGGCCTGTTCGACGAGTTCTGCGCCCGCTTCCCCTACGAGGAGACGGACGACCAGCTGAGCGCCATCCACGACGTGCTGGAAGATCTGGGCTCGGGCAAGCCGATGGATCGCCTGATCTGCGGCGACGTCGGCTTCGGCAAGACCGAGGTCGCCCTGCGCGCGGCCTTCATCATGGCGATGAGCGGCAAGCAGGTCGCCATCGTCTGCCCGACGACCCTGCTGGCCCGCCAGCACTTCAAGACCTTCAGCGACCGCTTCCAGGGCTGGCCGATCAAGGTCCGCCGCCTGTCGCGTCTGGTGCCGGCCAAGGAGGCCGCCGAGACCCGCGAGGGGCTGGCCAACGGCGAGGTCGAGATCATCGTCGGCACCCACGCCGTGCTCAGCAAGCAGGTCAGTTTCAAGGACCTGGGCCTGGTCATCGTCGACGAGGAGCAGCACTTCGGCGTCAAGCACAAGGAGAAGCTCAAGGAGCTTCGCGCCGACGTGCATATGCTGACCCTGACCGCGACCCCGATCCCGCGGACCCTGCAGATGTCGCTGAGCGGCATCCGCGAGATGTCGATCATCGCCACGCCGCCGGTCGATCGCTTGGCGGTGCGGACCTACATCACGCCCTGGGATCCGGTGACCCTTCGCGAGGCGCTGCTGCGCGAGAAGTACCGCGGCGGCCAGACCTATTTCGTGGTGCCGCGCATCAAGGATCTGACCGACATCGAGCAGTTCCTGCGCGTCCAGGTCCCCGAGGTGAAGTACGTCGTCGGCCACGGTCAGATGGCCCCGACCCAGCTCGAGGAGGTGATGACCGCCTTCTACGAGGGGCAGTACGATGTGCTGCTCGCCACGACGATCGTGGAGAGCGGGCTCGATATCCCGTCGGCCAACACCCTGATCGTCCACCGGGCGGACATGTTCGGCCTGGCGCAGCTGTACCAGATCCGCGGCCGCGTCGGCCGGTCCAAAGCCCGCGCCTACGCCTACCTGACCACGCCGGCCGAGCGGCAGCTGACCCTGTCGGCCGAGAAGCGGCTGAAGGTGCTGCAGTCGCTCGACAGCCTGGGCGCCGGTTTCCAGCTGGCCAGCCACGATCTCGACATCCGGGGGGGCGGCAACCTGCTCGGCGACGAGCAGAGCGGCCACATCAAGGAGATCGGCGTCGAGCTGTACCAGCAGATGCTGGAGGACGCCGTCGCCGAGCTGCGCCAGCGCCAGGGCGCCGAGGCCCTGCTGGCCGACCGCGGCTGGTCGCCCCAGATCAACACCGGCGCCGCCGTGATGATCCCGGACGAGTATGTGCCGGACCTGAACGTGCGCCTGGCCCTCTATCGCCGCCTGTCCGAGGCCGAGAAGGCGCAGGACCGCGAGGCCCTGGCCGCCGAGATGATCGACCGCTTCGGCCCGCTGCCGCCCGAGACCGGCAGCCTGCTCAAGGTCGTCGGGATCAAGGGCCTGTGCCGCGAGACCAACGTGGCCAAGATCGACGTTGGACCCAAGGGCGCGGTGCTGTCGTTCCGCAACGACGAGTTCGCCAACCCCGGCGCCCTGATCGGCTTCATCGCCCGCAACCAGATCCTCTGGAAGATCCGCCCGGACCAGAAGGTGGTGGTGAAGGGCGAGTGGGACACGCCGGCCCAACGTCTCGACGCCGCCGAGAAGATCCTGACCCAACTGGCCGCCCTGGCGAAGGGCTGATAGCGTTCCCTCCGACGGGCGGGGGAAAGCATGCGCCGGACGAATGTGATGCTGGCCGCGGCGCTCGCCGCCTGGCCGATGATCGCGGCGGCGGCGGGGGAGCCGCTGGTCGGCCCGCTTCGGGTCGGAATGCCGTTCGCCGAGGTCAAGGCGACGGCGCCGGACGCCGGCTGGGTCGAGACGGCGTCTCAATACTCGGGCAAGCCGATCGAGCTGAGAGCGGCGGAAGCGATCCCGCTGGCCGGCCGGCTCTACGACCTGACGATCACGCCCGGCGCCTACGACGCCTACGAGGTCCGGCTGGAGCATGAGGCCCCGATCGCGGCGGCGCGGGACTGCGCGCCGATCGTGAAGGCGCTCGCGGCCGAGCTGGAAGGACGGTTCGGCCCCTTCGTCCCGGCGTCGACCCTCAAGGAGTCGCCGGACTGGGCCTACGTCGTTCCGGGCGGCCGGCTGGTGAACCCGGAGATCTCGCAGCGCCGCCCCACGGTCGTGTCGCTGGGACCGGCGAAGACCGACGGCGGGTCGCGCCTCGACCACGGGCGTGCGTCAGTGTCTGCGGACTTCCGGTACTGGATCGGCCGCCGGCCGCCGCGAGACAACCTGGCGGTTTCGGTCGGCGCCGAGACCGACTGGCGGGGCGGGGCGCCGATCTGCCGGACCGGCGTGGTCTTCGACTACCGGCCGCCGCGCCCCGAGCGCGATACGATCGCTTTCGAGACGCTGCAGCCTGTCCGGCGCCCGACCATTTCCGCTCGGAACCGGGCGGTCGAGCCGCTGGGCGACCTGCCGCCGGAGGGCGTGGTCATCCGGCTCGACTGTTCGCTGGCCCGGCGGCAAGGGCTGCTGGAGGGCTGCGCGCCGCCCCCGGAAACGCCGGAGGCCAGGGGCGTTGCGGCGCGGAACGTCGCTCGCGGCTACCGGTTCGACGTCAAGGCGCTCGACCCGGACAACGACGTGCCGTTGCGGATCGAGGTCCCGATCACCCTGTCGCCGTCCGATCGCCGCGAGGTGACGCCGCCCGAAGGCCTCGTCCCGCTGACCGCGGCCGAGGCGCCGCTGAGCAGCATCGGGGACATGGGGCGCTACTATCCCAGCAAGGCGCTGGCCCAGGCGGTCGAAGGCAGGGTGCTGGTGGTCTGCCAGATCCAGTCCGACCAGTCGCTGATCTGTCCGTCGGAAACGGTCGAATCGAGCGCTCCGGAGCTGTTCGCCGGCATCTCCCGCCGGGTGGAGGAACTCTACCGCGCCCGGTCGACCCTCACGAGCGGGGAGCTGAGCGCCGGGCGTTGGGTCAAGGTCGCCGTATCCTTCCGGATGGCCGGCTAGGGCGCGGTGCTGGGCGGCGATCGCTTCGGCGGAGGCCGGATGGGGCGGCCGGCGCGGCCTCAGGTCGTCGGCCTGTCGGGCTTCCAACAGGCGCCCAAGGCCTGCTGAGTCTCGCTCCACCACTTCGCCATGGGCGTGTCGGCGCTGCCGCTGATTTCCAGATCGACCAACGCCTCGTCGGCTCCAGCCCGCGCCCCATGGGCCCAGAGGGTGAGGCGCAGGCCGGCCGGGAGCAGCCGCGGGGTCTCGGGGACCTCGCGGCCGAGGTCCGGGATATCCACGCGCGCGTCGGGGAGCTGCTCCATCGCCGTCAACGTGGGGACCAGGGCCTGGCAGGTCCGGGAGTCGGCCCAGCGTTCGGTCGTCGACAGGGCCAGCCCGCCGGTCTGACGGCGCGCCACGAAGTGCGCCGTCAGCGCCGGCCGCTTTCCGGTCCAGATGACGTAGAAGGTGTTGACCGACCAACTCTTGTCGAACCCGACGATCTCGCTGAGCTGCGCGACCGGCAGATAACCTTGAAAGTCGGCTTCGCGGGCCTGGGCGACCGTCGCCTGGAAGTCGGGTTCGGCGGCGGCGGCCCCGAACGCAGCGCCCGCGAGCGGCGCGAGCAGGACGAGGGCGGCGAGGCGAGGGCGTGTCAGCATGGAGACGAGGCTGCCAGTCGCTCGCCGATCCCGCAACCGGCGGCGCCAACCGCTTGCAATTCCCGCGCTTTCCGCCTATTTCCGCGCCCATCACGCACGCGGGCGTTCGGTCGCTGTGGGGAGACATCCCGCACGATCCGTTCCGGTCCCTGGATTTCCCAAAAGGATTTCAGGGGTTTGCCCGCGGAGGCGCCAACCGGAAGAAGGATAAACGAAGAGATGGCTCTTCCCGAATTCTCCATGCGTCAGCTGCTCGAAGCCGGCGCCCACTTCGGCCACCAGACCCACCGCTGGAACCCGAAGATGGACCGCTACATCTTCGGCTCGCGGTCGAACATCCACATCATCGACCTGTCGCAGTCGATCCCGCTGCTGCACCAGGCCCTGGTCAAGGTCCGTGAAGTCGCCGCCGCCGGCGGCCGCGTCCTGTTCGTCGGCACCAAGCGCCAGGCGTCGGACCCGATCGCCACGGCCGCCAAGCGCTGCGCCCAGTACTACGTCAACCACCGCTGGCTCGGCGGCACCCTGACCAACTGGCGCACCATCTCGGGCTCGATCGCCCGCCTGCGCGAGCTGGAAGGCATCCTGGACGGCGACGGCGCCGGCGCCCGCTCCAAGAAGGAGCTGCTGATGCTGAACCGCGAGCGCGACAAGCTCGAGCTCAGCCTGGGCGGCATCAAGAACATGGGCGGCATCCCCGACTTGATGTTCGTGATCGACACCAACAAGGAAGCGATCGCGATCCAGGAAGCCCGCAAGCTGAACATCCCGGTCATCGCGATCCTGGACACCAACTGCGATCCGGACGGCATCACCTTCCCGATCCCGGGCAACGATGACGCCGCCCGCGCCATCCAGCTGTACGTCGACCTGATCGCCGACTCGGTGCTGGACGGCATGGCCGCCGGCACGGTCGCTTCGGGCGTCGATATCGGGGCCAGCGTGGCCCCGGTCGAGCCGACGCTGGCCAAGGAGTTCGCCCCCGAGACGCCCGAGGCCGCTCCGGTCGAGGCCGTCGAGGCCACGGAAGCCGCGCTGGACGCGGTTCCCGAGGAACCGGCCGCCAGCTGATGCGCCGCCCGCTGCGAGGCGGGCGTCAGCTTCACGAACCTTTCGCAGCCCGGTCGTAAGGCCGGGCCGCACCCTTATTTGAAGTCCCTATCAGGAGGACACGATATGGCGGAGATCACCGCTGCGCTGGTCAAGGACCTGCGCGAGAAGACCGGCGCCGGCATGATGGACTGCAAGAAGGCGCTGACCGAGAACAACGGCGACTTCGAAGCGGCCACCGACTGGCTGCGCACCAAGGGCCTGAGCCAGGCCGGCAAGAAGGCCGACCGCGTCGCCGCCGAAGGCGTCGTGGCCGTCGCCCTGCGCAAGGACGGCAAGGGCATGACCGGCGCGGCCATCGAGCTGAACGCCGAGACCGACTTCGTCGGTCGCAACGAGACCTTCCAGGGCGTCGCCCGTCAGGCCGCCCAGGTCGCGCTCGACGTCGGCGACGACGTCGAGGCCGTCCGCTCGGCCAAAACCGCCGGCGGCGAAGACGTTCAGGCCCTGGTCACCAACCTGATCGCCACCATCGGCGAGAACATGGCCGTGCGTCGCTCGGCCAAGCTCTCGGTCGCCGAAGGCTCGATCTCGGCCTACGTGCACAACTCGGTCGGTCCGGAACTCGGCAAGCTCGGCGTGCTCGTCGCGCTGGAAGGCGCCGGCGACCAGGCCGCGATGCAGGAGCTGGGCCGCAAGATCGCGATGCACGTCGCCGCGACCAACCCGCTGTCGCTGTCCGCCGAGGACCTCGACCCGGCGGCGATCGAGCGCGAGCGCGCCGTTCTCATCGAGAAGGCCAAGGAACAAGGCCGTCCGGACAACATGATCGAGAAGATCGTGGAAGGTCAGATCTCGAAGTTCCAGCGCGAAGTCGTGCTGCTCGAGCAGCCGTTCGTCATGAACCCGGACCAGACGGTCAAGGCGCTGATCGCCGAGACCGGCAAGGCGCTGGGCGCGGACATCAAGATGACCGGCTTCGTGCGTCTCGCCCTGGGCGAAGGCGTCGAGAAGAAGGAAAACGACTTCGCCGCCGAAGTCGCTTCGATGACCGGCGGGAACTAAGCTCCTTCCGGACCTTTGTTGAGGGCGCGCACGGCTCACGCTGTGCGCGCCCTTGCTCTATGTTGAACGCCCAAACCGACTCGCGAGCCCGCAAATCCCCATGACCGCCATGCGCTACAAGAGAATCCTCCTGAAGGTGTCCGGCGAGGTGCTGATGGGCGACACGCCCTTCGGCATCGACATGAACACGGTCGCGGCGGTGGCGGGGGACGTGAAGCAGATCGCCGAGGCGGGCGTCGAGCTTTGCCTGGTGATCGGCGGCGGCAACATCTTCCGCGGCCTGGCCGGGGCGGCCAAGGGCATGGACCGGGCCAACGCCGACTATATGGGCATGCTGGCCACGGTGATGAACGCCCTGGCCATGCAGGACGCTCTGGAGCACATCGGCGTCTCGACGCGCGTACAGTCCGCCATCCCGATGCCGACCGTCTGCGAGCCGCTGATCCGTCGCCGCGCCGAGCGGCACCTGGAAAAGGGCCGGGTGGTGATCTTCGCCGCCGGCACCGGCAATCCCTATTTCACCACCGACAGCGGCGCGGCGCTGCGCGCGGCCGAGATGAACTGCGACGCCCTGTTCAAGGGCACCAGCGTGGACGGCGTCTACACCGCCGACCCGAAGAAGGATCCGGCCGCCAAGCGGTTCGATCGCCTGACCTACCACGACGTTCTGGCCAAGGACCTGAAGGTCATGGACGCCTCCGCCATCAGCCTGATGCGCGAGAACGGCATCCCGATCGTCGTCTTCTCCATCCGCGAACGCGGCAATCTGATGAAGGTGCTTCAGGGCGAGGGGGTCCATACCGTCATCGCCGAGGCTGCATAGAAAGAAGAGGGAGCCTGCACATGGCCTCGACTGAAAAGCCGGTGCTGAACAACTACAAGGGGCGGATGGACAAGGCCGTCGCCGCTCTGAAGGACGAGTTCGGGTCGCTGCGCACCGGGCGCGCGTCCGCCAGCCTGCTGGACCAGGTGATGGTCGAGGCCTACGGCGCGACGACCCCGCTGAACCAGGTCGGTTCGGTCAGCGTGCCGGAGCCGCGCTCGCTGAGCGTCAGCGTCTGGGACCGCGGCCTGGTGGTCTCGGTCGAGAAGGCCATCCGCAACGCCGGCCTGGGTCTGAACCCGGTCGTGGAAGGCCAAAACCTGCGCATTCCGATCCCGCCGCTGACGGAAGAGCGCCGCAAGGATCTCGTGAAGATCGCCCGCCAGTACGCCGAACACCAGAAGGTGGCCGTGCGCAACGTGCGCCGCGACGGCAACGACGACCTGAAGAAGGCCGAGAAGGACTCGGTCATCACTCAGGACGAGCAGAAGCGGATGGAAGGCGAGATCCAGAAGTTCACGGACGAGGCGATCAAGCGCATCGACGAGACCTTGAAAACCAAAGAACAAGAGATCATGCAGGTTTAGAACTGGTCGGCTGCGGCGGGGGGACGCTGCGTCTGCAGGACGGGTGAGGAGTGGCGATGACGCCGACGGACGGGCCGCTGCACGTCGCCATCATCATGGATGGCAACGGTCGCTGGGCCAAACAACGCGGTCTGCCGAGGACCTTCGGACACCGTGAAGGCGTCAAGGCGCTGCGACGCGTGGTCGAGGGCGCGCCGGCCTTGGGTGTCGAGACCCTGACGGTGTTCGGCTTCTCGACCGAAAACTGGCGTCGGCCGGTGGCCGAGGTCAGCGAGCTGATGAACCTGCTGCGGCATTACGTCGAGAGCGACCTGGAGAAGCTCGCGCGCGAGGGCGTGCGGGTGAAGATCCTGGGACGGCGGACGGGACTGAAGCCGGACATCCTCGACATCATCGACCGGGCCGAGCGCCGCACGGCGCATAATGATCGCTTCCTGCTGCAGGTGGCGTTCAACTACGGCGGCCGGGCCGACATCGTGGACGCCGCCCAGCGTTTCGCGCGCGACGTGGAAGAGGGTAGGGCGCGGGCCGAGGACCTGGACGACACGGTCTTCGCCCAGCGCCTGGCCGCCGGTGGCGCGCCGGATCCGGACCTGATCATCCGCACCAGCGGCGAACAGCGCATCTCCAACTTCCTGCTCTGGGAATGCGCCTATGCCGAGCTGATCTTCCAGGAAGTGTTCTGGCCGGACTACGGCGCCGAGCACCTGCGGGCCGCGATCGCCGAGTACCGCGCGCGGGAGCGGCGCTACGGTGGAGTTGCGTCGAATGACGTCCTCGCCGCCGGTTAGGCGATTCGACTGGGCCAACCTGACCCTGCGGATCGCCTCGGCGGTTGTGCTGGTGCCCGCCGTTCTGGGCGCCATCTGGTACGGCGGCGGGCCCTTCCTGCTGATGATGGCCATCGCCATCGGCCTGCTGGCCGTCGAATGGGGCAAGATGAGCGCGCCGGAGCACCCGGCCGAGGTCGCCGTCACCATCACCGTGGCCGTGCTGGCCGGAGTCTTCGCCGCCCAGGTGGGCTGGTACAGGACTGCATGGGCGCTGATGATCGGCGGCGCGCTGATCGCCGCCTTCATCACCCGCCACAAGGCCGAGCGCGCGGCGGACGCGGCCTATGGCGTGGTCTACATCGCGCCGGCCTGCATCGCCCTGGTCTGGCTCCGCAATCCTTCCGGCGACAGCTTCAGCTGGTCGATGTCGACCGGCGTGGCCTGGATGCTGCTGCTGTTCGTGATCACCTGGGCGGCCGACATCTGCGCCTTCCTGGTCGGCAGCGCCCTGAAGGGGCCCAAGCTGTGGCCGCGGTTCTCGCCCAACAAGACCTGGTCGGGCTTCGTGGGCGGGCTGATCGGCGCCATGGCCGCCGCCTACGCCTTCACGGTCCTGACACGGATGGACCTGTCATGGTACTCCGCGCTGATGGTCGGGCTGCTCGGCGGCCTGGCGACGATGGCCGGAGATCTGTGGGAATCGATGCTCAAGCGACGTTTCGGCGTAAAGGATTCCGGTGACCTGATCCCCGGCCACGGCGGTCTGCTCGACCGTGTGGACGGCCTGCTGTTCGCCACCATCGTGGTGGCGGGCGCGCGCCTGATCGACAACTGGGGATGGGTGCATTGACCCGTACGGTCACGGTTCTGGGCTCCACCGGATCGATCGGCGTCTCCACCCTGGACCTGTTCGAGAAGTCCGGCGCCGAGGTCGAGATTCTCGCCCTGACCGCCGGTCGCAACGTCGCCAAGCTGGCGGAGCAGGCGCTGCGCTGGCGGCCGAAGCTGGCCGTCATCCAGGACGAGAAGCTGTTGCCGGGTCTGCGCGACCGGCTGGCCGGCTCCGGCGTCCATGCGGTGGGCGGCGACGCGGCGGTCGAGGACGCCGCCGCCATGGGCGCCGATTGGGTGATGTCCGCCATCGTCGGCGCGGCCGGCCTGGCCCCGACCCTGGCCGCCGCCCGCAAGGGCTCGGTCATCGCCCTGGCCAACAAGGAAAGCCTGGTCTGCGCCGGACCGGCGCTGCTCGAGATCGCGCGCCAGGCCGGAGGCGGGGTGATTCCCGTCGATTCCGAGCATTCGGCCATCTTCCAGGTGCTGCAGCCGGACTGTCGTGACCGCGTGGCCCGGCTGATCCTCACCGCCTCGGGCGGACCGTTCCGCACCTGGACCCTGGAGCAGATGCGCCAGGCGACGCCGGAGCAGGCCGTGGCCCACCCCAACTGGAGCATGGGCGCGAAGATCTCGATCGACTCCGCCACCATGATGAACAAGGGGCTGGAGATGGTGGAGGCGTCCTACCTCTTCGACACCCCGGCCGAGCGAATCGACGTGGTCGTGCATCCGCAGTCGGTGATCCATAGCCTGGTCGAGTACCAGGACGGCTCGACCCTGGCCCAGCTGGGGCCGCCCGACATGAAGGCGCCGATCGCCTGCGCCTGGGCCTGGCCGGACCGGCTGCCCTGGCCGGCCGAGCGGCTGGACCTGCCCCGCGTGGGGCAGCTGACCTTCGAGGCTCCGGACCCGCAGCGCTTCCCCGCCGTCGACATCGCCCGGGCGGCGCTGCAGGCCGGCGGACTGACGCCGGCGGCGATGAACGCCGCCAACGAGGTCGCCGTCGCGGCCTTCCTTGACCGCAAGATTGGCTTTCTCGATATTGCCCCGCTGGTATCCGAGACCCTTTCCCGTATGAATGGGCTGGGGGACAGGATGTCCGGTGCGGGGGGCGATGCGTTGGAGAACGCCATGATGATCGATGCGAGCGCGCGCCGCCTGGCGGCCGATGCGCTATCGAGACATCTGGTCCTCCACTGATCGCTAGGGAGTAGCCCGGTCGATGCCTGACCTTGTGTCGTGGATTCTGCCCTTCCTGTTCGTCCTGACCCTGGTCGTGACGATCCACGAGCTTGGCCATTTCTGGGCCGCGCGCGCGTTCGGGACCGTGGTCGAGAGCTTTTCGATCGGCTTCGGCAAGCCGATCCTGAAATGGCGCGACAAGAGCGGCGTGGAATGGCGAATCGGCTGGCTCCCGCTCGGCGGCTACGTCCGCTTCGCCGGCGACGACAACGCCGCCAGCGCCGTGCCGGACCAGGACGACCTCGACGAGATGAAGGCCAAGATCCTGGCCCACAACGATCCCGAGGCGCTCCGGAAGTTCTATCATTTCAAGCCGGTGTGGCAGCGCGCGATCATCGCCGCGGCGGGGCCGTTCGCCAACTTCGTGCTGGCCGTGCTGCTGTTCGCCGTGCTGGCCGGCGCGTTCGGCCAGACTCTCAGCAAGCCGCGCATCAGCCAGGTCACGCCCGGCTCGGCCGCCGAGGCCGCGGGCTTCCTGGCCGGCGACACCATCCGGCGCATCGACGGCAAGCCGATCCAGGCGTTCCAGGACATCGAGGACTATGTCGCGGTCCGCGGCGGCGTGCCGATGACCTTCGTGGTGGACCGCGCCGGGCGCGAGATCGAGCTGAACGCCACGCCGCGCCTCACCGAGCGGGTCGGCCGCGACGGCGGTCGGGTGAAGATGGGGCTGCTGGGCATCGCCGCCCAGCCGCGCAGCGAGGCGGACCTGATCCGTGTCCGCTATGGCCCGATCGAGGCGCTCGGCTACGGCGTCTCCCAGACCTGGCGGGTGCTCGACACGACGCTGTTCTACCTGGGGCGGATCATCACCGGCCAGGTTCCGCCCGACCAGATCGGCGGCGTGATCGGCATCGCCAAGGCGTCCGACACGGTTGCCAAGATGGGCGCCGAGGGCGCGCCGAACTTCGCCTGGGGCCTGTTCGGCGCCTTCGTGGCGCTGCTCAGCCTCTCGGCCGTGCTGTCGGTCAGCATCGGGTTCCTGAACCTGCTGCCGATCCCGGTGCTCGACGGCGGGCACCTGCTTTTCTATGCCTACGAGGCCGTGGCTCGACGGCCACTCGCGGCGAGCGTACAGGCGGTCGGCTACCGCCTTGGTCTTGCCTTGCTCGTGGGATTCATGCTGTTCGCGGTCTGGAACGACCTGCAGCGCTACAACGTGTTCAACTTCCTCGGTGGTCTGTTCTCGTGAACGCCCGCCGACCGCCGATGGCAGATAAAATGAAGCATTCCCGCGCGCGTAGCGCCGCGATCGTCTCCGGCCTGGCTCTCATGACGGGGTCCATGGCTCTGAGTCTTCCGGCCGTGGCCTACGCTCAGGCGGCTCAATCCGGCGTCGTCCAGCGGATCGTCGTGCAGGGCAACGAGCGGATCGAGGCGGGGACGGTGCTGTCCTACCTGCCGATCCAGCCCGGCGACACCGTCGACGCGCCGCGCATCGACGTGGCCCTGAAGACCCTGTTCCGCACCGACCTGTTCGCGGACGTGAAGATCGATCTGCAGCAGAACGGCGACCTAGTCGTGCGCGTGGTCGAGAACCCGATCATCAACCGGGTGATCTTCGAGGGGAACAAGGGCGTCAAAGAAGAGAAGCTGCGGGACGAGGTGACTATCCGCCCGCGCGGCATCTTCACCCGCGCCAAGGTCCAGTCCGACGTCCAGCGCATCATCGAGCTGTATCGTCGGTCGGGCCGCATCGGCGTCACCGTCACGCCCAAGATCGTCGAACTGCCGCAGAAGCGCGTCGACCTGATCTTCGAGATCAACGAGGGCCCCAAGAGCGGCGTCCTGAGCGTCAACTTCCTGGGCAACAAGCAGTTCTCGGACGGCGATCTGGCCGACACGATCGTCACCGAGCAGAGCCGCTGGTACAAGTTCCTGTCGAACAACGACAACTACGATCCCGACCGGATCGAGTACGACAAGGAACAGCTCCGCAAGTTCTACCGGAACAAGGGCTACTACGACTTCCGCGTCGTCTCCGCCGTGGCCGAGCTGGCGCCCGACAAGAACGGCTTCGTCGTCACCTACACGGTGGAGGAGGGCGAACCCTACAAGTTCGGCAAGCTCACCGTCGACACCGAGATGAAGAAGCTGGACGGCGCGGTGCTGGCCCAGCTGTTGCCGATCCGCGAGGGGCAGACCTACCAGGACACGGCGATCGAGTCGGCGACCGACGCCCTGACCTTCGCGGCCGGCGCGGCCGGCTTCGCCTTCGTGGACGTCCGCCCGCGCTACACGCCGAATCCGGCCACCCGCACCGTCGACGTCACCTTCCAGGTCAAGGAAGGCCCGCGCGTCTACATCGACCGCATCGACATCATCGGCAACACCCGCACCCTGGACTACGTCATCCGCCGCGAGATGAACGTGACCGAGGGCGACGCCTACAACCGCGTGCTGGTCGACCGCTCGCGCAACCAGATCCGCGCCCTGGGCTTCTTCAAGGACGTCAAGATCGAGGAAGTGCCCAGCGCCACGCCGGACCGCACCAGCCTGCGGGTCCAGGTCGAGGAGCAGCCGACCGGCGAACTGTCGTTCAGCGCCGGCTACAGCTCGGTCGACCAGCTGGTCATCGACCTGGGGGTCAGCGAGCGCAACTTCCGCGGCCGCGGCCAGAACGTCCGGGCGCGGGTTTCGGTCGGTTCGCTGCGTCAGCAGATCGACTTCTCGTTCACCGAGCCGCGCTTCCTGGGCCGCGACCTGCGCGCCGGCCTGGACCTGTATTCGTACCGCTACGACTTCAGCAACCAGACGGCGTTCGACACCGCCTCTCTGGGCGGCGGCGTCCGCCTCGGCTTCCCGCTGACGCAGAACGCCTCGATGTCCCTGCGCTACACCCTGCGCAGCGACGAGGTGATCATCGACGACAGCTTCTGCGTGGTCGATCCGTCGACCGGCCTCAGCGTGCTGTCGTCCAGTCTCTGCTCGCAGCGCGGCTCCTATCTGACCTCGCTGGTCGGCTACGGCCTGCGCGTCGACCGTCGGAACGACCCGATCCGTCCGACCCGCGGCTTCTACGTCGACCTGTCGCAGGACCTGGCCGGCGTCGCCGGCGACGTGAACTACCTGCGCACCGAGTTCGGCGGCGGCTGGTACTACGGCTTCAACAAGGACTTCGTCCTCCAGGTCACCGGCACCGCCGGCTACATCGACGGCTGGGGCGGCGACAGCGTCCGGATCAACGACCGCTTCTACAAGGGCGGCAACAGCTTCCGCGGCTTCGAGGTCGCCGGCCTCGGCCCGCGCGACAACACCGGCCAGCGGACCGACGCCCTGGGCGGCAAGGCCTACGCCATCGGCTCCATCGAGTTGTCGGTGCCGACCTTCCTGCCCGAGCAGTATGGCATCAAGGCCGCCGTGTTCACCGACTTTGGCACCGTGGGGATGCTGGATGACGTCGACAAGGAACTGCGGCCCGGCGTGCGGAACCCCGATATCCATGACGACTTGAGCCTGCGCGCTTCGGCCGGCCTGTCGATCATGTGGCGTTCCCCGATGGGCCCGATCCGCTTCGACTTCAGCCAAATTCTAGCCAAAGAAGACTACGACAAAACGGAAACGTTCCGGTTCTCAACCTCTACAAGGTTCTAGACTCTCATGCTCTCCAGGAAGACCTTCGCGGTCGCGGCTGCGGCCGTCATCGCCACTGTTGCGACGGCCGCCTCGGCCCAGCAACCGGCCGCTCCGGCCGCCGCCGCGCCGGTGCAGCAGCTGCGCCACGGCGCCGCGATCCCGGGCCTGTGCGCCTACTCCAGCGATCGCACGATCGCCGGCTCGGAAGTCGGCAAGTACGTCGGCACGCGCATGAAGCAGCTCATCGATGAAGCCAACGCCGAGCTGAAGGGCGAGGACACGGCGGTCACCAACGAAGCCAAGGCGCTCGACGCCGGCCGCGCGACGATGACGCCGGACTCCTGGGAAAAGCGCGCCGCCGACCTTCAGGTCCGCGCCAACGCCCTGGGCCGCAAGAAGGAGCAGCGCTCCCGCGAGATCCAACTGACCGAGCGCAAGGCGCTGCAGCGCGTGCTGCAGGAGCTCGATCCGGTCGTCGTCGGCCTGTACCAGCAGCGCCAGTGCAGCATCCTGCTGGGCGACGGCGTCCTGGCGGTGGCCCCGCAGATGGACCTCACCGATCAGGCGATCGCCGGGCTGAACGCGAAGATCAAGACCTTCGCCTTCAACCGCGAACGTCTCGACGCCCCGGCCGCCGCGCCGGCGCCCGCGCCCGCGACTCCGCCGAAGCGCTAAAGGTCGTTCACGGACGGCCTCTGGCCTTCGTCCGTGAGCCGCCGCATGATCAAGACGTCGTCTCAGCCTGGCCTGCCAAGGTCAGGCTGAGCGCGTTATGGGGAGGGCCCGGTGGGTCTCTCCGCTGGAAACACTGGCGCCGACTCGCGGTATCGCGGGGTGTGCGAGGACAGACATGGCGGATCCGCGTTTCTTTCTGAACCTGGGGCCCATCCCGTTGGCGGACCTCGTCGCCCTGGCGGGCGGCGCGCCGCTGGCGGCCGAGCCGGGCGCGATGAAGGTCGAGGGCGTCGCCCCGCTCGATCGCGCCGGTGCGGCGGATGTCGCCTTCGTGGCCGATCGCAAGCACGTCGAGGCTTTGCGGACCACCGGAGCCGGGGCGGTCTTCGTCTCGGCGGCCCTGGCCGACCAGGTTCCGGCGACCAGCATCGCCGTCGTCGTCGATCGTCCCCAGGCCGCCTGGGCGCGCGCCGCGGCGGCCCTGCATCGTCCGCGGATGCACGAGGCGGGCGCGCCGGCGGTGCATCCTTCGGCGGAGTTGGAGGACGGGGTTCTCCTGTCCCCGAACGTGGTCATCGGGGCCGGCGTGAAGATCGGCCGCGGCACGCGGATCGCGCCGGGCGCGGTGATCGGACCGGGCGTGGCCATCGGCCGGGACTGCGAGATCGGCGCCAACGCCAGCATCGGCTTCGCCCTGATCGGCGACCGGGTGCGCCTCTATGCCGGCGCCCGCATCGGCGAGGCCGGCTTCGGCGCGGTGGCCGGGGAGGCCGGGGTGGCCGACATTCCGCAACTGGGCCGCGCCATCCTGCAGGACGGCGTCACCATCGGCGCCAACAGCTGCGTCGACCGCGGGGCCTGGGAAGACACCGTGGTCGGCGAGAACACCAAGATCGACAACCTGGTCCACATCGGACACAACACCCGCGTCGGGCGGAACTGCGTGATGGCCGCCTACACCGGCATCTCGGGCAGCGTGGTCATCGGCGACGGCGCCGCCTTCGGCGGACGGGCCGGCGTCGCGGATCACGTGATCATCGGACCGGGCGCCCGGGTCGGGGCCGCCGCCGGCGTGTTCCGCGAAGTGCCCGCTGGAGAAACCTGGGGCGGCTATCCGGCGCAGCCCATGAAGGCCTGGCTGAGGGAAACCGCCTGGCTTTCGCGCAACGCCCGGCGGGGCAAGGGGGACAAGGCATGAGTGAAGACAACGCCGGCGTCGAGATCGCCTTCGACGAGATCCTGCAGCGGCTGCCGCATCGGTACCCGTTTCTGCTGATCGATCGCGCCGAGGACTATGTCGAGCACAAGTCGATCGTCGGCATCAAGAACGTCACCTTCAACGAGCCGTTCTTCAACGGGCACTTCCCGGGCAATCCGGTGATGCCTGGGGTCCTGATCATCGAGGCCATCGCCCAGACCGGCGCGGTGCTGATGTCCAAGACGCTCGAGGTCGACATCGAGCGGACGACGATCTTCTTCATGTCGGTGGACGGGGCCCGCTTCCGCCAACCGGTGCGGCCGGGCGACACCCTGCGCATGGAGGTCGAGGTGACTCGGGCGCGCGGCGACGTGTTCAAGTTCGTCGGCAAGGCCCTGGTCCGCGGCAAGGTCGTGGCCGAGTGTGAATTCGCGGCGATGAAGGCGGACAAGCCCCAATGACGACCATCCACCCGACCGCCATCGTCGATCCGAAGGCGAAGCTGCACGAGACGGTCGAGATCGGCCCCTTCTGCACGGTCGGTCCCGATGTGACCTTGGGCAAGGGCGTGCGGCTGATCTCGCATGCGGTGGTCGAGGGGGTGACGGAGGTCGGAGAGGACTGCGTGCTGCATCCCTTCGCCTGCCTCGGCGGTCCGCCCCAGCATCTGGCGCACAAGGGCGAGCCGACCCGCGTGGTGGTGGGCGCGCGCAACATCTTTCGGGAACACGCCACCGTCCATGCCGGCACCGCCGGCGGACGCGGCGTGACCACCATCGGCGACGACGGCCTGTTCATGGTCAGCGTCCACATCGGCCACGACTGCATCATCGGCAGCAAGGTGACGGCCGCGCCCAGCGTGGCGGTCGGCGGCCATGTCACGGTCTCGGACTTCGTCTTCCTGGGCGGGCTGGCGGCGATCCACCAGTTCACCCGGGTGGGCCGCTACGCCTTCGTGGGCGGCGGCGGCATCGTCACCAAGGACGTCATTCCCTACGGCTCCGTCTGGGGCAACCACGCCCATCTGGAAGGCCTCAACCTCATCGGCCTGAAACGTCGCGGCTTCACGCGCGAGCAGATCGCGACCCTGCGCGCCGCCTACCGCCTGCTGTTCGCGGACGAAGGCACCTTCCAGGAGCGGATCGAGGACGTCGAAGAGGGCTATTCGAACGTTCCGGAGATCATGGAGATCCTGGAGTTCATCCGCGAGGACGCCTCCCGACCGCTCTGCCTGCCGCAGCGCGAGAGCTAGCCGTGCGCAAGCTGGGCATCATCGCGGGCGGCGGCGGCCTGCCGGCCGAGATCGCGGCTCGGTGCCGGGCGTCGGGGCGGCCCTATTTCGTCATCCGCCTCAAGGGCTTCGCCGACGAAGGCACGCTGGGACATCCCTCGGCCGAGATCGGCATCGCCGAGCTGGGCAAGTGCATCAAGGCGCTGCGTGAAGAGCGCTGCGAGGCGGTCTGTTTCGCGGGCCTGGTCGCGCGGCCGGACTTCGCCAAGCTCAAGCCGGACCTGCGCGGCCTGGCGGCCCTGCCGGGAGTGATCGCCGCGGCTCGCCAGGGCGACGACGCCCTGCTGCGTCGGCTGTTGGAGGAGTTCCGCAAGGAGGGCTTCGATATCGAGGGCGCCCACGAGGCCGCCGGTTCGATGACCCTGCCGCTGGGTCTGCTCGGCCGGCATGGGCCGGCGCCGCAACATCGCGAGGACATCGATCGCGCCCTGACCGTCGCCCGGGCCTCCGGACGTCTGGACGTGGGGCAGGGGGCGGTGGTCTGCAACGGTCTGGTCCTGGCGGTCGAGGCGCAGGAGGGCACGGACCTGATGCTGCGCCGGGTCCGCGATCTGCCCCAGGCGATCCGCGGCCGGCCCGAGGCCTTGCGCGGCGTGCTGGCCAAGGTTCCCAAGCCGATCCAGGAGGTTCGCGTCGACCTTCCGACCATCGGCGTCGCCACCGTGCGCGGCGCGGCCCAGGCCGGGCTGGCGGGGATCGTCGGCGAGGTCGGGCGGCTGCTGATCGTCGATCGCGAGGAGACGGTGGCCATGGCCGATGATCTGGGCCTCTTCATCCTGGGCGTGGAGCCCAAGCCGGAATGACCCGGCCCCTCACCGTCATGCTGGCGGCGGCGGAGGCCTCGGGCGACAGCCTGGGCGCGGGCCTGGCGCGGGCGCTGAAGGCCCGGCTGAGCGACGGCGTGCGGTTCGTCGGGGTCGGCGGATCGAAGATGGCCGCCGAGGGCGTGCAGAGCCCGTTCGATATCGCCGACCTGTCGATCCTGGGCCTCTTCGAGGCCATTCCGGCCTATCCGCGGATCAGGCGGCGCGTGGCCGAGACCGCCGCCCTGGCGGCGCGCGAGCGGCCCGACGTGGCGATCCTGATCGACAGCTGGGGCTTCACCCTGCGGGTCGCCCACGCCATCCGGAAGGCCTCGCCGAACACCCTGCTGGTCAAGTACGTCGGGCCGCAGGTCTGGGCCACGCGGCCGGGGCGGGCCAAGGTTCTGGCCAAGGCAGTCGACCACCTGCTGACCATCCACAGCTTCGATGCGCCCTATTTCGAAAAGGAAGGCCTGCCGACCACCTTCGTCGGCAACCCGGCCCTGGCCAAGGATTTCTCCAAGGCTGACCCGGCGCGTTTGCGCACGGCGATCGGCGCCGGGCCGGACGATCCGATCCTGCTGGTGCTGCCGGGCAGCCGTCCGGCGGAGATCAAGCTGGTCATGCCGGCCTTCGAGGACGCGGTGAACCTGCTGAAGGACCGGCGCCCGGCGCTGCATGTGGTGATCCCCGCGGCGGGGACCGTGGCTGAAGCGGTCAAGGCGCGGGTCGCCGGCTGGCCCTATCGGGCTCATGTCATCGAGGACGAACAGCTTAAGGACGACGCCTTCGTCGCCGCCACGGTCGCGCTGGCCTGCAGCGGCACGGTGACCACCGAACTGGCCCTGGCCCACGCGCCGATGGTCATCGGCTATCGCCTGGGCGCGCTGACCTACGGCATCCTGAAGCTGCTCTTCAAGCCGCCCTGGATCACCATGTTCAACATCGCCGCCCGCGACTTCGTGGCGCCGGAGTTCGTGCAGGACGCCTGCAACGGCCCGGCCCTGGCCAAGGCGGTCGGCGAGCGGCTGGACGACGCCGGCTTGCGCTCGCGCCAGATCGCCGCTCAGGATGCGGCGCTTGAGAAGATGGGGCGGGGCGGGCCCGACCCGTCCGAGATCGCCGCCGACACCGTGCTGAAGCTGCTGGCCGAACGAGGGAACTGACCATGCGCGCGCTCGCCGCTCTCGCCGCCGTCCTGGCCCTGGCCGCCTGCGCCCCCACGGTGCGCGACGGCTCGACCGGGCTGGACCCGACCGTCGACGCCGCCGCCTGCAAGGCCAACGGCGGCACGGTGAAACCGGTCTGCCGCATGCAGCGGCCGGCCTGCATCTTCACCTACAAGGACGCCGGCAAGGCCTGCACCGACAGCGACCAGTGCGAGGGGCGCTGCATCGCCGCCGACGGCGCCATGCCGGCGGACGGAGTCGCCGCCGCCGGGATCTGCGAGGCGGACAACGACCTCTGCGGCTGCAGCACCGAGATCCTCGGCGGCAAGGCCCAGCCCGGCCGCTGCGTGGACTGACCTTGCAGGCCTTCGACGTCGTCATCGTCGGCGCCGGCGCGGCCGGCATGATGTGCGCGGCCCAGGCGGGCCGGCGCGGCCGCAGTGTGCTGATCGTCGACCACGCCCAGGCGCCGGGCGAGAAGATCCGCATCTCCGGGGGCGGTCGCTGCAACTTCACCAATCTGGACGCGCGGCCGGCGGCCTTCCTGTCGCAGAACCCGCGCTTCTGCATCTCGGCGCTGCGCCGCTACACCCAGCAGGACTTCATCGCCGCCGTCGACGCCCGCGGCATCGCCTGGCACGAGAAGACGTTGGGCCAGCTGTTCTGCGACGGCTCCAGCAAGCAGATCATCGAGATGCTGGTCGACGACCTGAAGGCCGCCGGCGCGCAGCTGCGCCTGGGCCTGTCGGTCGATCGCGTCAGCCGGATGGGCGAGGGCTTCGAGGTCGCCTTCTCGGACGGCTCGGTGGCGCGCTGCGCGTCGCTGGTGGTCGCCACCGGCGGCAAGTCGATCCCGAAGATGGGCGCGACGGGCTGGGCCTACGACATCGCCCGGCAGTTCGGGGTGCGGGTGGTCGAGACCCGGCCGGCCCTGGTCCCGCTGACCTTCGAGGTCGGGGCGCTGGAGCGGATCAAGCCGCTGGCCGGGGTGTCGGTCGACGCGGTAGTCGCGCACGGCAAGACCCGCTTCGCCGAGGGGATGCTGTTCACCCATCGCGGCCTGTCCGGTCCGTCGATCCTGCAGATCTCGTCCTACTGGCGAGAAGGGGAAGCGATTGAGATCGACATGGCCCCCGGGACCGACGTGTTCGAGGCGCTGAAGGCGGCCAAGGCCTCCAGCCCGCGCCAAGCCCTGCACACGGCGCTGGGCCATCTCGTCCCCTCGCGCCTGGCCGACCTGCTGGCTGCCGAGGCCGGGGCGAGGGGCAACCTGGCCGACACGCCCGACAAGACCCTGCGCGCCGTCGGCGAGGCGGTGAACCGCTGGCGCATAAAGCCAGTCGGCTCGGAGGGCTATCGCACCGCCGAGGTCACCCTGGGCGGGATCGACACCCGCGACCTCAGCTCCACGACCATGGCGGTGAACGAGGTTCCCGGCCTCCATTTCATCGGCGAGGCCGTCGACGTCACCGGCTGGCTGGGCGGCTACAACTTCCAGTGGGCCTGGTCGTCCGGCTGGGCGGCAGGGCAGGCGGTCTGATCCCTGGGGACATGCTCCGAAGGTGCGTGTCCCCTTTTTGCCAAGCTGTCTTGGGGGGACACGCACCCTGCGGGAGCATGTCCCCGACTGTTCACCCCTTCCGCTTGTCCTCCAGCAGGATCTGGCCTTCCTGCTTGAGCTTGCCGCCGATCTTGCCGGCCAGCATGCCCAGGAGGCCGGGCAGCAGCACCTCGATGCGGATGGCGTCGGCCAGCACGTCCAGTGAGCCGCGGATGTCCTGGCCGGCGATCAGGGCCGCGAAGGTCATGCGATCGCCGTCCCATGACTGCTGGATGTCGCCGCCGCCGCCCGGGAGCTTGGCGGTCAGGTCGGCGAAGCCGGTCTCGATCCGGCGGCGGGCCTCGGCCGCGCCGAGGCTGTGGGGAATGCTGACGATCAGGGGCTTGGCCATAGTGGTTCAACGCTCCGGCGTGGGGGCGGGGTTCCGGGCGCGGGCCGGGTTGCCGACCGCCGTCGCGCCGTCGGGAATGTCGCGGGTGACCACGCTGCCGGCCCCGATGATGACGTCGTCGCCGATGGTGACGCCGGGCATGATCAGCGCGCCGCCGCCGATCCAGACGTTCCGGCCGATCACGATCGGGCGGCCGAATTCCAGCCCCTCGCGGCGCTGCGCCGGATCGCGCGGATGATCCGCGGCCAGGATCTGCACGCCCGGCCCGATCTGGGTCCCGTCGCCGATGGTCACCTTGACCACGTCCAGGATCACGCAGTTGAAGTTCAGGAACACCCCGTCGCCGAGGTGCACGTTGTAGCCGTAGTCGCAGTGGAACGGCGGCCGGATGTAGGCCCCGTCGCCGACCGAGCCGAGGTTCTCGCGCAGCAGGACATGAGCCTCGGCCCGGGTCCGGGTCTGGGTGGCGTTGTAGCGGTCCAGCCACTCGGAATTGCGCTGGTCGTCGGCGGCCAACTCCGGGCCTTCGGCGATGTAGAGCTCGCCGGCCAGCATCCTGTCTTTCTGAGTGCGCGCCACGCGGGCCTCCGGTTCAAAAGCAAAGGGCTCCGGGTCGCCCCGGAGCCCTCCATATAGGTGCCGATTGGTCGATATCAGCGTTTATCGATCGCCACGTAGTCGCGCTCGGTCGCGCCCGTGTACAGCTGACGCGGACGGCCGATCTTGCGGGTGGGATCCTCGAACATTTCCTTCCACTGGCTGATCCAGCCCACGGTGCGGGCGAGGGCGAACAGCACGGTGAACATGTTGGTCGGGAAGCCCATCGCCCGCAGGGTGATGCCCGAGTAGAAGTCGATGTTCGGGTACAGCTTGCGCTCGATGAAGTAGGGATCGCTCAGGGCGATCTTCTCCAGCTCCATCGCGACCTCGAGCAGCGGGTCGTTGATGCCGAGCTCCTTGAGGACCTCATGGCAGGTCGTCTGCATGACCTTCGCGCGCGGGTCGAAGTTCTTGTACACGCGATGGCCGAAGCCCATCAGCTTGTACTCGCGCTTCTTCACGCCCTCGATGAAGGCCGGGATGTTCTCGACCGAGCCGATCTGCTCGAGCATCTCCAGGGCTTCCTGGTTGGCGCCGCCGTGCGACGGGCCCCACAGGCAGGCGATGCCGGCGGCGATGCAGGCGAACGGATGCGCGCCCGACGAACCGGCCAGGCGGACGGTCGAGGTCGAGGCGTTCTGCTCGTGATCGGCGTGCAGGATGAAGATGCGGTCCATGGCGCGGGTCAGGACGGGGTTCGGAACCCAGTCCTCGGCCGGCACGGCGAAGCACATCCGCAGGAAGTTCTCGGAGTAGCTCAGGTCGTTGCGCGGCGACACGAAGGGCTGGCCGATCGTGTACTTGAAGGCGCGGGCCGCGATGGTCGGCATCTTGGCGATCAGGCGGTGGGCGCTGATCTCACGCTCGCGGGCGTCGTCGACGTTGATGCTGTCGGAATAGAAGGCCGACAGGGCGCCGACCGCGCCGGTCATGACCGCCATCGGGTGGGCGTCGCGACGGAAGCCCTCGAAGAAGCGGTCGAACTGCGCGTGCAGCATCGTGTGGTAGGTGATGTTGCGCTCGAACTTGGCGAATTCGTCGGCCTTGGGCAGCTCGCCGTTCAGCAGCAGGTAGCAGACTTCGAGGAAGCTCGACTTCTCGGCCAGCTGGTCGATCGGGTAGCCGCGGTGCAGGAGCACGCCGGCGTCGCCGTCGATGTAGGTGATCTTGCTTTCGCAAGAGGCGGTCGAGGTGAACCCCGGGTCGAAGGTGAAGGTGTCGGAGTCGGCGTACCACTTGCGCACATCGACCACGTCCGGTCCGGTGGAACCCTTCAGGATCGGCAGCTCGAAGCTCTTATCGCCGATCGTCAGCACCGCCTTATCGGTCATGCCTGATCCTTTTCGTCGTGACACACAAAGCGCCCGAACGGGCGTTCGGACGGGGTTATAGCGCCTTACGCGGTGGGCGAAAGCGCATCGTTGAGTCTGGCCAGGGCCTCTTCGCGGCCGAGCGACGCCAGCGTTCTGTGAAGATCGGGCGAGATGCTTCCGCCGGTCAGAATTCCGCGCAAAGCGGGGCCGAACTTGCCGAAACCGACGCCTTCCGAGGCAGCAAATGCCTGAAGGAGTTCGTGCAGCGCCTCGGCGCTCCAGTCGTTGGTCGCGGCAAGTTGATCGGCCAGGCGGGCGAGGCGGGCCCGGGTCTCGTCGGTGAGCAGGCCCTTGGCCTTCTCCTCGATCACGATCGGGCGCGACCGGAACACGAAGGCCAGCTGGTCGGCCAGCTCGACGATGGTCTTGGCGCGCTCCTTGACCAGCGGAATGGTGCGCAGGGCGGCTTCCCGGCGGGCGGCGTCCAGCGGCGTGTCGCGGCGCGCGAAGACCTCGGCGACCAGGTCCAGCAGCCGGGCGTCGTCGGCCTGGCGGATGTAGTGGGCGTTGACGAAGTTCAGCTTGTCCCAGTCCAGCCGCGAGGCGCCCTTGTTGGCGTCGACGATGTCGAACCACTCGATCGCCTGGGCGTCGGAGAAGATCTCGTCGTCGCCATGGCTCCAGCCCAGACGGACCAGATAGTTGCGCATCGACTCGGGCAGATAGCCCAGGTCCGCGAACTCGGTGACCGCCGCCGCGCCGTGGCGCTTGCTCAGCTTGCCGCCGTCGGGGCCGTGGATCAGCGGGATATGGGCGAAGGCCGGGATGTCCCATTCCAGCGCCTGATAGATCAGGGTCTGGCGGGCGGCGTTGTTGAGGTGGTCGTCGCCCCGGATGATATGGGTGACGTCCATGTCGTGGTCATCGACCACCACGGCCAGGTTGTAGGTCGGCGCGCCGTCGCTGCGCAGCAGGACCAGATCGTCCAGATCGCGGTTGCGGAAGGTGACCGCGCCCTGGACCAGGTCGGGCACCACGGTGTCGCCGTTCAGCGGGCCGCGGAAGCGGATGACGTGCGGCTTGGCCAGATCGGCGGGCGAGGGATCGCGGTCGCGCCAGGGCGAGCGCAGGGCGTGGCCGGCCGCGTGGGCCTTCTCGCGCGCGGCGGTCAGCTCGTCGCCGGCCAGCCAGCAGCGGTAGGCCTTGCCCTGGTCGAGCAGGGACAGAACCACCTCGCGGTGGCGCTCGGCGCGGGCGAACTGGAAGGTCGGCTCTCCGTCGTAGGGCAGACCCAGCCACTTCAGACCGTCGAAGATCACCTGCACGGCCTCTTCCGTGGATCGTTCGCGATCGGTGTCCTCGATCCGCAGAAGGAAGCGGCCGCCGCAGTGTTTCGCGTATAGGTAGTTGAACAGAGCGGTGCGCGCGGTTCCAATATGCATGGAGCCGGTGGGCGAGGGGGCGATACGGGTGACGACGGGCTTTGAGTCGGACATCTCGGTAGGGCCGATAGGAAAGGCGGCGCCTCTTAGCACGCTGCGGAAGGCCGCTGATAGCCTCGCCAGGATTATCGCCGCCGAGGTCGTCGCCCAGCGCGACCGCTGGACGCTGTGGGCGCCGGTGGCGTTCGGCTTGGGCGCGGCGGGCTATCTCGCGCTGCGGACCGAGCCGTCGCTCTGGCTGGTCGCGACGGCGGCCGGTCTGGCGATCGGGCTGGCGCTCGCGGTGCGCCGAGCGGCGGTCGGCGCGCTGGCGATCCCGGCGGTCTTGCTGGCCTTCGCCGCCGCGGGATTATGTGCGGGCAAGCTTCGCGCGACCCTGGTCGCCGCGCCGGTGATCGCCGAGCAGTCGATCGTGACCCTCGAGGGCTGGGTAGTGGATGTCGCCAGTCCCGGCGCGGGCGGAGCTCGACTGGTGGTCGCGCCGGTCCAGGTTTCGGGTCTCGACCCGCGCGCCACGCCGGTCCGGGTCCGGGTCACCCTGCGCGGCGAGCCGCCGACGCCCCCGCCGGGGTCGCCGATCCGCCTGCGCGCCATGCTCGGACCGCCGCCGCCGCCGGCCAGTCCCGGCGCCTACGACTTCGCCCGCGACGCCTGGTTCGACCGGGTTGGCGGCGTGGGCTTCTCGCTGGGCGAGCCCGCTGAAGCGACGCTCTCCTCGCCGCCCCGGCGTCTGCGCCTGGCCATGGCGGTCAATGCCGCCCGCTGGAGCCTGGCCCAGCGGATCGTGGCGCGGTTGGGCGTCGAGCAGGGCGGTGTCGCCGCGGCCATGGTCACCGGCCACGAGGCCTGGATCCCGCCGGAGCAGGTCGAGGCCATGCGCGCCTCGGGCCTGGCCCACATCCTGTCGATCAGCGGGCTGCATATGGCCATCGTCGGCGGCTTCGTATTCGCCGCCGTGCGCCTGGGCGTGGCGGCCTGGCCCTGGCTGGCGCTGCGTGCGAACGGCAAGAAGGTCGCCGCCCTGGCCGGCCTGTTCGCCATCGGCGGCTATCTGGTGATCTCCGGCGCGCCGCCCCCGGCCGAACGGGCAGCCATCACCGGCGGGGTGATGTTCCTGGCCGTGCTGGCCGATCGGCAGGCGATCAGCCTGCGGGCCCTGGCCGTCGCCGCCCTGGCGATCCTGGCGCTGCAGCCTGAGGCCGCGGCCACGCCCGGCTTCCAGATGTCCTTCGCCGCCACCGCCGCCCTGGTCGCCCTGGCCGAGGCCTGGCCCCAGCCGGTGAAGGAGATCGAGACGCCCTGGTGGATCCGCTGGCCCCAGGCGGCCGTGGTCTGGACCGGCGCGGCCCTGGCGGCCAGTTTCGTGGCGGGTCTGGCGACCGGCCCCTTCGCCATGCACCACTTCAATCGCGTCGCCAGCTACGGCCTGATCGCCAACCTGCTGGTCTCGCCCCTCTCGAGCTTCGTGATCATGCCGTTCCTGGCCCTGGGCGCGGCGCTGGAGCCCTTGGGTCTGGGCGGACCGTTCCTGGCGATCGCGGGCTGGGGCATCGGGATGATGACCGACATCGGCGCCGGGGTCGCCGGTCGGCCCGGCGCGACGGTCACCGTGCCCAGCGCGCCGGCCGCCGCCCTGCCGATCGCCTTTGTCGGGATCATGATCCTCTGCCTTTGGAAGGGCCGGCTGCGCTGGCTGGGCGCGCCGCTGGCCGCCGCGGTCCTGCTGTGGCCCAGGCCGCCGGCGCCGGACGTCTGGATCGCCGACGACGGCGCGGCGGTCGCGGTCCGCCACGACGACCGGGCCGTCCTGCTGCGGCCGGACGCCCGGCGCTTCGCCGCCGACCTGTGGTCACGTCGCCGCGGCCTGGTCATCGACGTGGAGGCCGAGGCGGCGCGGGACGCCCTCTACGCCTGCGGCCGGTTCGACTGCATGACCCGGGACGGGCAGGGCGTCGCCGCCTGGGCCGGCAAGCAGCCGCCGAAGGCCGCGGTTCTGGAGCGGCTTTGCGCGCCCGGCCGCCTGGTCGTGCTGCGCTCGCCGGCGCCGGCCGCCGGCTGCGAGGGCGCGTTCGTCCTGGCGGCCGAGGACTTCACCCGGGGCGGCTCGGCCGAGCTCTGGCGTACGGGAGCGGGCTGGAAGGTGCGCTGGGCCAACGACCTGCGAGGCGACCGCCCCTGGGTGCGGTGACGGGCTGACACAATCGGAAGCGAGACATGACTTGATGCTCCCGGTCTCAGGCGTCTGTATGCCGCCCATCGTTGGAGATGCGGCATGTCCCTGTTCACCGGCCTTTCGGCCTTCCCGATCACGCCGGCCACGCCCGAGGGCAAGGTCATCGAGGCCGACCTGCGCGCCCTGATCCAGGGCGTCGTCCGCGGCGGCGCCGACTCGATCGGCCTGCTCGGCAGCACCGGGACCTACATGTTCCTCGACCGAGGCCAGCGCCGGCGGGCGGTTGAGATCGCCGTCGCGGCCGCCGGGGCGACCCCGGTGATGGTCGGCGTCGGCGCGCTGCGCACCGACGAAGCGCAGGCCCTGGCCCGCGACGCGGCCGAGGCCGGCGCGGCCGGCCTGCTGCTGGCGCCGGTCAGCTACACGCCGCTGTTCGACGAGGAGGTCTACCGGCACTTCGTCGCCGTCGCGGCGGCGACCGAGTTGCCGATCTGCATCTACAACAACCCGACCACCACCAACTTCACCTTCAGCCCGGCGTTGACCGGGCGGCTGGCCGGGCTGTCCACCGTAACGGCGATCAAGCTGCCCCTGCCCAAGTCCGGCGACATCGTCGCCGACCTGGCCGCCTACCGCCAGGCCGCGCCGAGGCTAAAGATCGGCTACAGCGCCGACTGGGGCTGCAAGGACGCGCTGCTGGCCGGGGCCGATGGGTTCTACAGCGTCGCGGGCGGCCTGTTCCCGGGGCGGATGGCCGCGCTGGTCGCGGCGGCCTCGGTCGGCGACCGTGAAGACGCCGACCGTTTGGACCAGGCGTTCGCGCCGCTGTGGACGCTGTTCCGGACCTACGGCGGCATACGGGTGATGCATGCGGCGGCGAACCGCCTGGGCCTCACCGCCGCCCGCCCGCCGTTGCCGATCCTGCCGCTGGACGAGGCGGCGGCTGATCAGGTCGCGGCGGCGACGGCGGGGCTGAGAGGCTAGGGCGACCATGATTGTCGGACGATGGGCGGGGCTGTTCGAGGTCGCTTTCGCGCGGCAGGGCTCGATCCTGCCCAGGATCGCCGTCCGCCTGGCGGTGCTCGGCGCGATCTCGATCGTCGCGGTCTTGGCCGCCGAACGCCTGCCGCATGTCTTCGAGCGGGTGAACGCCTTGCCGTTCACGCTGCTCGGCCTGGCGCTGTCGATCTTCATGAGCTTCCGGAACAACGCCTGCTACGATCGCTGGTGGGAGGCCCGCAAGCTCTGGGGGCGGCTGATCATCGCCAGTCGGGCCTTCGCCCGTCAGACCCGCCGGTTGGCGCCCGAGGCGCGGGAGCCGCTGCTGCTCGGGCTGGCCGCCTTCGCCGGCGGGTTGGCGGCGCGGCTGCGGGACCAGGACGAGCCGGCCGCGATCGCGCGCTGGCGGCCCGGCGAGGCGCTCGCCCCGGCGCCGAACCCGACCGATGCGGTCCTGTCGCAAGTCGGCGCCGACTGCGCCCGGCTCGCCGATCAGGGCGCCATGACGCCCGTCCATCTCGCCACGCTGGAGCTCCAGCTCACCGAGCTGAGCCATGTCCAGGCCGGCTGTGAGCGGATCAGGACGACGCCGCTGCCGTTCGCCTATTCGCTGCTGCTGCACCGGACGGCGCATCTGTTCTGCCTGTTGCTGCCGTTCGCCCTGGCGCATGCCCTGGGCTGGTGGACGCCGCTGCTGGTCCTGGTCGTCGGCTACACCTTCTTCGGCCTCGACGCCCTGGGCGACCAGCTGGAGGACCCGTTCGGCCTGGAGGACAACGACCTGCCGCTGGACGCCCTGGTCCGGACGGTGGAGCGCGACCTGCTGTTCTCGCTGGGCCGCGAAGACCTGCCGCCGCTGCTGGAGCCGGTCGGCTACAGACTGTCCTGACGACGGAGGCTTCAAACCCGCGGTGCTTGGCGCCGGACGCCGAGCCTGTAGTCTGACCGAAACGGTCCAGGAGGATGGGGTGGCGGTCACCGGCATCGGCGGCGTCTTCTTCCGCGCTGAGAACCCCGAGGCGCTGCTCGAATGGTATCGGGTCCGTCTCGGCGTGGTCATGGAGGGCTATGCCCCCTGGGCGCAGGCGGCGGGGCCGACGGTGTTCATGCCGTTCGCCGCCGACACGGGCTACTGGCCGGCCGGCAAGCAGTGGATGATGAACTTCCGGGTCTCGGACCTGGACGCCCTGCTGGCCGATCTGGCGAAGGCCGGCGTCACGGCGGAGACGAACCCCGACTGGGATACGCCCGAGACGGGGCGCTTCGCCCGTATCCACGATCCCGAAGGCAATCCGATCGAACTGTGGGAGCCGCCGGCCGAATAGGGCGGCCTTGGGGGACTGTATCTGATGATCGCCGACCTTCCGCGCGCCATTCTCTTCGACCTCGACGACACCATCCTGGCGGCCGGGCAGCGGCCGGAAATCCTCCGGGAAGTGGCGCGGGAGTTCGAGGCGGACCTGGTCCCATTCGCGCCGGACGACATCGCCGAGCGTCTGGACGCCGCGTTGACCGTCTTCTGGTCCGATCCAGAACGTCACAAGGTCGCGCGTTTCGGCGTGCCGGAAGCCCGACGCCAGGTGATCGCCGAGACCTTCGCCGCCCTGGCTTCGGAGGCCTTTTCGCCCGATTTGGCGGACCGCTTCGCCGCTCGTTTCACCGCCTGGCGCGACCAGCTGACCGACTTCTTCCCCGGGGCTCGGGAGACCATCGAGGCGTTGAAAGCCCGTGGCGTCCTGCTGGCGCTGGTCACCAACGGCGGGACGGCGACCCAACGGGCCAAGATCGAACGGTTCGACCTGGCGCCGCTGTTCGATCATATCCAGGTCGAGGGGGAGCATGCGTTCGGCAAACCCGATCCGCGCGCCTATCGGCACGCGATGAGCGTCCTGGGCGTCGAGGCGCACGAGACCTGGATGGTGGGAGACCACCTGGAATGGGAGGTCGCCGCGCCGCAGAAGTTGGGCATCTTCGCCGTCTGGCATGATCCCTACTGCAAGGGCTTGCCGGCGGACAGCCCGACACGGCCGGATCGGACCATCCGCGCCATCTCCGAGCTTCTGGCCTCGCGATGACCCAGCACCGCATCTACGGGACCAGCTTCGCCAGCGTGTATCCGCATTATGTCGCCAAGGCCGAGAAGAAGGGGCGAACGAAGGCGGAGGTCGACCAGATCATCCTCTGGCTGACCGGCTTTAGCCCGGCGCAGTTCGACGTCCATCTCGCCCGAAAGACCGACTTCGAGACCTTTTTCGGCCAGGCGCCGCGCCTGAACCCGGCGCGCGATCAGATCACCGGCGTGGTCTGCGGGGTTCGCGTCGAAGAGGTGGCCGATCCGCTGATGCGCGAGATCCGCCGCCTGGACAAGCTGGTCGACGAACTGGCCAAGGGGCGGCCGATGGCGAAGATCCTGCGCGGCTAGCCGATCGGCGTCCCGCCGTTCCGCAGCGCCCAGTCGGCGAAGGCGCCCCGTCCCTCCGGGCCGTATCGGACGCCGACGCGCTCAGCGATCTGGGCGATGCTGACCGCCTTCAGATGGGCCCGATAGGCCGCCTCGGCCTCATGGAAGGCGCAGGCGATGTCGCAGGGGACG
The DNA here is from genome assembly GCF_002749615.1 of Caulobacter mirabilis. Classification (GTDB taxonomy): domain Bacteria; phylum Pseudomonadota; class Alphaproteobacteria; order Caulobacterales; family Caulobacteraceae; genus Caulobacter; species Caulobacter mirabilis. The sequence continues at coordinate 2,184,551 of NZ_CP024201.1, forward strand.
CGCGACGAGGTGTAGCCGGCGCATGGGCCCTGACGACGGATCTCCTGGCATCGGAAGCTGGGACCCGATCCTTCGATGGCGGCCTGGATGTCCCACAGACTGATCTCCGCGGCCGGGCGGGCCAGCCGATAGCCGCCGCGTCCGCCGCGGCTGGCCGTCAGCACGCCGCCGCGGACCAGGGCCTGCAGATGCTTGGCCATGTAGGCCGCCGGCAGCCGGTGAAAATCGGCCAGGGCGGCGGCGTTGAGGCTGGAGTCCGGCGCCAGCCCCGCCAGCACGGCGCAGGCGTGGACGGCCCATTCGACTCCCTCGAGCGTTTTCATTTGCGGACATCTAGCATCCGAATTAAACGGATACAAATTGTCCGAATTGGAAGGTCGCCATGAAACATGCGGAAGTCGCCGTCGTGGGCGGAGGGATCGCGGGGCTCATCGCCGCTGTGGCGTTGGCCCGGCGCGGGCTTCGACCGACGCTGTTCGAAACGGCGCATGAGTTCGGCGGCCGGGCCCAGACGCGCGTCGTCGACGGCTTCCATTTCAACCAGGGCCCGCACGCGCTCTACATCGGCGGCGCCTTCCATGCGGCCTTGAGCGCGTTCGGACTGGCCGCGCCCGGGCGCCGCCTGTCCCTCGCCAACGCGCTGGCGCTCTGGGAAGCCGGCGACCATCCGCTGCCGACGGGTCTCGTCCGCGGGCAAGCGGCGCCGCCGCTGAGCGCCGCCGATGCCGACGACCTAGCCGAGGCCTTCGCGGCCGTCGCGGCGGGCGCCGGCGAGGCGGGGACGCCGCTGCGCGCCTTCACGGGAACCTTGTCCCCGGCCGTGCGGATGGTGGTCGAGGCCTTCGTGCGGCTGTCCACCTACGCCCATGCGCCGGAGGACATCGACGCCAAGGCCGCGCTCGACCAGCAGAGGCTGAGCTTCTCGGGGGTGATCTATGTCGACGGCGGCTGGCGCGCCCTGGTGTCACAGCTGGTCGACGCCGCGACGACGGCGGGCGTGCGGCTGAGGGCCGAGCATCGGGTCGGCGCGATCCGGCGGGAGGGCCGGACCTGGCAGGTCGACTTGGCGGACGGCGCGACGGAAGCGTTCGAGGCGGTGATCCTGGCCGCCTCGCCGGCGGCGGCGAGCGAGCTGGTCGAAGGGGCGCAGACCGTGGTCGCGGCGGCGCGGGCGACGCGGCCCGTTCGGACCATGGGGCTCGATCTGGGCCTGGCCGGCGTCGCGCCGGGTCCGGAGTATGCGCTGGGCATGGATGTCCCGCTGTACATGTCGCTGCACTCGGCCGTCGCCGATCTGGCCCCGCCCGGCGGCGGGCTGCTGCACCTGGGCCGCTACCTCGCGCCGGACGAAGCGCCGGACGCAGGGCATATCAAGGCCCTGGAGCAGCTGGCGGACCGGTTGCAGCCGGGATGGCGCGATCGACTGGTCCACCGGCAGCGACTGGTCGGGATCACGGTGGCGCACGATCTGCCGCACTGGCGTTCGGGCGGGCGGAGGGCGCCGGTCGTCGTCCCGGACGCGCCGGGGCTGTTCCTGGCCGGGGACTGGGTCGGCGACGAGGGGCTGCTGTCCGACGCTTCGGCGGCGAGCGCGGTCGTGGCGGCGCGCGAGGCGGCGGCCTTTCTCTCCGGCGTTCCGGCCTAGGCGAGAAAATCCGCAGGGCTGTCGGAACCGGGCTTCTCTGTGCGTCCTTCGGACATCAACCGCCGGAGAACGACGCCATGACCCCCGTCATCACCGCCTTCGAACGTTCGCCCGACCGCGGCCGGGGCCTGGCGCGCGACATGCGCGTGCGCTGGGCGCTGGAGGAGGTCGGCCAGCCCTACGACGTACGGCTGCTGTCGTTCGAGGCGATGAAACAGCCCGCGCACGAGGCCCTGAACCCGTTCGGCCAGATCCCGACCTATGAGGATGGCGACCTGACGCTGTTCGAGTCTGGCGCCATCGTGTTGCACATCGCCGAGCGTCATCCGGGCGTGCTGCTGCCGACCGAGGCGAACGCCCGGACGCGCGGGATCATGTGGATGTTCGCGGCGCTGAACACCATCGAGCCGCCGATCTTCGACTACAGCCTGGTCAAGATCCTGGAACGGGACCAGCCCTGGTTCGAGGCGCGTGTCGCCGCCCTCGAGGCGCTGATCCGCCGGCGGTTGGAGAGCCTGTCCCGCCATCTCGGCGCCGCCGGCTGGCTGAACGGGGACTTCGGTGCAGCCGACCTGCTGCTGGTGACGGTGCTGCGCCGGCTGCTCGGGTCGGGCCTGCTGGAGGAGACCCCGAACCTTCCCGACTACGTCGCCCGCGCCGAGGCCCGCCCGGCCTACCAGCGCGCCTTCGCCGACCAGCTGGCGGTGTTCGAGGCGGCGTCGAAGGGCTGAGGGCTCTGGGCCGCGGCGACGTTCGTCGTCGCTGAAGTCGTCCGCCGATTGCCAATCTTCACGGGGCGTGCCTCGATGCCAAGCATGGAAAGGACTTTGTACCAGGACGACGGCGTCACGCTCACCGAGCGAAGCGGTCGCTTCTTCATCCGATATGATGCCGGAGGCCATCAAGTGGCCTGGCGCGAGGATGAGATCACCGCCCAGGACGCTCGTCGCGCCATGAGCGGTCCGCGGGAGGCGGAAGACGTGCTCCTTGCACTTCAGCGCCGTCTCATGGCTGAGGGCCTTGATCCCTATCGATCGAACCTGGCCTAGCGACCGCCCAAAGCGAGAAGAGGCGCGCGGGGGGCGACACGGCGCAGACCTACCTCCTGGTCCGAATGACCGGTGCCGAGGTCGAGGCGTTCGCGAAGGCGTCCCGGATGACGACGCAGCCCTTCGACGCCCATACGGCTCGGGCGCGGGGCTGGCGGACGCCCGACTGGTGGCCGACGGAGGCCTGCCCGGCGGGGGTGGCCTACGGCGACGACCCGTTCGCGGAGCCGCCTCGCTACCTGGGCCATGTGGTCAACTGGTGTCCGGGCGAAGGCCGCGCCTACGTCCAGAGCTTCAGATACTGAGGGCCGTCGCTAGAGGAGCCTAATGCTTACCCGGGACGCCCTGTCGGCGATCCGCCCGAGGGCGTCGAGGAGTGATCCGCCGCCGGCCGTGCGGAGACCCGCCAACTGGTCCGAATGCCGGAAGACCAACACAGCTTCGCCGGGCCAGCCCGGGCCGCCATGTTCGATGGCGTCCCAGAAGGCGTCCAGGTTCCGACCGAACAGCGCTGCGCCATCAGGCTCCGCGACGTCGAGGTATCGCTGCCAGAACCCCTCGGTCGAGGTCACGCCGGCGCAGTCGATGATGATCTCGCGCATCGCCGCCAGCATCGGGCCGGTGGTGGGCGGCGGCAAGGGCCGAAGCGCCGCCGTTGCCTTCCACCGGGCTTCACGTTCTCCTGCCGCCGTGGAGCATGGGGGCTCGAAGGCCGATGACCATCCGAACCGGCGGCTGCCTCTGCGGCGCGAGGGCCTACGAAATCGACGGCGACTTGGAGGGCGTCTGGGTCTGCCACTGCTCGCTGTGCCGCAAGGCCTCGGGCTCGATCGGCAATGCGATCCTGATCGTTCCAAAGGACCGTTTTCGCTGGGTCAAGGGCGAGGATCACGGCGTCACCTTCGCCTTGCGCCCGACCTACACGATCACCCGCTGCAAGACCTGCGGCACGCCGCTTCCAGCCGAGGCGGACGCGCGGAACGTCTATGTCACCGCCGGGACGCTCGATACGCCGCTCGGGAAGGGCGTCCGCACGCGCCTGTTCTGCGCCTCGAGAGCGGATTGGGATCGCGACGAGCCGGATGTGCGGCGGTTCGATGAGCGATCCAGCTAAGGTAAGGGGGCCGAAAGGCAGCCATGCCTGCAATCCCGGTCATCCAGGCGCGAGCCTGAAGCTAGTCCTCAAGTGGCTTCACGTTGAGGCAAAGCTTTACGACCTGGATCCCGGCCTTCGCCAGGACGACCGGGAGGGGGCAGGCTTCAGGGAGCCTTCCAAGACCCAGTTGCAGCCTCAGTGGTACTTCCGGATCAGCCCGACCAGCTTGCCCTGCACCTCGACCTGGTCAGGGCCGTAGACGCGGGTGGGGTACTTCGGGTTGGCCGCTTCCAGCGCGATGCTGACGCCCTTCTTGCGCAGGCGCTTGAGGGTGGCTTCCTCGCCCTCGACCAGGGCGACGACGATCTCGCCGCTGTGGGCGGTGTCGGTCTTGCGGATCAGGACGTAGTCGCCGTCCAGGATGCCGGCCTCGATCATCGAGTCGCCCTGGACCTCGAGCACATAATGTTCGCCGGCGCCGAGCAGGCTCTCCGACACCGGCATGCGGTCGCGCTCGACCTGCAGGGCCTCGATCGGCGAGCCGGCGGCGATCCGGCCCAGCAGCGGAATCTCGCGGACGTCGTTGGCGATGGCGGCCGGGGCGGGGACCGCGCCCGGACCGTCGCCCTTGATCACCTGCGGCTTGAAGTTCTGGCGTCCGCCGGCCGGGGCGGCGGTGGTCGCCTGCTGCGGCAGCTTGGTCACCTCCAGCGCCCGGGCCCGATGGGGCAGCCGGCGCAGGAAGCCGCGTTCCTCGAGGGCGGTGATCAGCCGATGGATGCCCGACTTGGACGCCAGGTCCAGGGCTTCCTTCATCTCGTCGAACGAGGGCGAGACGCCCGTCTCCTTGATGCGTTCATGGATGAACATCAGGAGTTCGTGCTGCTTGCGGGTGAGCATCGCCTTGGCCTCGCTGCCGAATCTGTCTCGGAACAAACCGCTAACTTCTGTGGATGTTCTCTAGGTGTTCTTCGTTAATGTCAAGTTGACGGCGATCATCGGTTGTCCTCCCGTCGCGAACGAAAAACCGGAGATTCTCAGCATGCCGACCATTACCCGCACCGCGACCTGTTCCTGCGGCGCGCTGCGCATCGCCTGCGCCGGGGAGCCGGTGCGGATCTCGGTCTGTCACTGCCTGGCCTGTCAGCGCCGGACGGGCAGCGCCTTCGGCTCGGCGGTGTTCTTCCAGACGGCGGACACGGTCGTCAGCGGCGAGTCGCGGACCTGGACCCGCGTCGGCGAGTCGGGCGGCCAGGCCGTGCACCACTTCTGCCCGACCTGCGGAAGCACGGTGTTCTGGCGGCCGGACTTCCGGCCCGACCGGGTGGGCGTGGCGCTGGGCGCCTTCGCCGACCCGACGATGCCGCCGCCCGACAAGCAGGTCTACGCCGAGACGGCGCACCCCTGGGTGACGATCGAGGGCGTGACTTCGGAATGACCCGGATACCCTGGACCCTTCGATAGCGTAGGATCAGCGCGAACCGGGGAGACCGCCGATGATCGCCACCCGCCGCCGGATGCTGTCCGGAGCCGCCGCTGCGACCGGTCTGGGGCTCGCCGCCCGCGCCTGGGCCGCCGAAGGCCCCGTGGACCTGCTGTTCGTCGGCGGACCGATCCTCACGATGGACGAGACGCGGCCGAGCGCCGAGGCGGTGGCGGTTCGCGGCGGCCGGATCGTTGCCGTGGGCGCGCGGTCAGCGCTGGAGGGGCTGCGCGGGACGACCACGCGGGTGGTCGATCTGGAAGGGCGGCCGCTGCTGCCCGGCTTCGTCGACGCCCACAGCCACCTGTCCTTCGTCGGGCTGCAGGCGACGGTGGCCAACCTGCTCCCGCCGCCGGACGGGCCGGGGCGCAGCATCGCCGCGCTGCAGGCGATCCTCCGCGCGTGGATGGCCGACAACGGCCCGTTCGTCGACCGCTACCGGACGGTGATCGGCTTCGGCTACGACGATTCCCAGCTGGCGGAGCGCCGCCACCCGACCCGTGACGACCTGGACCAGGTCTCGACCGAGCTGCCGGTGTTCCTGATCCACCAGTCCGGCCATTTCGGCGCGGCCAACTCCGTCGCGCTCCAGCAAGCGCGGATCACCGCCGAGACGCCCGACCCCGAGGGCGGCGTGATCCGTCGGCGCCCGGGCTCGCGGGAGCCCAACGGCGTCCTGGAGGAGCACGCCTTCTTCACCGCCTTCGGGGCCCAGGCCATGAAGCTCGACGAGGCCGCCAACCTGGGAATGATCGAGCGCGGGGCGAAGTTCTACGCCCGCTTCGGCTACACCACGGCCCAGGAGGGGCGGGCCTCGATCCAGAACGTGGCGCTGCTGAAGGCGGCCGGCGCACGCGGACTGCTGCCGCTGGATGTCGTGGCCTATCCGGACATCGTCAGCGCGACGGCGGCGATCCTGCCGACCCGGCAGTATCTGGACCGCTTCCGCGTGGCCGGCGCCAAGCTGACCATCGACGGTTCGCCCCAGGGCAAGACCGCCTGGCTGACCCAGCCCTATTTCAAGCCGCCCGAGGGCCGCGACGCGGACTACCGCGGCTATCCGGCGATCAAGCCGGAACAGGCGCTGGCCGAGATCGACAAGGCCTTCGCCAACGGCTGGCAGCTGATCACCCACTGCAACGGCGACGCGGCCATCGACCTGCTGATCGAGGGCGTCGGCAAGGCCGAGGCCAAGTACGGCGGCGGGGATCGCCGGCCGGTGCTGATCCACGGCCAGACCCTGCGCCGGGATCAGGTCGCCGCGCTGAAGCGGCTGGGCGTCGTCCCATCCCTGTTTCCGATGCACACCTTCTACTGGGGCGACTGGCACCGGGAGTCGGTGCTGGGGCCGGCGCGGGCGGAGACCATCTCGCCGACCGGCTGGGTTCTGGCGCAGGGCATGCGCTTCACCACCCACCACGACGCCCCCGTGGCCAATCCGGACGCCATGCGGGTGCTGTCGGCGACCGTGACCCGCAGGACCCGCAGCGGCCGGGTCCTGGGCCCCGACCAGCGCGTTTCCGTCGAGACCACGCTGCGGGCGATGACGGAGTGGGCGGCCTGGCAGCATTTCGAGGAGGACGCGAAAGGTCGGATCGCGCCCGGGATGCTGGCCGATCTGATCGTGCTCTCGGACAACCCGCTGACCGTCGATCCCGACGCCCTGGCCGGGTTGAAGGTCGTGGAGACCTACAAGGAAGGGCGGTCGATCTATCGGGGGTAAGGCGTGCGTGGTTCGAGACGCTCGCCTGATGGCTCGCTCCTCACCATGGCGAACTCAGCCTTCGTCATCCTGAGGAGCCGGGCCTCAGCCCGGCGTCTCGAAGGACGCAACATGCCTCAGGCCGCGGCTAGCAACGCCGCCGTCGCCGCCTCGATGTCGGCCTGGCGCATCAGGCTTTCGCCGACCAGCATGGCCTTGGCGCCGGAGGCTTCCAGTCGCGCCGCGTCGGCGGCGCTGAACAGGCCGCTCTCGGTGACCAGCAGCGACCCTTCCGGCGCGCGCCCGGACAGCCGTTCGGTGATGCCCAGGTCGACCGTGAAGCTGCGCAGGTCGCGGTTGTTCACGCCGACCAGCGTCGCGCCCAGCTTGCCGGCGCGGTCCATCTCGGACTCGTCATGGACCTCGACCAGGGCGTCCATGCCCAGGCGCCGCGCCTCGCTCATCAGCTCGGCGGCCAGGGCGTCGTCGATCATCGCCAGGATGACCAGGATGGCGTCGGCGCCGAGGGCCCGGCTCTCGGCCACCTGCCAGGGATCGACCAGGAAGTCCTTGCGGATGGCGGGCAGGGCGGTCGCCGCGCGGGCGGCCACGAGGTATTCGTCGGCGCCCTGGAAGCTCGGCCCGTCGGTCAGCACCGACAGGCAGGCCGCGCCGCCGCGCTCGTAGGCCCGGGCGAGCGCCGGCGGATCGAAGTCCGCCCGGATCAGGCCCTTGGACGGCGAGGCCTTCTTGATCTCGGCGATCAGGGCCAGGACTCCCGGCGCGTGGCGGCGCTCCAGCGCGGCCTTGAAGCCCCGCGGCGCGTCGGCGGCCTTGGCGGCGGCGTCGACATCGGCCTGCGAGCGGGCGGCCTTGCGGGCGGCGACGTCCTCGCGCTTGTAAGCGGCGATCTTGGCGAGAATGTCGGTCATAGCTTCCTGTACGCCCACTGCTTGTCGTCGTTGAAGATCAGCAGATCGTCGCCGGCCTGCCGCAGTCCGCAAGCCTGAGCGTAATCGCTCTTCGACCTGCCGGGCTCCTTGTAGCCCTCGAGGTCGATGTAGAGGCAGGCGTCGTGGTCAACCTTGTAGCCGTTGCGGCTGCTCGCCGACCAGCGGCCGCGCTCCTCGTGCGTTCCGGCGGCGTCGCGCCAGCTGTGACGGAAGCGGCCGTCGACGCCGAGTTCGAGGCGATGGCGCTCCCAGTCGCCGATCCCCTGGTAGACGCCGGGCGGCTCGGACAGCGTCTCGGCGCAGCCGCCCGCCGCAAGCATCAGGAGCAGGGCGAGCGCGGGCCGGCTCATGCGGCGTTCGTGATCTCTACTAGCTTGTCCAGGGCCGCCAGGGCGCGACCATCGTCGATGACCTGGCCGGCCAGCTCGACGCCCTCGCGCAGGGTCTCGACCCGGTCGGCGACCAGGAAGGCGGCGGCGGCGTTCAGCAGCACTATGTCGCGATAGGGACCCGTCCTGCCGTTCAGCAGGTCGCGCAGGGCCCGGGCGTTGTGGTCGGGCGCGCCGCCGGTGAGGTCGACCAGCGACGAGCGCGGCAGGCCCACGGCCTCGGGAGTGATGGTGAACAGGCGCAGGGCGCCGTCGTGCCATTCCGCGACCTCGGTCTCGCCGGTGACGGTCAGCTCGTCCATGCCCTGGCCGTGCACCGACCAGACCCGTTCGGAGCCCAGGGCGCCGAGGGCGCGGGCGATCGGCTCGACGAAGCGCGGGGCCGGCACGCCGATCACCTGCCGCTTGGCGCCGGCCGGGTTGGTCAGCGGGCCCAGCAGGTTGAAGATAGTGCGGAAGCCCAGCTGCTGGCGGATCGGCGAGACGTGTTTCATCGCGCCGTGATGGGCCTGGGCGAACAGGAAGGCGACGCCGGCCTCGTCCAGCGCCCGGCGTTGCTTCTGCAGGCCGGGATCCAGGTTCACGCCCAGGGCGGCCAGGACGTCGGCGGTGCCGGACTTGCTGGTGATGGCGCGGTTGCCGTGCTTGGCGACCTTCAGCCCGCCGCCGGCGGCCACGAAGGTCACGGCGGTGGAGATGTTCAGGGTGTGCAGGCCGTCGCCGCCGGTGCCGCAGACGTCGATGGTGTCGTAGGGCAGATCCAGCCGCACCGCGGCGCGGCGCATGGCGCGGGCGCAGGCGGCCATCTCGCCCACGGTCTCGCCGCGCAGCCGGATGGCGGTCACGGCGGCCGCGACCTGGGCCGGGGTCGGCTCTCCGCGCAGGCAGGCGGAGAAGAAGGCCTCGGCGTCCTCCTCTGACAGGGTCGCGCCGTCGGCGAGGCGGCTGAGCAGCGGCTTGAAGGCGTCGGACATGGCGCTAGACGGCCGCCGTGCGCTTCACGCCGGCCAGGTCCAGGAAGTTGGCCAGCAGCTGGTGACCGCCTTCGGTGGCGATCGACTCGGGGTGGAACTGCACGCCGTGGATCGGGCGGGTCCTGTGCTGGACGCCCATGATCTCGCCGTCCTCGGTCCAGGCGGTGACCTCAAGCTCGGCGGGCAGGGTGCCGCGCTCGACCGCCAGGCTGTGGTAGCGGGTGGCGGTGAACGGGTGCGGCAGGCCCTTGAACAGGCCCTGGTCGGCGTGGCTGATCTCGCTGGTCTTGCCGTGCATGATGGTCTTGGCCCGCACGACGTCGCCGCCATAGGCCTGGCCGATCGCCTGGTGGCCCAGGCAGACGCCCAGGATGGCCAGGTCCTCTGGCGCGCCGCGCAGCAGCGGCAGGCAGATTCCCGCCTGGTCCGGGGCGCAGGGGCCGGGCGACAGCAGCACCGCCGCCGGCTTCAGCCCGATCGCCTCCTGGACGGTCAGGGCGTCGTTGCGATGGACGACGGTCTCCGCCCCCAGCTCGTTCAGGTAGTGGACGAGGTTGTAGGTGAAGCTGTCGTAGTTATCGATGACGAGGATCATGGCCCGTCGCTTCTAGGCCCTGAGATCGTTTGCGCCAAGGGGCGGAGAGGATCATGATGCCATGTCATGGCGATCGCCGATTCAGCCCTGGACCGAGAAGCCCTGGCCTACGCCCGGGGCCTGCTGAGAGCGCCGCAGCCTCGCGAGAACCTGTGGGCGGTGCTGGGCGCGGCCCTGCTGTGCGCCGCGGCCGCGATGGCCTTCGCCGTCGCCATGGTCATGGCCCCGCCGGCCGTCACCAGCCACCTGGCCCTCGAGCCCGAACCGGCGGCCCCGGCCACGGCGGCCTCCGACAAGGTTCAGGGGGCGGAGAGGAGCGCGCCGTGACGCGCCGCCTGGCCCCGATTGCACTGCTGGCCGTCCTGGCGGCGAGCGGCTGCGCGGGCGAGGGCGGGGCGAGCGAACCGGGACGCGCCGCGCTGGGCGCCGCTCCGACCAGCCTGTCGGTCCAGGTTCCCGCCCGCAAGGCCGGCGAGCCGGCGATGCTGGTCCTGTCCGATCTCAGCACCAACGCCCAGCCCGGCGTGCTCTATCGCGTCCAGCTGGGCGGAAAGAGCGGCCCGACCTTGGGTTACGTCAATTTCTTCAATGTCGCGACCGGCGGGCCGGCCTCGTTCAGCTTTGAGGCCGGGGCGGCGCTGGACCGCCTGCCCGCGGGCCGTCCGGTCGAGATCGTCATCACCCCGGAGGGGGCGCCCGACCCCGCCGCCCGACCGGTCGTCGGCAAGGTGTCGCTGAGCGTTAACGCCGGGGGCAAATAGCCCGAGACTCTCGCTTTGGTTGTGTTACGGTCGCGCGTGCACATCCACAAGGGGAGAGAGTCATGACCTCAGTAACCCGTAGAGCCGCGCTCGTCGGCGGCGGCGCGACGATCCCGTTCGCGCAGTGGTATGCGTCCCAGTCCTGGGCCCGCGCGCCCTTCGTCCGCAAGGATCTGTCCACGCCCGCCGGCCAGGCGGACCTGGCCAAGTACGCCAAGGCCGTGAAGATCATGTCGGGTCTGGCGGAAGCCAATCCCCGGGGCTGGATGTTCCAGTGGTACATCCACGCCGTGCGCGGCGACCGCACCAAGGCCGCGGAGCTCGCCCGCGTCTATCCGGCTCCCAGCCCGCAGCGGACCCTGGCCCAGGCCAGCTGGAGCACCTGTCAGGCGCACTCGGCCGGCACGGTGGAGAACTACTTCCTGCCCTGGCACCGGATGTACGTCTTCTTCCTGGAGGCCATCTGCCGCAAGCTGCTGCAGGACAACAGCTTCGTGCTGCCCTACTGGCGCTACACCCAGCCCAACCAGCGAGCCCTGCCGGTCGCCTTCCGGCAGCAGGCCAGCCCGCAGTGGGGCACGCTGTACCGGCCCAACCGCAACCCCGGCATCAACAACGGCGTGCCGATCGACCAGGGCCTGAACCCGACCCCGATCAACACCCTGTCGCTGAACCAGACCAGCTATGTCCCGGCGGCCGGCCAGCAGGGCTTCTGCCTGAACATCGACGCCAACCTGCACGGCAGCGTCCACGTCCGGGTCGGCAACGGCCAGGGCATGGGTTCGGTGCCCTGGGCGGCCAACGACCCGATCTTCTGGATGCACCACTGCAACATCGACCGCATGTGGGCCAGCTGGAACCGGAACGGCGGCTGCAACCCGACCGACGCGACCTGGCTGAACAAGACCTTCACCTTCCCGGACGCCAACGGGAACAGCGTCGTGGCCAAGATCGGCGACTTCAAGTCGATCGGCGCGCTGGGCTACACCTACGACGTCTTCGAGCCGGGCCCGCGGATCGGCGGCTGTCTGCCCTTCGTGCTCAACGTCCGCGACCTGCCGCTGCTGGCGGTCCAGCGCCGGCCGTTCAAGCTCGACCCCGGCGGGCCCGTGGAGATCAAGCTGGAGGCGACCTCGGCCGAGGCGATGCGCGGCAATCCCAAGAACCTGGGCATCACCAAGCGGACGGGCCGGACGCTGCTGGTCATCGACGGCCTGCAGGCCAAGGTCCAGCCCGGCGTGCTCTACGAGGTCGGCGTGAAGGACGCGGCGGGCAAGACCACCGTGGTCGGCCACCTGAACTTCTTCGACGCGGTCTCCGCCGAACATGGCGACCACGGCGATCACGGCGGCGCGATGCCGGAGAAGTTCTTCGCCTTTGACGTCACCCGCTACATCAAGAAAGGCGAACAGCCGACCGTGGTGCTGCGGCCGGACGGCAAGGCCGACGCCCAGGCGGACGCCGTGGTGACCGGCTTCAGCCTCGTGCAGGACTAGGGGCTCGGGGGCGGCGGGCTGGATAGCAACCCGTCGCCTTCAACGCCGTTCATCCCGGCGAAGGCCGGGACCCAGTCGGGGGCTCGGCAATGTCGATAGTCCGCGAAGCCAAGGCTGGACCTGGGTCCCGGCCTTCGCCGGGATAGGCGGAAGGAGGCGAGAATCTCGCCGCTCCACTCTGTTCTACCCGAACCGCCAGGCCTCCTCGGCCGCGCGGCGCAGGGCGTTCGACTTGTGGATGGTCTCGTCGTATTCGGCGTCGGGATCGCTGTCGGCCACCAGGCCGCCGCCGGCCTGGACGTACAGGACGCCGTCCTTGACGAGGCCGGTGCGCAGCACGATGCAGGTGTCGACCGAGCCGTCGGCGCCGAAATAGCCGACCGCGCCGGCGTAGCCGATGCCGCGCTTCTCGATCTCCAGCTCGTCGATGATCTCCATGGCCCGCACCTTGGGCGCGCCGGACACGGTGCCGGCGGGCAAGGCGGCCATCAGCACGTCGACCGGGTCCAGGCCCTCGGGGGCGTCGCCCTCGACGTTGGAGACGATGTGCATGACGTGGCTGTAGCGCTCGATGACGAAGCTCTCGGTCACCCGCACGGACGGCCCCTTGGACGCCGCCGCCGGCGCGTTGCGGCCGGCCTCGCGCAGGCGGGCGACGCGGCCGACGTCGTTGCGGCCCAGGTCCAGCAGCATCAGGTGCTCGGCCCGTTCCTTGGGATCGGCCAGCAGCTCCTGCTCCAGCGCCAGGTCCTGCTCAGGCGTGGCGCCGCGGGGACGGGTGCCGGCGATCGGGCGGATGGTGACCTTGCCGTCGCGCAGCCGCACCAGGATCTCCGGGCTGGAGCCGACCAGCTGGAAGTCGCCGAAGTCCAGATAGAACAGGAACGGAGAGGGGTTGGTCCGGCGCAGGGAGCGGTAGAGGGCGAAGGGGTCGCGCTCGAACGGCGTGCGGAAGCGGTGAGCGACCACGGCCTGGAAGATGTCGCCGGCGCCGATGTAGTCCTTGGCCTTCTCGACGACCGTCCGATAATCCTCGCGGCTCACCGGCGTGGTGAAGTCGATGGGCGAGGGGGCGCCGGCCTCGGGCGCGATCAGCGGTTGGCGGAGGTCGGCCAGCACCTCGCCCAGGCGCGCCTGGGCGGCGTCATAGGCCTCGCGCGCCGACACGCCGGGCGTCGGGCGCGCCGGCGTGACCATCAGGATTTCCTGGGCGATCGCGTCGAAGGCCACCACGACCGAGGGCAGGGTCATGATCGAATCCGGCAGGCCCAGGGCGTCCGGATTGACGTTCGGCAGCTGCTCGGCCAGCCGGATCATGTCGTAGCCGAGAGCGCCGTAGACCCCGGCGGCCGGCGGCGGCAACCCGGCCGGAAGCTCGATCCGTGAGGCGGCGACCAGGTCGCGCAGGCTCTCCAGCGCGCCGGCCTCCTGGCGCACGAAGTCGCCGCGGGCGATCGCATCGGCGCCGCGGGCGATCTCGGCGACGTCGCCACGGCAGCGCCAGACCAGGTCCGGCTTCATCGCCAGGAAGGAATAGCGGCCGCGCCAGGCGCCGCCCTCGACCGACTCGAACAGGAACGAGTAGGGCCGATCTCGGCCGATCTTGAGATAGGCCGAGACCGGCGTCTCCAGGTCGTCGATCAGCCGCGTCCAGACGACCTGGGGCCGGCCGGCGTCCCAGGCCGTCGCGAACGCTTCGAACGCGGGCTCGGGGGTCAGCCCCCCGGTCACTGGCCCTTGCCCGCGGCGGCGGGCGCCGCCTTGCCGTCGGCGGGACCGGCTTCGTCCGGCGCGATGCCGATCGACATGCGGGCGTTGCGCAGGTTGGTCTCGGTCTTCAGGCGGGTGCGGGCGTAGCTGCGCGAAGCCTCGGCGATGTCGCCGAAAACCTGCTCGCTGAATTGACGCGACTGCTGGTTGGCGGCCATGGCCGTCATCTCGGCGCCGGCGGGGCGGATGGCGTCCACCCGGGCGACGGCGATGCCGAACTGCTGGCCGCGCGCGGTGAAGGCCTCGGCCTTCTTGGCGCCGAACGCCGCGCCGAGCAGTTCGCGGCCGAGGGCGGCGTGCTGGCTGGCCGTGGCGCGGCTCAGGCCGGCGACGCGCTGCACCTTGGCGCCGGCCGAGGCGGCCACGGCGTCGATCGACTCGCCCTTCTTGACGCGGGCGGCCAGTTCGTCGGCCTTGGCCTGCATCCGGTCGGCGGTCCGGCGCAGCATCAGAGCGCGGATCAGGTCCGGCTTGATGCTCTCCATCGGAGGCATGGCCGCCGGGATGACCCGGTCGACCCGGACGACGAAGTACTGGCCGTCGCCGGCTTCCTGGATGTCGCTCTCGACGCCCTGGGACTGTTCGAAGGCGGCCTTGAGAATGGGCTCGGGCAGCGGCGCGCGGCGGCGGTCCTGGGTCACGCCCTCGGCCGTCATCGGCGGCAGCGAGATGATCTTCAGCCCGGCCTTGGCCGCGGCCGTCGCCATGTCGGCGCCCTGGCCGTGCGCATCCTCATAGACCTTGGCGACGTCGGAGACCTTGGCCGCGGCGAGATCGGCGCGGACCTTGGCCTCGATGGCCGCGCGGTGATCCTCGAGGCGGGCCTCCTGGCCGGCGGACACCTTGGTCACCTTCAGAACGGCCAGGCCGAACTGGGCCTTGACCGGACCGCTCACACCGCCTTCCGGCAGCTGGAAGGCGGCCGCGGCGATGGCCGGGTCGAAGAAGGCGGTGCGGGGCTTGTCGTCGAAGCGCACCGGTTGGACGCCGAGGCGGCCGGCGACCTCGTTGGGGTTCTGTCCCTGGTTCAGCTGGGCGATGATCTGCTGGGCCTGGGCGGCGTCCTTGGCCGGAATCTGCAGCACGGAGCGCAGCTCCGGCTTGGACAGCGAGTCCTTCTGGAAGGCGAACTGCTTCTGGACGTCCGCCTCGGAGACGGTCACCTGGCCTTCGTAGTCCTGGCGCGACAGGGCCATGACGCTGATCGCCCGGAACTCGGGCAGGGTCAGGGCGGCCTTGTTCTCCTGCATGAAGGCCTTCAGCTCCGCGTCGGTCGGCTGCGGGATGGTCCCGACGCTCCGGGGATCGATCAGGAAGTAGGCCAGATCACGTTGTTCGAAGGCGAAGGCCCCGGCCAGGCCCGAATAGGCCCGCGGGGCGCGGAAGCCGGCCGCGACGGCGGCGATGAACTGGCGGCTGGCGATCTCGTCCTTCAGGCCGGTCTCGAAGACCTTCGGCGTCATGCCGGTCTCGGCCAGCGCCTGCTCGTAGCGGGCCCTGTCGAACTTACGGGTCACCGGATCGAAGAACCGCGGCTGCTCGGCCAGAAGCTCGGTCAGCATCTTGTCGCTGGCCCGGACGCCGACCTTCTCGAGAAGGGCCGCGAACGACTCCTGGGTGGCCATCTCGTCGAGCACCCGGCGGTCGAGGCCTTCCTTCATCGCCAGCTCCGGCGTGATCGGCTGGCCGAAGCGTTGCTCCAGCTGCGTCCGGTAGTTGTCGTAGGCGCGCTTGAACATCGCCGGATCGACGTGCCGGCTTCCGGCGCGGATCACGTCGGTCTTGGCGCCGGCGCCCTGGAAGGCGTCGGGCAGGCCGACGATCGCGAACGAGATGATGATCAGCCCCAGCAGGCCGAGCGCGAGCCAGGACTTGGCGAACTTGCGGAAGACGGAGAGCATGGAGTCGTCGGACCTTTGGACAGCATGCGGCGCAAGACGCCGTTCACGCGGTATAGTGGACGCTGCGCGACCCTCGCAAGCCGCGAGGAAGCGACGTGACACGGCCGCGCGCTTCGATTAGGGCGCTCCTGAACGAAAATCACGCCAGGAGCCTCCATCCGTGTCAACGCCTCGCCCCCTGATCGCCGGAAACTGGAAGATGAACGGCGTCGAGGCGTCGCTCGACGAGGCCCGCGCCGTCGCGGCCGCCGTCGATTCCCACCCGCCGTCGGCTCGCGTGGCGATCTGCCCGCCGTCGACCCTGATCCACCGTCTGGCCGACGCTCTGGCCGGTTCGGGCGTCGAGGTCGGCGGCCAGGACTGTCGGGCCGAAGCCTCCGGCGCCTTCACCGGCGACGTGGCCGCCGAGATGCTGGCCGACGCCGGCGCCGGACTGGTGATCCTCGGGCATTCCGAGCGCCGCGCGGGCTACGGCGAGACCGATGCGGTGGTCGCCGCCAAGGTCGAGGCCGCCCTGCGGGCCGGGCTGGAGCCGATCGTCTGCGTCGGCGAGACCCTGGCCGAGCGGGAGGCCGGCGACACCCTGGCGGTGGTGACGGGACAGGTGAGGGGCTCGCTGCCCGCCGCTCTGGCCGGCAAGGCCTTCTCCGTAGCCTATGAGCCGGTCTGGGCGATCGGCACCGGCCTGACCCCGACCCTGGAGCAGATCGAAGAGGTCCATGTCGCCGTCCGCGCGGCCCTGACCGAGATCTTCGGCGAGGACGGCGCCCGGGTTCCGATCCTCTACGGCGGTTCGGTGAAGCCCTCGAACGCCGCCGAGATCCTCAAGGCCCGCGACGTCGGCGGCGCCCTGGTCGGGGGCGCCTCGCTGAAGGCGGCCGATTTCCTGGGCATCATCCAGGCGGCCTAAGGGACATCCCAGGGGACATGCTCCGCGAAGCGGTGCGTGTCCTCCGCGTCATCGCCGGCCTGTCGCCTCGCCACGGAACCGCCATGCTCGGCTGCGGTTGTTCGACGGTGACCGGAGGTTCGGCATGAGGCGTGGGTGGAAGCTGGACCCCGTGGAGCGGGCGATGCTGCTGGCGGCCCTCCCGGCTGCCTATGGCGAGGTCGTCGCCGACCACGTCACCTGCAAGCCCGATCCCGAGCGAGACCTGCTGCCGACCTTCGGCGAGATCGTCGGCGTCGCCGATGACGGGGCGGGGGTGCAGGCGCTGGTGGTTCGGATCGGCGGAACCACAGACCGGCCCGACGGCTCCACCTGGCACATCACCTGGTCTCTGGCCGAAGGTCGCGGCGCCAAGGAGAGCAACGCCGTCATCGCCGAGCGCGGCTGGCGTGAGATCGAGCCGCGCCGGGTGGCCCTGATACCGGCGGCCTGGGACTGAGGACGCAAAGGGCCGATACCGTCCGAAAGTCGCCAGACTGAGGAGGACGTGTGGCCGATGATGGTCTCCCAACAAACGGAGAGCCGCCATGGCCAGCATCCATATCGAACGGCTGATCGACCGCCCGGCTGAGGCGGTCTGGGACGCCATCCGCGACGTCGGCGCCCTGCACGATCGCCTCGTGCCGGGCTTCGTGGTCGACACCCGGCTGGAGGACGAGGCCCGGGTGGTCACCTTCGCCAACGGCATGGTCGCGCGGGAGCTGCTGATCGCTCTCGACGACGACCGCCGCCGCTTCGCCTACAGCGTCCTGTCGGAGCAGCTGGCGCATCACAACGCCACCAACGAGGTGTTCGAGGCCGGCCCCGGCCGCAGCCGCTTCGTCTGGAAGGCCGACGTCCTGCCCCACGCCGCCGCCGAGACGGTGCGCGGCATGATGGAGCAGGGCGCCGACGCCCTGAAGGCGGCGATGGAGCGTTAGGGCGGCGCGGCGGCTATCCCTCCGCTCGGCCGCTATCCCCGGCCGGACGTGGGGATGTCCTTGAACGGCACGTCCTTGTCCACGCGGATGTCGCCGGGCAGGCCCAGGACCCGTTCGGCGATGATGTTGCGCAGGATCTCGTCGGTGCCGCCCTCGACGCGGGTGGCGGGACTGCGCAGCAGCATCTGCTGGAAGCGGGCGCCGGCCGAGGCCCGGTCGGGTCCGCTCAGCACCCCGGCCTCGCCCTGCAGGTCCAGGGCGAACATGGCCAGCTCCTGCATGGTCGCGCCGGCGACCAGCTTGCCGATCGAGTTCTCCGGTCCCGGGGTCTCGCCTTTGGACAGGGCGGACATCGCCCGCATGCCGGTGTACTTCAGTCCGCTGGCCTTGACCGCGAACTGCGCCAGGCGCGAGCGGACCATGCGGTCGTCGATGGCCAGGCCATCCTCGGTCTGCAGGGTCATGCAGAAGTCGAACAGCTCCGGGAAACCGGTCGGCATGCCCGAGCCGATCGACAGCCGCTCGTTCATCAGGGTGGTCAGCGACACCTGCCAGCCCTGGCCGACGGCGCCCAGGCGCTGGGCGTCGGGAATACGGACATCGGTGAAATAGACCTCGTTGAAGCCCGACTGGCCGTTCGCCTGCTTGATCGGCCGCACCTCGATCCCCGGGCTCTTCATGTCGAGCCAGAACATCGTCAGGCCCTTGTGCTTGGCCACGGTCGGGTCGGTGCGGGTGATCAGGATGCCGTAGTCGCTGTGCTGGGCGCCGCTGGTCCAGATCTTCTGGCCGTTGACGATCCAGTCGCCCGAGCCGTCGCCGGCGGGGACCGCCGCCGTGCGCAGGCCGGCCAGGTCGGAGCCGCCGGCCGGTTCGCTGAACAGCTGGCACCAGATGTGCTCGCCCGCGGCCAGCGGCGGCAGCAGGCGGCGCTTCGTCGCCTCGTCGGCCCAGGCCATCACCGTCGGGCCGCACATGCCGTGGCCGATGATGAACAGGCCGGAGAGGGCGCCGTAGACGCCTTCCTCCTGGCCCCAGATCACCCGCTCGATCGGCGTGGCGCCGCGGCCGCCATAGTCCTTCGGCCAATGCAGGCAGGCCCAGCCGGCCTCGGCCTTCTTCTTCTGCCAGGCCTTGGAGGCGGCGATCGGGTCGACGCTCTTGAGGCCATTGTTGGCGAAGCCGCCCTGTTTGAGCTCGGCCTCGAGCGCCGTTGGGGCGTTGGCCTGTATCCAGGCGCGGGCCTGCACGCGGAAGGCGGCTTCCTCGGGAGTGTCGTCGAAGTTCATGATGTTCCTCCCTTAGGCCGCCACGGGCGCTTCGTTGCGCCGGCGCAGGCGGTCGATCAGCAGGTCCTCCCAGGTCGACTGCGAGCCGATGGTCAGGGCCAGATTGTTGGACCGGCGATAGAACAGGTGACAGTCGAAGGCCCAGGTGAAGCCCATGCCGCCGTGGACCTGGATGTTGTTCTTGGCGCAGTGCTGATAGGCCTGTGTGGCCGAGACCCGCGCCGTGGCCGCCGCGACCGGCAGTTCGGCGGCCCCCGTCGAAAGCGCCCAGGCGCCGTAGTAGGCGTTTGAGCGGGCCAGGGTGGCGGCGACGTACATGTCGGCCAGGATGTGCTTCACGGCCTGGAAGCTGCCGATCGGACGACCAAAGGCCATGCGGTCCAAGGCGTAGTCTCGGCCCATCTCCAGCGCCCGATCCGCGCCGCCGACCTGTTCGAAGGCGATCAGGATGGCGGCCCGGTCCATGACCTCGGAGGCCAGCCGCCAGCCGTCGCCGGCCGCGCCCAGCCGCTCGGCGGGGGCGGCGTCGAAGGTCAGGGTCGCTTGGCCGCGGGTGGGGTCGATGCTGTCCTCGACCGTCCGGGTCACGCCCGCCCCGCGCAGGTCGACCAGCCACAGGGAAACCTTCCCGCCCTCGCGCGCGGCGACCACGGCGAGGCCCGCGATGTCGCCGTCGGCCACGGGGGTCTTGGTCCCGGTCAGCCTGCCGTTCGAGACGGTCGCCTTGACGCCGCCCTCTGTCGTGCGGCCAGCGCTCTCGGCCAGGGCGAAACAGCCGATCGTCTCGCCGGACGCCAGGTTCGGCAGCCAGGCCTGTTTCTGCGCCTCCGTCCCGGCGAGCATCAGCGCCTCGGCGACCAGGTAGATGGACGAGACCGCCGGCACGGGCGCGACGGCCCGGCCCAGCTCCTCGGCGATCACGCACAGCTCCAGATGACCCAGGCCGACGCCGCCGTACGCCTCGGGAATGGCCGCGCCCAGAAAGCCCATCTCGCCCAGGCCTCTCCAGAGGTCGGAGTCGTAGGACTGGGCGCCTTCCAGCACGGCGCGGACGGCCGCCGGCGGACAGCGGTCGGCCAGGAACCTTCGCGCCTGGTCGCGCAGCTGCTTCTGCTCGTCGGAAAAGTCGAAGTTCACCCTGATGTCTCCCGTCGCCGGCGCGTATCCGCCGATCTTGGGGGGAGCTTGGATGCGTTCACCCGGGGTCAGCCAAGCGCCGTCTTTCCGTTTGCGTCATCCTCGGGTGGCGCGTTCGTCTCCGAAGGGCTAACTCCTCCGCATGGCGAAGAAGCAAACCACCGAGTTCGAGATCCAGGTCGACGGCGAAGTCTACGTCTGGTGGCTGCAGCGCCAGCCCCGGTGGTCGAACGACAGCAAGGGCTGGGAAGGCATGGCGATCGCCGTGCGCCATCAGGAAGGCCAGCGCGAGGCGGTGATCGAGTTCCCGCCTGGCAAGCTGCCCGCCTACGGCGCGCTGCTGAAGGCCGCCAATATCGATCCCAAGGTCGTCGCGCGTTCCATCCAGTCCGCCATCGAGGCCGGCTGGGATCCCATGTCGCGCGGCAAGACGGTCAACATCGTGGTGGACGCCAACGGGGAGTGAGCCGGCGGCTTGCCTGCCGCTAGGTCGCCGGCGTCAGATGCTCCCGACGAACAGGATCAGGGGAGACGGCGCATGGAGCTCGGGCTCAGCGGAAAGACCATCTTCGTCGCCGGCGCCAGCCGGGGCATCGGGCTGGGCATCGTCGAGGCCTGCCTGGGCGAGGGGGCGAAGGTCGCCATCACCGCTCGCGGCGCCGAGGCGCTGGAGGCGACCCGCGCCCGGCTGGCCGCCGAGCACGGCGAGGGTCGCGTCTGGGCGATGGCCGGCGATCTGCGCGACACGGCGAGGATCGAAGAGGCGCTGGCCGGCGCCGAGGCGGCGCTGGGGCCCATCTTCGGCGCGGTCGCCAATGTCGGCCTGCATCCGTGTCCGCCGGGCGCCGAGGTCGACGACGAGACCTGGGACGCCGGATTCGCCCAGAACCTCGGTTCGGCCTGGCGGCTGGCGCGGGGGGCCTATCGCCGGATGCTGCCGCGAGGGGAGGGCTCGATCCTGTTCATCAGCTCGATCGCCGGCCTGGGCGCGCTCGGCACGCCGCTGACCTACGGCACGGCCAAGGCGGGGATGAACCACCTGACCAAGGAGCTGGCCAAGATCGCCGGCCCCGAGGGCGTGCGCGTCAACGCCATCGCGCCGGGCAACATCATCTTCCCGGGCGGCAGCTGGCAGGAGCGGATGGACGGTCCGAGAGCCGCGTCCTGGCAGCGCTGGATCGACCGCGAGGTGCCGCTGCAGCGCTACGGTCGGCCGGAGGAGATCGGAACCGTCGCCGCCTTCCTGATGAGCCCTCGCGCCAGCTTCGTGCACGGCGCCGTCGTGCCCGTCGACGGCGGCCAGACCCGCTGAGCGGGCCGCGCCGGGTTGGCCGCGCCCGCCGGATGCTCCGGGCGCCCGCGGGATTTTCCTCGCCGTCCACGCGATTTCGTGCGCATACTGCGGTATCGACTATCGCCTTGGTTCGGTTGCTCTCCTCGCTTGGTCCTCGGATCGAGCTTCCGAGCCTACGTGATCCTTTCCGACAGTTTGATCGCGCCGCCCATCCTGACGGCACGTAACTCCAGACACCGGAAAGGTGATCTCATGGCTACCGGCACTGTGAAATGGTTCAATGGAACCAAGGGCTTCGGCTTCATCCAGCCTGACGACGGCGGTAACGACGTCTTCGTGCACATCTCGGCCGTCGAACGCGCCGGCCTGCGCTCGCTGAACGAAGGCCAGAAGGTCTCGTACGAGCTCGAGCAGGACCGTCGCAGCGGCAAGATGTCCGCCGGACAGCTGCAGGCGCTCTAAGCCCCTGGCGGGCCGGCGCGATGTTCGCATCCCGCCGGCCTCGCACCCCAGACTTCGCCGCACGGCTGAAGGCCCATCGATCAGGAGAGCCCATGGCCCGCGCGCCCAACTACAATTTCGAACGCCAGGAGCGGGAGCGCCTGAAGGCGATCAAGACCCGCGAGAAGGCCGCCGCCAAGCAGGAAGCCCGCGAGGCCAAGAAACAGGCCGCGGAAGGCTCTGGGCCGTCGTCGGCCGACTGATCGACCTGACGCGCCTGGGCGCGATCATCCTGTCATCATCCGCCGCAGCGTCGGCTCGTCGATGATCCGCAGCGGCTGCCCGCCGGCGATGGCGGCCTCCGCCTTGGTCTGTTTTGCGCTGACGTAGTCGCGGCCCAGGCCCCACCCTTCGTGCGCGCCGATGACCAGCAGGGTGGTCTTGCGGGTCACGCTCGCGGAAAACGCGCCGCCGGCCGCCTGGACCTGGTCGGCCATCACCGAGCGGGGCACCGAGAGGTCGCCCGTGACGGTCACCACATGCCCGTTCAGCGGGCCGTCGCAGGCCGGCCGCCGGGTGACCGAGCCGCCTTCGCCCCAGGTCCGTCCGCGAATCTGGGCGCCGGGCGAGGGCGACGTCGGCCGACGGTGCAGCCAGTCCTCTATTCCGCCCCCCGCCTGGGCCAGGGCGCGCAGAACGATCTGCCCGGCGGTGCGGGCGTCCTCCAGCGCGTCGTGGTGACGGAAGCGGATGTCGAACATCTTGGCCAGCGCCCCCAGTTTGTAGCTGGGCAGGCCGGGCCAGGCGATGCGGGCGACCGAGACGCTGTCGATCCAGCGGCTGTCGATCGGCGACAGCAGGTCCCGGCGACAGGCGGCCGACAGGGCCGAAGGATCGAAGTTGGAGTGGGACACCGCGATCCGCCCGCCCAGTCGCTCGTCGAGCCAGCCGTGCAGATCGCGGAAAGCCGGCGCGCCGGCGACCTTCTGCGGCGAGATGCCGTGGAAGGCGATGTTGAACGGCTCGAAGGCGTCGCGGGGATCGACCAGCGTCTCCTCGGCGAAACACTCCCGGCCGTCTCGATAGCCGACGATGCCGATCTGGCAGATGCTGTGGCGGCCGCGGTTGGCCGTTTCGACGTCGATGACGACGAAGTCGGGCTGACTCATGCGCCGTCTCTTAGGCGGGGTTGTGTGGGAACGCCAAGGGGCAAGGCGCCACACGCCCTCAAACAATCGTTTGACGCCTCGCCGCCGGCCCGGCAGGCTTGCGCCCAAGGCCGCCCGGCAGAGCGCGGCTCGGGAGGAACAGATGGCCGACGACCTCGGATTCGACCCCGCCGTCCTGCGTGACAGGTATCGCGCCGAACGGGACAAGCGCCTGCGCGGCGACGCCAACGAGCAGTATGTCGAGATGAAGGGCGACTTCGCCCACTATCTCGAGGATCCCTATGTCGAGGCCGGCTTCGCCCGGGCGCCGCTGACCGACGAGGTCGAGGTGGCGGTGATCGGCGGCGGCTTCGGCGGCCTGCTGGCCGGGGCGCGGCTGCGCGAGGCCGGGGTGCAGGACATCCGCGTGATCGAGAAGGGCGGCGACTTCGGCGGCACCTGGTACTGGAACCGCTATCCGGGCGCGGCCTGCGACGTCGAGAGCTACATCTACCTGCCGCTGCTGGAGGAGACCGGCTACATGCCGGTCGAGAAGTACTCGCGCGCGCCGGAGATCCTGAAGCACAGCCGGGCGATCGGCGAGGCGTTCGACCTCTATCGCAACGCCTGCTTCCAGACCGAGGTCACCGCCCTGGACTGGGACGAGGCCTCGGCTCGCTGGATCATCCGCACCAACCGCGGCGACGCGATGAAGGCCCGGTTCGTGGTGATGGCCAACGGTCCGCTGCACCGGCCCAAGCTGCCGGGCATCCCGGGCGTCGAGAGCTTCAAGGGCCACAGCTTCCACACCAGCCGCTGGGACTACGACTACACCGGCGGCACCTCGCTGGGCGACCTGAGCGGCCTGGCCGACAAGCGGGTCGGGGTGATCGGCACCGGCGCCACCGCCGTGCAGTGCGTGCCGCACCTGGGCGCCGCGGCCAAGCAGCTGTTCGTTTTCCAGCGGACGCCGTCCTCGATCGACGTGCGCAACAACCGGCCGACCGACCCGGCCTGGGCCGCCTCGCTGGAGAGCGGCTGGCAGCAGCGCCGGATGGACAACTTCAACACCCTGGTCTCCGGCGGCTACGAGCCCGAGGATCTGGTGCAGGACGGCTGGACCGACATCATCCGCAACATCCTGATGATCGGGCGCAGCACCGCCGAGAAGGGCGAGGCCCCGATGGCGATGCAGGACCTGATGCAGCTGGCCGACTTCAAGAAGATGGAGCAGATCCGCGCCCGCGTGGACGCCATGGTCACGGACCCGGCCGCCGCCGAGGCGCTGAAGCCCTGGTACAACCAGTTCTGCAAGCGACCCTGCTTCCACGACGACTACCTGGCCACCTTCAACCGGCCGAACGTGACCCTGGTCGACACGGCCGGGAAGGGCGTCGAGCGCATCACCGAGAACGCCGTGGTGGTCGACGGCGAGGCCTATGAGATCGACTGCCTCGTCTACGCCACCGGCTTCGAGGTCGGCACCAGCTACACCCGCCGGTCCGGCTATGAGGTCACCGGGCGAGGCGGCCTGACCCTGACCGAGAAGTGGAAGGACGGGGTCTCGACCCTGCACGGCCTGCACAGCCGCGGCTTCCCGAACCTGTTCATCTTCAGCAACACCCAGTCGGGCTTCTCGGTGAACTTCCCGCACATGCTGAACGCCCAGGCCCAGCACACGGCCTACATCGTCGCCGAGGCCGCTCAGCGCCAGGTCCGCACCCTCGAGGCGTCGGAGGCGGCCGAGGCCGCCTGGGTCCAGACTATCATCGACACGGCGGTCCTGCGGCAGAAGTTCCTCGAGGAATGCACGCCCGGCTACTACAACAACGAGGGCAAACCCTCGGCCATGGCGGTGCGCAACAGCTCCTACGGCAAGGGCTCAGGCCCGTTCATCAAGCTGTTGGAGGACTGGCGCTCCGAGGGGCGGCTGGAGGGGCTGGAGCTGGCCTGACGCCTTGAAACCGGAGCGTTGCGGCGCCAAACCGGGCCATGCGACAAGCCCTGTTGATCATCGACGTGCAGCCCAGCTTCGACCCGCCGGCCTGGCTGGTCGAGGGGATCGAGCGTCTGCTGCCGTTGATGCCGTCGGTCGCCACGGTCGAGCGGCACGATGAGGCCGTCACCCCGTTCCGCCGCCAGCTGAACTGGGCTCCCGGTCCGGCGGACGACAGCCTGGTCGCCGCAGACCGCGTCTTCATCAAACATGGCTACGCGCTGACGCCCGAGACCGTCGCCCATCTGAAGGCGCTGGATGTCGACCGGGTGCTGGTCTGCGGCATCCAGGCGGACACCTGCGTGCTGGCGGCGGGATTCGCCCTGTTCGACGCCGGTCTGCAGCCGACGATCATCGCCGATCTAGTCGTCGGCTCATCGCTGGACCGGAGCGGGGCGCTGGGCGTCAAGCTCTGGCGGCACCATTTCGGGGCCGTGGCGGAGCGGTACGAGGCGCTGCTGGAGGGTTGACAAGAACCCGTGCATCCCGGCGAAGGCCGGGACCCGGTCGGGGTCCCATAACTCTGGAGCTTGCCGCGAAAGCCCGGGCTGTATCTGGGCCCCGGCCTTCGCCGGGGTGATCGGAACGGGGAACTAGACCGTGATGTCGGCCAGGGCGCCTTTCGAGGGGCCTTCGCCGTTCTTCACCTTGTCCATGATCTCCTTCTTGATGTCCTCCATGATCGCCTGGCGCTGCTCCGGGGGCAGGGCGTTGAAGGCTTCCTGGGTCAGGCCGCGCCGCTTGAGCATGGCCTCCATCATCTGCTCGGCCGGCGTCTTCTTCACATGATTGAAGAAGGCTTCGGTCGCGGTTTCCGGCGCGCCCTTCTCCTTGGGCGCGGCCGTGTTCAGGCGCTGCATGGCCGTGGTGGAGAAGAGCGAGGCGACGCCGCCGATCGGACTGGAGAGGCTCATGAAAGGGCTCCTTCGGACTGCCGACCCGTTCGCAAGACCTTTGCCAGCCGGAAATCGCCATCGAAACAACGCCTTGAGATCGCCGTTCGCCGAAGGTCCGTCGCGACCCGGCAAAAGGCGCCGCCCGAAACTGCCGGGTCAGCTTGCAGATTTGTGAGTTTGGCGACCGATCGCCGACGGGTCCCGGCGGTCAGATGGTCCTCGCCGGGATGATCCGGCGTCCCACCGGGAGGATCCCATGACCAAGCTGCTCGCGCCCGCCGCCCTGATCCTGAGCCTGGCCGTCGGCTCGGCCGCGTTCGCCGCGACGGCCCCCGCCGCGCCCGCGCCGGCCCAGAAGGCTCCGAGCGCCCACGCCAAGAAGGCGGCCTGCGAAAAGGCCTGGAAGGCCCAGAAGACCCACACGGGCACGGAAAAGGACTTCATCAAGGCCTGCGTCGCCAAGGGCTGAGGCATCTCTTGACGACGGGCGACCGGACGGCGCTCTCTCCCCCCTGTAGGGCTGTCCGGTCGCCACCTTCTCGCCCAGAAGCGGGACCAAGCAGCCTCTGACGCCTGGAGGCCACGCCATGAGCCGGCGAATCCTGATGGTCGAGGACGACGAGGACACCGCCGCCTACGTCCTCAAGGGTCTTCGCGAAGAGGGGTTCACCGCCGAACATGCCGTCGACGGGCGCGACGGCTTCTATCTCGCGTCCAGCTCGCGGTTCGACGCCATCATCATGGACCGCATGGTGCCCGGCATGGACGGCTTGAGCGTCGTCAAGGCGTTGCGGGCCGCCTCGATCAACACCCCGATCCTGATCCTCAGCGCCCTGAGCCACCTCGACGAGCGGGTGAAGGGCCTGCGCGCCGGGGGCGACGACTACCTGACCAAGCCGTTCGGTTTCTCGGAACTGGTCGCCCGGCTGGAGAACCTGCTGCGCCGCCGCGTCGAGCCGGAGATCGAAACCCGTCTGGTCTGCGGCGACCTGACCCTGGACCTGCTGGCGCGCAAGGCCGTGCGGGCGGACCGTCCGCTCGATCTGCTGCCCCGGGAGTTCAAGCTGCTGGAGTATCTGGTCCGGCACAAGGACCGGGTGGTGACCCGCACCATGCTGTTGGAACAAGTCTGGGACTACCGCTTCGATCCGCACACCACGGTCATCGACACCCACGTCAGCCGACTGCGGCGCAAGATCGACGAGGGCTTCGACCGCCCGCTGCTGCATACCCTCCGCGGAACCGGATACCGGCTGTCATGGGAGCCGTGAGAGGCGCCCTGAGGCCGCGCGCTGTCCTGGTGGTCATGGTGGCGGTGGCGCTGGTCGCCCTGGCCGCCGGGCTGCTGGTCATCGACCGCATCGGCGAGACCCTGATCGACCAGCGCCAGCAGGCCGTGGCCGAGGCCGCCCGGGACTACTTCGTCGCCTTCGCTCACGAGGAGGGGCTGGCCCCTCTGGCCAAGGCCCTGGACCTGCGCGAGCGCACCCGCCCCGCCGGCGGCGGGTTCCGCTACGCCGTGTACGACGCCGAAGGTCGGTTCCTGGGCGGCGCGCGCCTCGCCGACGCCGAGGACCTGCCGGCGCAGGGCCGGGCGCGGATTCGGCTGCTGACGCCGGGCAAGCATTCGCCGTGGCAGGTGCTGGTCCAGCCGCTGTCGGTCGGCGGCACCCTGGTGGTCTACGAGAACATCCACGAGCGGGCCGCCTTCCGCCGTGCGCTGATCGTCAGCGGCGCGATCGCGCTGGTCGGCGCCCTGGGCGCCCTGCTGGCCTGCGGGCTGTGGTTCAATCGGCAGCTGCTGCGGCGGATCGAGGCCGTGGCGGGGACCGCCGAGCGGATCGCCGACGGCGACCTGGCCGCACGGGCGCCGGCCGCGCCGCAGGGGGACGTCTTCGACCGGCTGGGCCTGTCGCTGAACGCCATGCTCGATCGGATCGAGGCCCTGATGACCGGCATGCGGACCGTGACCGACAGCCTGGCCCATGACCTGCGCTCGCCCCTGACCCGCCTGCGCGCCGACATCGCCCGGGCGGCGGAGCCCGGCCTGTCGGAGGTCAGCCGCAGCCGGGCCCTGGTCGCCGCCCAGGGCGAAGCCGAACGGGCGCTGGCCACCCTGTCGGCCCTGATGGACATCGCCCGGGCCGAGGCCGGCCTGTCCTCGGAGATGATGGCGCCGGTCGACCTCGCCGGGCTGATCGCGGACCTGGGCGAGCTGTTCGGACCGGTAATCGAGGACGCCGGCCAGACCTTCACCGTCGCGCCCTGGTCCGCTCCGCTGGTGGTGCAGGGGCACGAGCTGCTGCTGCGCCAGGCGGTTGGCAATCTGCTGCACAACGCCGCCCTGCACGCCGGCCCCGGCGCGGCGGTCAGTCTGGCGCTCGAAGAGGACGAGGACGGGGTCCGGATCATCGTCCAGGACCGTGGCCGCGGCGTGCCCGCCGAACATCGGGGCAGGGTGCAGGAGCGGTTCGTCCGCCTCGACTCCGCGCGGACCACGCCGGGCGCCGGCTTGGGCCTGGCCATCGCCGCCGCTTGCGCCCGGCTGCACGGCGGCGTGCTGGACCTGCAGGACGCCGAGCCCGGCCTGCGGGCGGTGATCGGCCTTCGGCGTCATGGCCGGTTCACAGCGCGGACCGAAGCAGGCTAGAAGCCCGCCCACGGACGGGTGGTCGAGTGGTTTAAGGCAGCGGTCTTGAAAACCGCCGTAGGTGGAAGCCTACCGTGGGTTCGAATCCCACCCCGTCCGCCACGGTCGCAGACCTTGCTCACCGTCCGACCCACGCCCAGACCAGGGCGGCCACCGCCCCAGCCTCGATCACGATCCGCCAGAGGCTCTGGCGTGTCCAGGCGCGCGCCGCGGCCGTCTGGGCGGCGTCCAGGTCGCCGGCCCGTTCGAAGCGCAGCGCCGCCGGGATGAAGTGGACGACGGACCAGGCCCGGGTGAGGACATGCGCCGCCAGGGCGATCAGGATCCAGGTCCTGGCGAACGGAGTCTGCCAGCTCGCCCAGGCCGCCGCGACCAGGGCGAGCTCATAGGCCGTGTGGGCCGGGATCCAGAAGCGCTTGCGGTCGATGCCGCCGCGCTGGGGCTGGATCAGCTGCGGCGTGGCGGGCCAGGCGCGATCGATGAGCAGGGCCTCGTAGAGGCCGCCGCCGACGCCGATCGCGCCCAGGACGATGGCGGCCAGCATAAGCGCGACGTCGAGGGGCATTGAAACGACCATCCGGAATGGGTTAGATCAGTTATCTTGATTATCGAGATATCAGAATGTCAAGCGAACGGAACGCCGCCGCGACGCGGCTGACGAATGCGCTCCGCGGTTCGAGCGCCCAGGCTCTGATGGTCAGCCACGCCGTGGCGGCGAAGGTCGGGCTGAACATGACCGACCTGGAGTGCCTGGATGTCATCCAGATGAGCGGCCGCGTCACCGCCGGCGAGCTGGCGCGTCGCACGGGCCTGTCGACCGGGGCCATGACCACGGCGATCGACCGCCTGGTGCGGGCGGGTTACGTCGAACGTCAGGACGATCCCAACGACCGCCGCCGGGTCTTCGTCATGGCCCGCCCGGACCGGTTGCAGGCGCTGTGGGCGATCTATGCGCCGCTGCAGGCCGCGATGGAGCAGCTCTACGAAGGTTGGTCCGAGGAAGAGCTGACCAGGATCGCGACCTTCATGGAGCGGGCCACGGCGGTCTCCGCGACCTTCGTGAGCGGCCTGCAGGGCGACTAGGGCGATGCGCCTCGCCAGCGCAGCGTCTCCACCAGCAGGGTGAAAGCCGACGAGGCGTGGCGGCGGTGCGGATAGTAGAGGTGATAGCCCGGAAGGTCCGGCGTCGACCGCCCGAGCACCCGGACCAGCCGACCCGCCTCGAGATGGGATTGCACCTGGTCCAGCGGCAGATAGGCCAGGCCGTGACCGTCGAGCGCCGCGTCCAGGATCAGGTCGATGGTGTTGAGCACCAGCGGGCCGTCGACCCGGACTCGCGTCTCACGTCCGCCGCGCATCAGGCGCCAGGCGTTCAAGGCGCCGGACGTCGGCAGGCGCAGGTTCACCGCGCGGTGCTCGGTCAGCTGCTCGGGCTGGATCGGGGCGGGGTGGACGCCGAAGTAGTCGGGTGATCCCACGATCGCCATCGGGATGTCGGGGCTGATGCGGACGGCGATCATGTCCCTGGCGATCTCGCCGCCCAGGCGGACGCCGGCGTCGAAACGATCGGCGACGACGTCGGCCAGACCGTAGTCGATCGTGATCTCGACCGCGATGTCCGGATGATCCGGCAACAGCCGCTTCATGGCCGGCAGCAGCACGGTCTTGGCCGCATGCTCGACGGTGGTGATGCGGATCCGGCCGGACGGGCGGTCGCGCAACTCGCCCAGGTCCGCGATCGCCGCGTCCAGGTCGTGCAGCATCGGCCCCAGCGTCGCCAGCAGCCGCTCGCCGGCGTCGGTGGGCGCCACGCTGCGGGTCGTGCGGGACAGCAGGCGCAGGCCCAGTCGGGTCTCGATCCGTCGCACGATCTGGCTCAGCGCCGACTGGGCCATGCCCAGCCGGGCGGCGGCCCGGGTGAAGCTGCGTTCTTCGGCGACCACGACGAAGGCCGCCAGGTCCGCGATCTCGTCCCGACGCATTTATCACCTCAGTGATAGGCTCAAGCGCAATTGCCTGCCTAATCAGCGCAATCCTTCGCGCCTAGATTGGCTGCGTCAACAGCGGGTTCGCCCGATCGAAAGGACGCAGAAATGGGCAAGGTCAGCTTCCCCAATTCGAACAACCCGACCATCGCCATGTCGGCGGTGATCTACTTTCCGGAGGGCTTCGACGAGGCCGGCCGTTATCCCGCGGTCGTGGTCTCGCACCCGGGCGGCGGCGTGAAGGAACAGACCGCCGGAACCTACGCCCGGAAGCTCGCCGAACAGGGCTTCGTCGCGATCGCCTACGACGCGTCCTACCAGGGCGAGAGCGGCGGCGCGCCGCGGCAGCTCGAGAACCCCTACGTCCGCACTGAGGACGTCAGCGCCGCGATCGACCACCTGACGACGCTGCCCTACGTCGACCAGGATCGGATCGGCGCGATGGGCATCTGCGCCGGCGCCGGCTACACGGCCAACGCCGCCATCCAGGACCGCCGCATCAAGGCCGTCGGAACGGTCAGCGCGGTCAACATCGGTTCGATGTTCCGCAACGGCTGGGAGAACAACGTCAAGGACATCGACGCCTTGCCCTACATCGTGGCCGGCTCGAGCGCCCGCACGTCCGACGCCGAAGGCGGGGCGCCGGCGACCATGCCGCTGGCGCCGCTGAAGGAAGAGGACGCGCCGAACGAGGAACTGCGGCAGGCCTGGGAGTACTACCATACGCCTCGAGCCCAGCATCCGACGGCGCCCGGCTTCGCCACCCTGCGCAGCCTGAACCAGATCATCACCTACGACGCCTATCACATGGCGGAAGTCTATCTGACCCAGCCCCTGCAGATCGTCGCCGGCAGCGTGGCGGGCAGCAAGTGGATGAGCGACGACCTGCTCGGCCGCGCCGCCAGCCAGGACAAGGCCCTGCACATCGTCGAGGGGGCCAACCACATGGACCTTTATGATGGGCCGGCCTTCGTCGAGGAGGCGGTGTCGGTGCTGGCGCCGTTCTTCCGCCGGACGCTGGCCGGCGGCCCCGTCGCGGCCAGGGCGGCGGCGGAATAGGGCGGCCGGCCTGTTTCGACCGATAGCCAGGCGGCTCCCTAAGGGACATTCTCGCACCTCGAGAACGGCCTGTAGGGAGCCGCCCGCGCATGGAGAAGACGACGTCGGACGATGCAGGGCGCCGCGGCGTCCGCCGCATCCAGGGTCTCGTTCAGGTGTTCGGCCTGGCCGCGCTGTCCGCGATCGGCGCCGAGCTTCTGACGGCCTATGCCGACGGCACCGGCGACTTCGGCGCGACGCTCTTCGCCCTGGTCTTCTTCATGGCCCTGTACGGCGCGCCGGCGTTGCTGGCGCGGGAGCTGGCGCGGCGCGCAGGGTGGGGCTGGCCGTCGCTGCTGCTGCTATGCGCCGCGCTGGGCGTCGCGCAGGCCTGCGTCATCGACCAGTCGCTCTTCGCCGAACATTACGGCGGCTACGAGGGCTGGGAGGAAGCGCGACAGGCCACCTTCCTGCCGGCGCTGGGCGTCAGCGCGGGCAATGTCCACAACTTCATCGTCGGGCATGTCGTCTTCAGCTTCGGCGCGCCGATCGCCGTCGCCGAGGCCTGGCGGCCCGATCGGGCGAGAACGGCCTGGCTCAGCCCGCTGGGAATGGGCTTCGCCGCGCTTGCCTATCTTGGCGCCGCGCTCCTGATCCTGCTCGACCCGCAGTCCCACAGCGCCTCGCCGATCCAGTTGGCGGCCTCGGTTGCCGTGGTCGCCGGCTGTATCGCCCTGGCCTGGGTGATCGGGCGCCGCAGCGCCGGGTCTGAAGGGCCCCGGATGGGGGCGGGCCGCCGTCTGGGATGGATTTCGGTCCTCGTCGTCGCCTTCGTGCTGGCGACCGCGGCGAACCTCGCCGGAGAGGGTTGGCTGGGATTTGCCGTTGGTGTTTCAGCAACGGCGCTGATCGCCGCC
Organism: Caulobacter mirabilis; assembly: GCF_002749615.1. Taxonomy (GTDB): domain Bacteria; phylum Pseudomonadota; class Alphaproteobacteria; order Caulobacterales; family Caulobacteraceae; genus Caulobacter; species Caulobacter mirabilis. Next base: position 2,217,025 of record NZ_CP024201.1, read on the forward strand.
CTCGCGGGGTGGGGAGGCGGCCGGCCCGCATGGTCGATCCGCCATGCAGCGGCCGTCGGGATGGGATTCCTGCTGAGCCGCGGAGTCCTCGCCTTCACCTACTATCCGCTCGCGGGCGAGGTGGGGGCCGTTGCGAAGTATACGCATAACGTGGTCATGCTCGGGCTCGTGCTGGCCGCGGGCGGTTTCGCCCTGTCGCGGCGCGGAACAAGCGACCTCGGCGTGAGGGCCGGGGCGCACGGATCAGGGGAGGGACGACCGTCATGAACGCCGCCAGCGACGCCCGGTTCTGGGATCGGACCTCACGGAAGTACGCCAAGGGCGCGATCGCCGATCAAGGCGGCTACGAGCGCACCCTGGAGCGAACCCGGGCCTTGCTGAAGCCGGACGCCGATGTCCTCGAGGTCGGCTGCGGCACCGGATCGACGGCGCTGCTGCTGGCCGGCGGCGTGCGATCCTATCTGGCGACGGACATCTCGTCCGGAATGATCACGATCGCTGAGGAGAAGCGTTTGGCCGATCCTGTCCCGGGTCTGGGTTTCCGGGTGGCCACGGCCGAGGATCTGGCCACCGAGGACGCGCGGTTCGACGCCGTCCTGGGCTTCAACTACCTGCATCTTGTGCGCGACCTGCCGGGAACCCTGCGCATCCTCCATGGCCTGCTGAAGCCGGATGGTCTGCTGATCTCCAAGACGCCCTGCGTGGGCGACATGAACCCGCTGCTCCGGCTGCTGATCCCGGTGATGCGCGCGACCGGGCTGGCGCCCTACGTCACCGCCTTCGGGGCCGAGGGTCTCAAGGCGCAGCTGTCGGCGGCGGGCTTCGAGGTGGTCGTCGTCGAGAACCATGCGAGCAAGGGAGGCGGCGGCCGACCCTACATCGTGGCGCGCAGACGGTGACCTGACCGCCGACGCCACGGATGCAGGCTTGGGAGGACCGTGCTCGGCGCGGGTGTCGTCCCCGCGCCCTCACGGCCCTCCGTTCACCAGGCCTTCGTCAGGCGGGAAGCGAGGGAATGAAGCCGACCCCGCCCGCCAGATCGCGGAAGCCCAGCGTGCTGAACTTCAGGTCCACGTCGCCGGAGTTCCTGCCGGTCTGAATGACGGAGTCGGGGGCCGCGGCGGTTATCGCCAACCCCAGCGTGACGCCGAGCTTGGCTCCGGCCGGCAAGCCGTTGGCGTACATCTTGATCGGCCGGATCGTGCTCGGCGCCCGGACGGTCCCCCGAAGCGACATCAGGCCGCCGCGGACGCAGCCCGCGTCCGGCGCAGCGCCGTTGCTTCCGAAGTCGATCAGGCCCATGCCGTTGGGGGTTGGATCGATGCCGGCGCCGTTCACCGCGACGTTGAGGTCGAGGTTCCAGTTCCACAGCTCGGTGGCGCTCAACAACGGCCAGTTCGCCATCGTGTCGATCGGCTCGATCGAGCAGTCGACGGCGATGTCGCCGCCGCCCAGCATCAGCCCGCCGTAGGCGACGCCGCCCAGTTTGAGGCCCTGGCCGCAGCCGTGGCCGCCGAAGGCGTTGACGTCGGCCCGGGCTGTCATCGTCCCGCCCGCCAGGTTGATCGCCACGTCTCGCCACGGCAGGCACAGGTTGCCGGCGAGATCCGCCGATGTCCCCACGGTGACGCCGTGGCGGTGACCGGAGAAGTCGCCTTGGAGCGAGATGCGCTGGGAAGCCACCAGCGACAGGCCGTAGTCCTCGCCGGCGCCGGAAGCGACGCGATGCACGCAGGTCAGGCCGATCCCGACGACGTTGAAGCTCTCCGCCAGCTCCATGGCGGCCAGGCGGCCGCCCCGCACGACCACGCCGCTGATGTCGCTGTCGCGGAGCCGGCGCAGCCGCAGCCCGTGGTCGACGGTCTCCGGCGCCAGGATGGTCAGCGCGCCGCCGTTCAGCACCAGCTGGCGATTGGGCATCTTCCACAGTTGCACGTCCGCCGGGGCGTAGGCGGCGTGCAGGGGGCCATCAAGCGTGACGACGGCGCCCGCCACCGCCTTGACCTCGACCATCTCCCCGGCGCGATAGTTGGCGCGGTTCGCCGCCGCGAACTGCCCGGCCGGGATCGCGCCGCCGTTCCACTGTTTGATCCAGGAGTAGTTGGCGGGATTGTAGATGGCGATCAGGTCGCCCGGCCCGAGCAGTCCGGCCGCCGAGGAGGCCAGGGTGATGGTCGAGGCCCCGAGGGACGCCGCAGCGCCCAGGTTCGGCAGCGCGGCGGCCGGGCCGGCGTCGGCGACGACGCAGCCGCCCTCCGGAAACGCCGTGGCGGAGGTCACGCCCCGAAAATCGAGCGTCAGCGCGCCAAAGGCGATGGATCGGCCGAGCGGAAGTCGAACAGGCTTGCTGCTCGTCAGGACGCCGTCGAGCAGGTCGACTCCCGCACCGATGGCCTGAGCCGCGGCGAAGCAGGCCGCCAGGGCGTCGGCGGCGTCGGAACCGTCGTAGAGCGCGCCGACCTGCTTGGGGGTGATGCGGTCGCCGCTGATCCTGAACCACCGGCCGTTGGCCGACTTGCGCCGCCAGGGCGTCGCCGTCGTACTGGTCTGGTCGGCGTCCGGTACATAGTCGGCGGCGCCGACGCCCGCGACGCCGTAGCCGCTGCTGCGCACATGTGTTTCGCCGGCGGGAACGGTGACGCTGGAGAAGGCGGTCCAGAGGTCGATGAAGGTCGTCATGAAGCTCTCCTGAAAGAAAGGGATGCATTGCGCGGCGCCGGCCTGATATGGCATCGTTCACTCTTTGTTCCATGATGCGGCGGCCGATCTCCTGTGGACAAGATTGCGAAGCTCGATTGCGCGGTCTGCTACAGGCGGCGATCGACGCGGGGCGGCGATAGCGGGGAAAGCATGCGTTTCGAACCTGGGGCGGCCTTCACGGGCGAAGATCTCTCGGAGGCGGACTTCACGGACGTCGATCTGGCCGACGCGGTGTTCGTCGATTGCACGATCATCGACGCCCAGCTGTCTGGCGCGCGGCTAGAGGGCGCGCGCTTCACGGGCTGCCGGATCCGACGCTGCCGGTTCGCTCAGGTCGACCTGCGCGAAGCCGTGTTCGAGGACTGCCAGATCGCCGATGACGAAGGTCACGAAGGGGTTCAGTTCGCCTTCGCCCGTCTGGACGAGGCGCGGTTTACACGCTGCGACCTGTCGTTCGCGGCGTTCGAGCGCTCCGAGCTCTACGGGATCGTCCTCGAGACCTGCAACCTGCGCGGGGCGAAGTTCCACCGCGCCGACTTCAGCCGGATGGTCAGCCGCAAGGCGGCCCGCTGTTCGGCGAGCTTCCGGGGCTGCAATCTCGAGCTGGCCGATCTGGCCGGGGCTCGCCTGACGGACTGTGACCTCAATAGCTCCAGCCTGCGCGAGGCGGTCCTGATCGACGCCGACCTGGAGGGCGCGAACCTGACCCATTGCGACCTGGTCCAGGCCTTCGTCGCCGGAGCCAAGCTGTCGCGCGCCGACTTGCGAGGCGCTTCCCTGGCCGGGTTGGACTTGAACGCGCTGGCGAGCTTTCGGGACGTGGTCGTGTCGGTCGATCAGCAGCACGCCCTGCTGACCGCCATGGGCGTCGACGTCCGACCGGACTAAGGCGAACGCCGTCTTAACCACGCCGCAAGGCCTCTCCGGCAGACTGGCCGTCCTGGAAGAGGAGGGGCGATGTCGGCCTCGGGTCCGATGCTGCGTGCGGCCGCCTTGCTGTTGGCCTGTCTGGCGGTCACCGCCTGCGCGTCGCCGCGCTATGCGGTCGACCGGCGTCCGACCGTGGCCGCGCCAGGGCCGAACGGCCGCGTTCCGGCGACCATGCGGCCCTATCAGGTGAAGGGGGTCTGGTACACGCCCAAGTACGATCCGGACTATGACGAGAAGGGCGTCGCCAGCTGGTATGGCCAGCAGTTCCACAACCGCAACACCGCCAACGGCGAGGTGTTCGACATGGAGCTGGTCACCGCCGCCCACAAAACGCTGCCGCTGCCGAGCCTGGTCGAGGTGACCGACCTGGAGTCCGGCCGCAAGATCAAGGTGCGGGTCAACGACCGGGGCCCCTTCGTCGAGGGGCGGATCATCGACCTGTCCAAGGGCGCCGCCGAGAAGCTGGGCATCTACCGCAAGGGCGTGGCCAAGGTGCGGGTGCGCTACCTGGGGCCGGCGCCCGAAGCCGGCCGGCGTGTCGCCGAAAGAGGGGAATAACCCGCTCCCGTTCTGGACATGAGCCGCGTTCCAGACGAAGACGGGAGCGTGACCCAAGGCCTTTTCATCACATTCGAAGGCGGCGAGGGGGCCGGGAAATCCACCCAGGTCAAACGCCTCGCCGAACGTCTGCGCGCGACCGGCGTCGAGGTCGTCGTGACCCGCGAGCCCGGCGGCTCGCCCGGCGCCGAGGCGATCCGCGACCTGCTGGTCAACGGGGCGACGGACCGCTGGTCGCCGATCACCGAGGCCCTGCTGATGAACGCCGCCCGTCGCGACCACGTCGAGCGGGTGATCGCCCCGGCGCTGGCCCGTGGGGCGGTGGTGGTCTGCGACCGCTTCGCCGACTCCACCCGCGCCTACCAGGGCGCCGGCGGGCAGGTCGATCCGGCGTTCATCGCCCAGCTCGAGGCGGCGGTGGTCGGCGAGACCCGGCCGGATCTGACCCTGGTGTTCGATCTGCCGGTGTCCGACGGCCTCAAGCGCGCCGCCCATCGCGGCGGCGGCGAGGCCCGTTTCGAGGCCAAGGGGCTGGATTTCCACGAACGTCTGCGCGCGGCCTACCTGGCCATCGCCCGGGCCGAGGCCGAGCGCTGCGCGGTGATCGACGCCGCCCAGCCGCAGGACGAGGTCGAGACCGCCGTCTGGGCGGCCGTCCAGCCGCGGCTGAAGGCCTGACGCCATGGCCGACTTCCCGGACCCGCCCCATCCCCGCGACGCCTTCGCCCTGGAAGGGGCGGCGGCGCAGGAGGGCGCGTTCCTGGACGCCCTGGAACGCGGCCGGCTGCACCACGCCTGGCTGCTGACCGGGCCGGAGGGGGTCGGCAAGGCGACGTTCGCCTTCCGCGCCGCGCGCCGGCTGCTCGGAGCCACGCCCGATCCCAACCATGGCCTGCTGGGCGCCCGCATGACCGACCCGGTCGTGCGCCAGATCGCCGTGCGCTCGCATCCCGACCTGCTGGTGCTGGAGCGGTTCACCGAGGACGGCAAGCCGCGCAAGGTGATCCCGGTCGACGAAGCCCGCAAGCTGCCCGAATTCTTCGCCCAGACGCCGGCCACGGCGCCCTACCGGGTCGCCATCATCGACGCCGCCGACGACCTGAACGTCAACGCCGCCAATGCGATCCTGAAGACTCTTGAGGAACCGCCCCCGCGCGGCGTGCTGTTCCTGGTCAGCCATTCGCCGGGCCGACTGCTGCCGACGATCCGCTCGCGCTGCCGCCGACTGGCCTTCGGGGCGCCGGGCGAGGCGGTGACCGCCGAGTTCGTCGAGAGCCGCACCGGCCTCTCGCCGGAACAGTCGCTGCGGTTGGCGCGGATGGCGGGCGGAGCGCCAGGCCTGGCGCTGCGGTTGGCGGCCGCCGACGCCCTGGCCGCCGACGATGAAGCCCATGAGATCCTGCGCAACTTGCCGAAGTTCGACGACGGCGCCCTGGTGGCCCTGGCCGATCGCTTCCGCGGCCCCGAGGGGCAGCAGCGCTTCAACCTGCTGATCGACCGCATCAGCGACCAGATCCGCGCCATGGCCGTCGGACAGGCTGTGAACGGCGGGGGCGAGGGGCTGGACCGCTGGGTCCAGGCCTGGGAGCGGCTGCAGGCGCTGCCCGACCAGACCGAGGGCCTCAACCTCGACCACGCCGACGCCTTCTGGACCGCCCTGCGCGAGCTGCGCGCCGCGGCGAGGGCCGCCTGACCCCATGCTGATCGACAGTCACGTCAACCTTCACGCCCCGCAGTTCGCCGAAGACATGGACGCGGTGATCGCCCGCGCCCGTGAGGCCGGCGTCGCCCTGATGGTCAACATCAGCGACAAGGTGTCCACCTTCGACGTCACCCATGCGGTGGCGCTGGCCCACGACGATATCTGGGCCACGGTCGGAACGCATCCACATGAAGCGAAGGAAAATCCGGAGCTTAAGGCCGGCAATCTCATCCATTTGGCTCAGCGGCCGAAGGTGGTGGGGATCGGCGAATGCGGCCTGGACTTCCACTATGACCTCAGCCCGCGCGACATCCAGGCCCAGGTCTTCCGGCAGCACTGCATCGCCGCCCGCGAGACCGGCCTGCCGCTGGTCGTCCACACCCGCGAGGCGGACGAGGTCATGGGCGCGATCCTGGAGGAGGAGCACGCCGCCGGGCCGTTCAAGCTGCTGATGCACTGCTACACCAGCGGAGCGGAGCTGGCGCGCCGTGCGGCCGACCTGGGGGCCTGGTTCTCGGTCTCGGGCATCGCCACCTTCAAAGCCGCCGAGGATGTCCGCGCCATCATCCGCGACATGCCCGCCGACCGGATCATCGTCGAGACCGACTGTCCCTACCTGGCGCCGGTCCCGATGCGAGGCCGCCGCAACGAGCCGGCCTTCCTGCCTCATGTCCTCGACAAGCTGGCCGAGATCCGCGGCTGGAGCCGGGACGAGGCGGAGCAGCGCACGGAAGACGCCTTCTTCGCCCTGTTCGACCGGATTCCGCGACCATGAGCGGCGTGCTGGAGGTCACGATCCTGGGCTGCGGCTCGTCCGGCGGAGTGCCCAGGGCGGACGGCGACTGGGGTGTCTGCGACCCCGGCCAGCCGAAGAACCGCCGCACCCGCTGCTCGCTGCTGGTCCGTCGTCGGGCGGGCGAGGGTGAGGCGGAGACCACGGTGCTGGTCGACACCTCGCCGGACTTCCGGGAGCAGGCGATCGCCGCCGAGATCCTGCGGCTGGACGCGGTGCTCTACAGCCATGACCACGCCGATCAGGCGCACGGCATCGATGACGTCCGCGCCTTCTTCCTGCGGCAGCGGGCTCGCATTCCGGCATGGATGGACGCTCCGACCCGTGAAAGCCTGTTGAAACGGTTCGACTATATCTTCGAGGATACAGGGGGTTATCCGGCTATTCTCGAAGCGCGGGATCTGCCGCAGCATGGGCGGAACTGGCGGATCGAGGGGCCGTCGGGACCGGTGCCGGTGACCACCTTCGACCAGGACCATGGGGCCATCCGCTGTGTCGGCTATCGGTTCGGCGGTCCGAGGGGCGGCGTAGCCTACTCGCCGGACGTCAACGGCCTGCCGGAAGCGGCCTTTGAGGCCCTGGCCGACCTGGACGTCTGGATCGTCGACGCCCTGCGCTACACGCCGCACCCGACCCATGCCCATCTCGACAAGACCCTGGAGTGGATCGCGCGGGTCAAGCCCAAGCGGGCGATCCTGACCAACATGCACATCGACATGGACTACGACAGCCTGTGGGACCGGCTGCCGGAGGCGGTCGAACCCGCCCACGACGGCCTGACGGTCGAGATCGCCCTGTAGGGCGGCACAAGAAGGGCTCCGGACCGGTGCGGTCGGAGCCCCTGGAAGTTTGGAAGGGAAGGGACGGCGATGAACGCCTCTGGTCCCACTCAATCATGGTCCGTCGAGCCGCGGCATAGGGCTTTCCCCCTAGTTCGCACGATAAAACGCCCGATCGTCGCCGGCGGAGGCCGGAGGGGGTGTCGAGCGAGGGCGTTCGTCCGTGGAGGAGGAAACCGACTCCGCGCCGGAACGCCCTCGCCGCGCCCGTGACCCTGGGGCCTTGGCTTGCGTCCGTCGGCCTGTCGGGGGAAGCGGATCAGGGGCGCTGTTCGATGACGCCAGCCTGCCAAAGTCTTACGGCGAACGATATCGGGTCGGCGCCGGAGATCGCCGTGGTCTCAGCCATGAAAAAGCCCCCTCCCGAACGGATCCGGAAGGGGGCAGGCCGCCCGGCGCGCGGCCCCAGGTCGAGCCGCCTCTTCGAGCGTCGGGCAGGGAGTCGTCAGATCACCGGCGAGTTCGGCGGCAGCCCGATTAAGGCGCGGCCGTGCAGCTCCAGCGCGCCGTCCAGGTCATAGACCACGTGGCTCGACATCACGTTGATGTCGCGCAGCGCCCGCTGGATCGGATTGTCCAGGAAATGCGCGCCTGAACCGCTGGCCTCGGCCAGGATGCGGATGGCGTTGCGGCACAGGTCCATGGCGTAGGCGATCTTCAGCCGCAGGGCGATGCGCGGCTCGACCTCCGAGGCCCGGTTCCGGCGGCCCAGTTCGACGTTGGCGCGGGCGACCTCTCGGATCAGCATCTCCGCGGTCTGGGCCATGACGTCGGCCCGGGCCAGGCGCATCTGGGCGGCGGGCTTGTCGGCCTGTTTCTGATCCGTGCCGTGCATGACGCGCTCCTGCAGTCGCTCCCGGAACAGCTTCACCGCCCCGTGCGCCGCTCCGACCGCCGGGATCGCCGCCGTCACGGCTAGGAACGGCAGCATGGGCATGCGGTAGATCGGGTTGTCATAGAGCTGGGCGCCGTGGGCTCGGCCCTCGCGCATGTGGCCCATGTTCATGACCCGATGCGCCGGCACGAACAGCTCCTTCACGGCGATATCGTTGCTGCCGGTTCCGGCCATGCCGTCGACGTGCCAGGTGTCGAGCACCGTCGCCTCGGCCGTCGGGAAGGCGAAGAACAGGATCGTCGGCGGGGTCTGGCCGGCGACCATGCCGGTGGCCAGGATCCAGTCGGAGTTCATCACCCCGGTGCCCCATTTCCAGCGGCCGCTCAGCCGGTAGCCGCCCTCGACCGGGGTCGCCTGGCCGGGCGGCATCGTGACGCCGGGGGCGATGATGTAGGGGAAGGCCCCGCCGAAGGTCTCGTCCTGGAAGGCCTCCGGGAACTGGGCGGCCATCCAGTTGTGCTCGACGCAGAAGGTCGTCACCCAGGCCGTCGAGGCGCAGGCCTCGCCGAGCGGCAGCATGGCGTCGATGAAGCTGTCGACGTCGAACTCCAGGCCGCCGTATTTGCGCGGCACGAAGTGATAGAAGGCGCCCGTCTTGCGCACGGCGTCCCACACCGCTTGGACGGGCCGCCGGGCGATCTCCGCCTCGCGGGCATGGGCGGCGAGCAGCGGCTTCAACGCCGTGGTCCGGGCGACCAGGTCTTGCGGCGTCAGGGCCTTCAGCTCGTCGGACGTGAGCCAGTCGTCGCCGGCGGGGATATGCGGTCGAGCCAGGGCGACGCCTGAGCTGTCATCGGCCATAGGGGGAACTCCTTGAAGGGCGAGCCGCCGGGGAGGGCGGCTCCGGTCGGGCGGGACGGTTCAGAACCGTCCCCGGATCTCCAGCGAGACCGTTCGGGTCTCGTCGAGGAACTGGATCGCCGTGGCCGGCGTCGAGAGCGACCACAGGTAGCTGTAGGACTGGGTGAGCTCGTCGGTCAGGTTCTTGCCGACCAGGGCCACGGCCCAGCGATCGTCGAGGTCCCCGAACTCCAGGCGGGCGTCGACCTTGGTGTAGCTCTCCTGCCGGCCGTAGACCGGGCTGGCGTCGGTGGCGGTGAAGTAGCTGCTGCGGAAGCTGACCACGCCGACGGCGGTGACCTTGAAGCGCTCGCCCACCGGGCGGCTCCAGTCGGCCTGGATGTTGCCGGTCCATTTCGACGCGCCGGGCATCACCGTGCCGCCGAGGTTCTCGCTGACGCAGGGCTTGGGCGTCGTGGCCAGGCAGGAGGCGCCGGGGAAGTCGTCGTACTTGCCGTCCAGATAGGCCACTGAACCCGAGAACCGCAGGTCGCGCGTGACCAGCCAGTTGGCCGAGGCCTCGACCCCGCGCGAGGTGGCCGCGGCGGCGTTCTTGGTGATGAACACCGAGGCGACCGGGTCGTAGTTGGCGACCTGCAGGTCCTTGAACTCGGTCTGATAGAGCGTCGCGTTGAGGATCAGCCGGCCGTCGAGCAGGGTCGACTTCACCCCGATCTCGTAGTTGGTCGAACTCTCCGGGCCGTAGCGGAACTGGTCCCACTTGACCGTGCGGGTGTTGCTGACGAAGCCGCCGGCCTTCGATCCCTTGCCCCAGGCGGCGTAGACCATCACCCGCGGCGCCAGGTCGTACTGCAGGGTCAGGGACGGGTCGGTGTTCTCCTCGTCCAGGCTGCCAACATCGGGATGGGCGGCATTGGGCAGGTCGAGCGGTACGACGCCGGGCAGGGGCGTTCCCGACACCTGGCGCAGCCGGAAGGTCGCGTCCTTCTTGTTGTTGGTCCAGCGCAGGCTGCCGAGCAGGCGGAGGCGGTCGCTGGCATGCCAGGTTCCCTGGGCGAACAGGGACCAGGTTTCGGCCTTCTGGGTGAAGTCGATCGCCGTCTGTCCGGTCACCGCGCCGCCGAACAGGCGATAGCGGGAGCCGTTGTAGAGGTCGTAGTCGCCCCGGTCGTAGTAGGCGCCGATGATGTACTCGAACCGGCGGCCGGTCGGCGACAGCAGGCGGAACTCCTGCGAGACCTGGTCGAAATCCTCGGTGAACATCGACAGCCAAGTCTCGGGATTTCCTGCTGAACCGCCGGTATTCTTGAGGTCTTCGAAGGTCGAGTAGCCGGTGATGCTGGTCAGGGTGAATTCGCCGAGGGCGAGGTTGGCGGTCACCGAGGCGTTCCAGGAGGTCTGGTCGTCCTCCTCGGGCGTGCCGAACGGCGGGGCGGCGTTCTTGCGGTCGCTGAGGCCGCCCTTGATCGGATCGACCCTCACCTGGGCCGTGCCCCAGGTGACGAAATGGTCGTAGGAGAGCTTGGCCGTGACGTCGAACCGATCGCTGGGCTCGAAACGGAGCCCCCCGCGGATGGACAGGTTCTCGACCCGCGGATCGTCCTTTCCGGTCGCGCTGTTGGCGATGTAGCCGCCCATGTCGGTGTATTTGATCGCCAGCCGGCCGCTCAGATCATCGCCCAGCGGGCCGGTGACGTAGCCCGACAGGTCCCCGCCCTTGCGGCTGAAGTTGTAGACCGCGGTCATCTCCGCGCTCGGCGTGCGGCTCGGACTCGCGGTGACGATGCTGACGGCGCCGGCGGCCGTGTTCTTGCCGAGCAGCGCGCCCTGCGGCCCGCGCATGACCTCGACCCGCTCGACGTCGAACATCGGCGACATGAACTGCCGGTTCCGACCGCCGTAGATCCCGTCGAGGTACATGCTGACCGACTGGTCGAAGGCGTAGTTCGAGGGCAGGGAGCCGAAACCGCGGATGAAGACCGCGTTGTTGCCCGGCGACGGCTGCACCAGCAGGTTCGGCACATAGTTCTGCAGTCCTTGGAACGTACTGGTCTGCATGGCGGCCAGCTGCTCGCCGCCCAGGACTTCCATGGAAATCGGGACGTCCTGCACGTCCTCGGCCCGTTTCTGGGCGGTGACGACGACGGCCTCCAGCGTAGGCGACTCGTCCTGAGCGACCGCCGTCTGGGCGGTCAGCGCGCCGGCCAGCGCCGCCGACGCCAGCCAAAGGGTCCTCGAGCGCATGGCGCTTCTCCTCCCGTGGCGTCCCGCAGGAACGCCGGTTTCCCCATTCGCCGGCTCTCGAGGGCCGACTTGTTCATGTCAGGATTCCTGACATAATCGGAAACCATAGGTATCGAATAATTTCTGTCAAGGTTCCGAACATTCATTCTGGGGAAGCAGATGACGCCTCGGACGCGCCTGCGGTTTCCGCACCTGCTGTCGCCGGCCGCCGTCGGGCCGGTGAGTCTGCCCAATCGCCTGGTGATGTCGCCGATGACCCGTTTCCGGGTCGGGGAGGACGGCGTGCCGGCGCCGCTGAACGCCCGCTACTACGCCCAGCGGGCCGGGGCGGGGCTGCTGATCGGCGAGGGCGCCTATGTCGAGCCGCGCGGGCGGCTGACGCCGCGCACGGCCGGTTTTTGCTCAGAGACCCAGATCGCCGCCTGGGGCGGGGTGACGGACGCCGTTCGAGAGGCCGGCGGGCGGATGTTCCTTCAGCTCTGTCACGGCGGGCGGGTCTCCCATCCCAGGCTGCAGCCGGGCGGGGGCGATCCGGTCGCGCCCTCGGCCATCGCCTTCGCCGGGCAGGTGCGCGTGGCCGAGAGCGAGCACGCCGGCGTCCGCAAGGTTCCGGCGCCGACGCCGCGCGGCCTCGAAACCGGCGAGATTCCGATGATCGTCGAGGCCTTCGCCGAGGCCGCCCGGCGGGCGCGGGAAACGGGCTTCGAGGGCGTGGAGTTGCATGCCTCCAGCGGCCTGCTTCACCAACAGTTCCTCACGCCCGCCGCCAATCGCCGGACCGATGGCTACGGCGGCGGGGCCACAGCCCGATGCCGGTTCGTCATCGAGACCCTGGAGGCCATGATCGCCACGGCGGGCGGCGGCAGGGTCGGGGTCAAGATCGGCCCGACCTTCGCCTACAACGGGATCGAGATGGCTCTGGCGGAGGTCGTCGACACCTACGATGTCCTGCTCCGGATGCTGGATCGGCTGGACCTCGCCTATGTCCACCTGCAGCGGCCGACCTGGAGCCTGCGCCTGGGACCAGAGGACTTCGACGTGCTGGCCTTCGTTCGCGAACGCCGCCGCGGGACGCTGATCGCCGCCGGCGAGTTCGACCGGACGAGCGCCGAGGCGGCCCTCGCGGCGGGCCGCTGCGATCTGATCGCCTTCGGTCGGCGCTTCATCGCCAATCCGGACCTGCCCGAACGAATCCGGCGCGACGCGCCCGAGAACGGCTGGGACGAAGCGACGCTCTACAGCCCCTTGGCGGAGGGATTCACCGACTACCCGACCCTGCCGGATGAACCGGCTTCTGCGCCTGGACGTCCGGCGGCGCCCCCCATTCGGCCGTCAGGCCGCCGATGAGGCCGCCGAAAGCCTCCGGCCCGATCCTTGTCTTCAGTTCACGCTCGAGCTGGCGGAGCACGTCGCGGGCCGCTTCACGAAGAGGCTCCGACTCCTCGCTGAAGCGGACCACCCGCGCCCGGCGGTCGTTCGGGTCGGCCTCGGTGGTGAGCAGGCCGCGCGTTTCCAGTTCACGCAGCATTTCGCTGATCGACTGCCGGGTGACGCCCAGGTTCCGGGCCAGGCGCGAAGCCCGGTACTCGCCGGCCGCGAGGTTGGCGAACAACAGCGACTGGGCTCGGGTGATGGCCGGCCAGCCCTCGCGCTTGAGCGCCGTCTGCAGCGCCTCGTCGAACCAGTAGACCGCGCTGAGCAGGTTCATCATCAGAAGGGGATTGTGCATGACTCGCTCGGCTCCGGGCTCGCTCTTGGGTGGATCAGAAACCCGGGCGCCGTGCAACTGAAGCGACCTTCCGCCGCAAGTCACGGAACATCGATATATTCCACTCGCGGTTGTTTTGTTTTCGTGTTTACCTCTCGCCCTATGGGGGTGCTTTAGCTCCCGCTGACCAATTGCGTGTTTCGAGGCCGGGGAGGTGCGACGCGTGGCGGGTTCGCTTTTCGAGACAGTTCTGGGCGGAACGGCCCGTTTTCTCAGCCGCTTTCAGCCGTGGCACAAATACCCGACGGTGATCGCCGTGCCGACGCTGGCCGGGCTGCGCGTCAACATGCGGCACGAGAACCTCTACGACACCGAGACGGCGCCCCAACCCGGCGCGCCGCAGCCGTCGCCCGCGCAGCTGGACGTCCGGGAGGCGCGCACCGCCGACGGCAGCTACAACGACCTGGCGCATCCCTGGATGGGCATGGTCGGGGCGCGGTTCGGCCGCAACATGCCCATCGAGCGCACCTTCGGCGAGGAGGAGCCGGCCCTGATGACCCCGAACCCGCGGGTCGTCAGCAATCGCCTGCTGGCCCGCAAGGACTTCATCCCGGTGCCGCACCTGAACACCCTGGCCGCGGCCTGGCTGCAGTTCATGGTCCACGACTGGCTGAGCCACGGCGAGAACGACCCGAACGACAAATACTATGTCGACATTCCCGAGGGCGACAGCTGGCCGGGCGGGAAGATGGAGGTGCTCAAAACCCTGCGGGACGGCCACCGGCCCGGCGATGCGGGGCGGCCGCAGGCCTACACCAACGTCGAGACCCACTGGTGGGACGCGTCCCAGATCTACGGCTCGACCCTCGAACGGCAGAAGAAGGTCCGGACCAGGCCGGGCGATAAGGACGTGCTGCCGGACGGCAAGCTGTGGCTGCAGCCGAACGGCCATCTGCCCATCGCCGCCGACGCCAAGATCGAAGGCCTGGAACTGGCCGGCGTCAACGGCAACTGGTGGATCGGCCTGTCGGTGATGCACACCCTGTTCGCCCGCGAGCACAATGCGGTCGTCGACCGGCTGAGGATCGACTATCCGACCGAGAGCGGCGAATGGCTGTTCCAGAAGGCGCGTCTGGTGGTCTCGGCCCTGCTGGCCAAGATCCACACCGTCGAATGGACGCCGGCCCTGATGAACAGCCCGGAAGGCCGGGTGGCGATGCGCGCCAACTGGTGGGGGCTGGCCGGCGAGACCTTCTATCGCGCCTTCGGACGGGGCGGGGAGAGCGAGATTCTGTTCGGGGTCGCCGGCTCGCCGGTGAACCATCACGCGGCTCCCTATGCGATGACCGAGGAATTCGCCGCCTGCTACCGGATGCATCCGTTGATGCCGGACGAATACTCGTTCCGCAGCCGGCGAAACGACAAGGAGCTGCTGAAGCGGGACCTGATCGGCGTCGCCCGCGGGAACGCCAGCGACGTCTACAACCACGTCAGCTTCTCCGACGTCGTCTATTCCCTGGCCACCAGCCATCCCGGCGCGCTGTGCCTGCACAACTACCCGAACACCCTGCGCCACCTGCCGCCCAAGCGGGAGAACGACGTCCTGACCGACCTGGCGGCGACGGACATCCTGCGTGACCGCGAGCGGGGCGTGCCGCGCTACTGCGAGTTCCGCCGCCTGATGAGCATGCGGGCGCCGAAGTCCTTCGAGGAGCTGACCGACAACAAGGACTGGCAGAAGGAGCTTCGGGAGATCTACGGCGACATCGAGAAGGTCGACCTGCTGGTGGGCACCCTGGCCGAGAGCCAGTGCAGCCGCAACGGCACGCCGCCGGGGTTCGGCTTCTCCGACACCGCCTTCCGGATCTTCATCCTGATGGCCACCCGACGGCTGAAGAGCGACCGGTTCTACGGCGAGGACTTCAACGCCGACGTCTACACCCCGACCGGCTTCGCCTGGGTGCGCGACAACGGCATGCGCAGCGTGATGCAGCGCCATATGCCGGAGTTGGCGGTCCACTTCGCGGACTGCCGGAGCATGTTCTTTCCCTGGGCCAAGGGGACGGCGGGATGAGCGGGCGCCTCCGGCTGCCCGGCCTCGTCGACGTCATCCGGCTCGACGATCCCGCGGCGATCCACGCCCTGTCGGAGGACGCCCGGCTGGATCGGCGGTTCGTCAAGGCCGGACCGCTGGTCAACCGCATGCTGGCCGGACGTATCCGCAGGGTGCTGCAGGTCGACGGCCATCCGCTGCCGGCGGTGGCGGCGAGGGGCGCGCCCGACCGCGCGCGGCTGCAGGCCCTGCTCGAGCAGAGACTGCAGAACGCCCAGCTCGGCACGCCGCAGCAACGGGCGACCCTGGCGGGCTACGTCCGCGGCGAGCTGGGCGAGTCCGTACTGGGGCCGACGGCCCAGGCGGCGATCGGCGAGCTGTTCTCGCCAGGCTATGAGGCGCGGAGCGACCGCTGGCGCGCCGCCAGGACGCTGGACGCCGCGCCGCGCTCGTTCAATCCCTTGCAGCTGCTGTGGTGGGCTCTCACCGGCGCCGTGGGCCGGGCGCGCCGGACGCTGGCCAGGCCGGTCGACGGCGATCCGGCCGCGGTGCACGCCACCGGGGTCGCCGTCCACAACCTGGTGCGGGGCCTGAAGATCATGCGGGGGCTGTGGCGCCAGCCGATGACGCGCGACAGCCTGACCGAGGCGGCGGTCATCTGCCGCTGCGCCGTCGCGCCGGCGACCGTCCTGCGCCAATGGAAGGCGCCCGCCAGCACGGTCTGGGGCGAGGTCGAGGAGGGGGTTCTGACCCTCTTCCAGCTTGACGCCGCCCGCCTGCGCGCGCCCTCGCGGCAGGTCGTGTTCATGACCGACAGCTGGAGCCGCTGCCCGGCGCACCACTGGACCGCCTCGCTGCTGGGCGCGGTCTGGCGCGAAGCCAAGGGCGGGGAGGCGCGGCCATGACCGAGACCCTGCGCACGCCCGCCGACGCCGCGGCCGCCGGCGATCCGATCTTCCAGCCGCTGAAGTTCCGAAACCTGACGGTCAAGAACCGGATCTTCCGCTCGAACCTGTCCGGGATCTTCGACAACCAGGACGGCTCGCTCACCCAGACGCGGATCAACTGGGAGAGCAAGTTCGCGGCCGGCGGGGTCGGGGCGATCATCTCGTCCTATGTTCCGGTGCTGATGGAGGGGCGGATCATCGCCGGCTACGCCACGGTCCACCGGGACGAGTTCATCCCGCTCTGGGCCAAGCTGGGCGAGGCGATCCACAGCTTCGACGCCAAATACATCATGCAGCTGAGCCATTCCGGCCGGCAGATGGACATTCCCGGCGTCCACAACCAGATGCGGCCGAGCCTGACCTCGACCAGCAACAAGGAGACCCTGCACGGCTTCCTCTGCCGGGCGATGACCAAGGGCGACATCGACCACACCGTGAACGCGTTCGCCGAGGGGGCCTGGCGGGCGCGCGAGGCGGGGCTGGACGGGGTCGAGCTGCACGCCGCCAACGGCTATCTGTTCACCCAGTTCCTGAGCTCGGGCATCAACGACCGCAAGGACGAGTACGGCGGCTGCCTGCAGAACCGGGCCCGTTTCCTGCTCGACGTGATCAGCGCCATCCGGGCCAAGGTCGGGCGCGACTTCCACCTGCAGGTCAAGCTCAGCGCGATCGACCGCAACAACGTCATCCCCTGGGAGGGAAAGGGCAACACCCTGGCCGACACCGTCCAGGTGGCCAAATGGGTCGAGGCGGCGGGCGCCGACTGTATCCACGTCTCGTCCGGTTCGCTGTTCCCGCACCCGCTGAATCCGCCGGGCGATCTGCCGCTGGACATCCTGGCGGTGACCTATGACGCGATGATCAGCTCGGGGGTCTACGGCTTCCGCAACTTCCTGCTGTTCCGCTACCCGCTGCTGCGGCCGATCTTCCACTGGATCTGGTTTCGCATGAAGAAGGGTCATCCCGTCGAGGGCGTGAGCCTGGAGGAGGCCCGGGCCATCAAGGCGGCGGTGACCATCCCGGTGCTGTGCACCGGCGGGTTCCAGACCGCGTCCTACATCCGCGAGGCGATCACCGGCGGCGCCGTCGACGGCGTCTCGATCGCCCGCTCGCTGATGGCCAACAAGGATCTGGTCAAGCAGTGGGCCGCCGGCCGCGACCTGCCCGAGAAACCCTGCACCTACTGCAACAAGTGCCTGGCCAACGCGCCGAAGAACCCGATGGGCTGCTACGAGGAGGCCCGGTTCCCGTCCCGAGAAGCCATGATCGAGGAGATCATGAGCGTCTACAAGCCGCGCGCCGACATGCGCATCCCTCTGGCGTCGGAGCTGTAGGATGGCGGCCAAGCAACCGGTGACGGCGGTCGAGGGCTATCTGGCCGAACGGCGCTGGCGGCTGCGGCTTGGCTTGATCGTTTTGGCGCTGCTGATCGGCCTGGGCGTGGCGGTGCTGGGCCTGGGCCTCTGCGCGGCGCTGCGGCTGACCGGATCAGCGACGCCGCAGTACGCGGCGGCGGTCGACCATTTCAAGTACGGCTCGATCGGCTCCGAACCACAGAGCGGGGTGCCCTACGACATCTGGCGCGCGCTGCCGGCGCTGTATCCGGAGGAGTTCGAAGGTCGCAATGATTTCAGCGCCTTCGGCTTCATTTATGAGACGGACGCCAAGGGGCGGCGCAGGGAGCTGCCGATCGGCGTGTCGCGGCGCCAGGTCAACGGCGTGGACGTCGTCTGGTTGAACTGCGCCACCTGCCACACCGGCACATGGCGTGCTTCCGCGAAAGACGAGCCGCGCATCGTGGCCGGAATGCCGTCCAACAACCTGGATTTCCACCGCTTTGTCGCTCTGCTGCTCAAGGCGGCGGCCGACGAGCGCCTGGAGCCGCAGCAGCTGTTCGGCCCGATGGAGAAGGCCGGCGCACATCAGGATTGGTTCGACCGGATCGTATGGAAGGCGGCGGTGGCGCCGCGGTTCCGGGAAGGCCTGATCCGCATCCGCGGCCGGCTGGTCCCGCTGATGGAGCGCCAGTCGTC